>NZ_DAMAUC010000009.1:0-165987 GCF_032079385.1 Anaerocolumna sp.
ATCGTATTAGAACCATCGAATTTCTATATGGAACAAGCAATATACAATATCCCCCGCTCTCTATGGTCTGAATACCTCATATTGGGCAAAGCGTACTATTGTTAATAACCTAACTTTTTATTATGCTACTAACGAGGATTGAATCCTGTATTGTACAGGGCTCATTCCATTTAGTTTATTTTTAGTGTAATACAACAATAAAACCACCTTAAAAATTCGGATAAATATCGATTGTTTGTCCGCCTACACCAATAAAATTGTTTCCGATTGACCATGTGGTATCATTAATCAATGGTTTGAACTCAAAGACCTCTCCTGCAGCGTAACGCTCAATTTCATAAACCCATACATCCGAAGAAATATTAAGCATAGACCTGCCTTTGTCCCACCAGAGCGGATAAATGCCTCCTCTAAGGTACATAGTATTACCAAGACCAACGTCATAATGCACGCGGATTGTTGTAATTGTTTTTGCCGGCGGTGTATATGGCGATACATTGTCCGTAGTAAATACATAGGCTGTTTTTGCCGGGATGGTCAATGAAATCTGTTTTCCGGTAACAGAGCCGCTTATGACATTTGTTGTGACAGCAGTATCCAATAGGTTGGTAAGCTTGGTTCCGATGGAAATAGAGCTTTCTGCCCGGATTGGAATGTTTCTTGTCTCATTGCTTGTCCCATTGTTAATTACAGTAATGATTTCCTGACCTGTACTGTCATCCCTTCTGGAATATGCATAAATATTATCTTCCACCCACATTTCCCTTTGGGTTCCATTGCTTAAGCAGGCATAGTCCTTCCTGATGCTGGTCAGCTTCTGGATATACTTAAAAATTTCTCCATCCTCTGAAAACCCTGGCATGACTTCCCTGTTTTCCTTATTTGCGATTCCAGCCCATTCCGTTGGCTTTCCTCCACCATAGCACTCTTGCTCCGTGCCATAATATACATCCGGGATTCCCCTTGTGGTGAACAAAAAGGTCAAAGCTAGACGGAGCTTTTGGTAATTATCATTTGCAAGGCATAAAAAGCGGTCCCTATCATGATTATCAATAAATGTTACCAAGCGATTTACGTTATTATACTTGTAATCCTGGTCTAAAATAGCCTTCACATTATAAAAACTTGCATCATTTGCAAATACTTCCCGTGCCTGGAAAAACAGTGGAAAATCAAGCACACCCCATTCATAGTTCTGATAATCGCTGACATAGTCAACATCTCCCACGAAGATTTCTCCGAAACTTGGAACACCAAGATATTCCTCAAACTCCCTCAGGAAGTTCTTGTCCACTGATCTTGCCGCATCTACTCTGACGCCATCCACTCCCGTGTCGTCAACCCACATCTTATACACATCTTTAATTGCCGCCCGTGCATCCGGATTAGAATGGTCGATGTCATCAAGTCCACCCAGATCACAGTTCTGCACCTGCCACTCATTGTTCCAATCTAGGATATCTCCGTTTTGATGGAACCAGGATGGATTATTAAAAGGCGCCGCAGGCTGATAGCTGGGAGATGAATAGGAAGAAGCATAAGGTTCCAGATAATCTGCCATATGATTTGGTACCACATCCAAAATCACCTTAAGTCCCAGATTATGTGCCTCATCTACCAGGTCAATCAGATCTTGTTTAGTTCCGTAATGAGGATCCGGGTTGTAATAGTCCTTTGTAAAATATCCATGGTAACCGGATTCGCTTCCGTCCCGGCTAAACAGCTCATTTTCAGATGGCGGTGAAATCCAGATTGCCGTTACACCAAGATTCTTGATGTAATTAAGCTTTGATTTTAATCCTACCCAATCCCCTCCCTGAGTGTATTTTAACTCACCCGGGCGGTACTCTGCATTCAGTGTTCCATTGTTGGCTGGGTTCCCATCATAAAAACGGTCTGTTAAAACCATGTAAACAATATCTGTCTCATTTAAAGCACTTTTGTTGGTAACTCCTAAGGCCTGTGCAGATACAACCGCACCTTCCGCTGCTGTATTGATTGGTAAAGGATTAATAAGCAAGGACGACAATGAAAGTACCACTACCATTAAAGCAGCTGATATTCTTTTCCTTAAGTTCATAAAAGCCCCTTTCCACCCAAATATGGGATTTCTCTGGCCCGCATACCTGCTGCGGGATTATACGTTACCCTTTTACACTGCCGGTTGTAAGACCGGCCACAAAAAACTTTTGACAAAAGATAAAAACCATCAAAATTGGAATTAAGCTAAGAACAGAAAGAGCAAAAACATATCCCCATTGGGTAAATTGATGCTGTCCAAAGAAGCCTGAAATTGCAATAGGCAATGTCCGCTTTGCATTATCATTGATTACCGTATTTGCCCAGGGAAACTCCTCCCAGGCTGTTAAAAAATTGAAGATGGATACGGAGGCAATCCCCGGTTTTGTTAAAGGCAGTATAATCCGGAAGAACACTGTAAAAACCGATCCTCCATCAATATAAACTGCTTCATCCAACTCCCTCGGTACGGTTTCAACAAATCCTTTAATCATAAAAGTGGAATAAGGGATCACCCATGCAATATAAAAGGGAATCAGCCCCGTAAGCTTACCTATTACCTTGAGCCATACAGCCAATTCGTATTGGGGAACAATCAGCGTCATACCAGGGATAATCATCGTTAGTATGATGAATACGAATAACAGGTTCTTTCCTAAAAAATCAAACCGGGCAATGCAAAATCCCAAGGCTGCTGCTATTAAAGCTGCCGCTGCCACCGTTGTAACCGAAACAACAATGCTGTTCACAAAATTTATGTAGAATCTTCCTTCTCCGATAATATACTGATAATTTTCTAGGGTTACCTCCTTAATCCTTGGGAAAAACCGTGGAGGAAATTCATATAAGGCTCCATTTGGCTTTAAGGAGGTACTTACCATATATATCATGGGCATCACAACGATAAGAAGTCCCGCCGTAAGTAAAAGGAAGAGGAGGATTTCTTTTACTATTTTATGTTTTAACTTTCTTTTCATTTTTTTCCTACCCCTCTTCCCTGTTCTTCATTAACCGGAACTGAACTGCCGCTAAAATCGCCAGGCAAACCGCAACAATGAAGGAAAGCGCCGCCGAATAGCCAAACTTACCGGTACTGAAAGCTTTGTAATACATCCAGGTGAGTATGGTGTCGGTCTGATGCCCCGGTTCGCCCCCGGTTATCATTTTAATGGAGGTAAATACGTTAAAACCTCCGATTGTCAGCATGACCAGAGCAAACAGTATGGTTCCCCTAATGCTTGGAATGGTTACATGAAAAAACTTTTTAACAGCACCTGCACCATCAATTCCTGCAACCTCATAAAGCTCCGTGGGAACAGTCTGTAAGGCCGCCAGAAAAACCACCATATTCCAGCCGATTCCTTTCCATGTCCCAAGCAGCATGGCAACGCTCAGCCCTCCCCATCTGCTGTCCAGCCACCGGATATTATGCTCCGTAAGATGCAGAACATTAAATAGAATATAGTTAAGCATACCTTCGGTGTTGAAAATATACTTAAATACCAGGGACGCAATTACCCAAGAGGTAATTACCGGCAAATAGTAAAGAACCCGGAAGGTCACCTTTAGATGGGTAATGCTATTGATACAAAGTGCTACCAAAAGACCAAGTGCCATCTGTGCCGGTACAGTTACAAGAGTATATACCAGCGTGTTCACAAAGGAAATGCGAAAATAGGAATCCGATATAACCTCTTTATAATTTTGCAACCCGATAAATTGCTGCTCCAGCATAGAACCGAAGTCCCATTTAAAAAAACTCATGATAAAAAGCTTTATGAGAGGGTATACTGTAAACACCCCAAAAACCAAGAACCCGGGAAGGAGCAGCATCGCAATCTGCCACTGCTTCCCCTTTGCTGTCTTATTCATATTTCATCTTTCTCCATTTCTTATGCATCAGTTATACTTACTGCCCTGTTCTGTCTGTTGCATCCGTTCTTCCTCTTTCATCCAGTCTGTCTATGCTTATTACGCCTTCTACTTTGCTCTTCTGTTCCCTTCTCTGCCCATTATGTTTGCCATTTCACATTGACTTGAGGTTTCTATCATAGTATAATGAAATGAGAAAACTCATGTTCATTCAGCTGTAAGCAATGCATCTACCTTTACGGCAAGCTCATCCATTGCTTCTGTTGCAGTCTTATCCCCGTTCATAACGGCTGTGACTGCAACAGACAATTCATTGTCGATTTCAGACCAGCTTGCAACGGTAGGACGTGATTTTGCATTTTTAATGGCTTCCAGGAACGGAGCAAAGTCGGCCTGCTTTACCATATCGTTTTCCAATGCTTTTTTGTTAACAGGAATCTGTCCGCATTTTGCCATCGCTATCTGGGCATATTCATCTGTCATAAATTTCATGAATTTCCATGCGGCCTCTTTGTTGGCCGAATTAAACATAGCAATATCCTCACCTCCAAGTACCGAGTGTGACCCCCCATCGCCGGCCGGCATATCAACAGTTCCATACTTCATATCCGGATATGCTCCTGCCAGCTCTGCAACTTTCCACGGGCCTTCCAGCATCATCATATACCGGCCGGTACCAAACCCATCGGTCATTGGGATATCCCCGCTGTTCCATCCGGTAATTGCCCCGGCTTTATAAAGGTCGGCAAGCATCTGGATTGCTGCAACGGTTTTATCACTGTTAATATATCCGCTGGCCTTTGTTTGTTCCGGGTTGGTCAGTTCCCCGCCGAAACTCCAGATAAAGGGGCAGAGATTCCAGCCTACAAGTGCCGGTTCATTATAACCCCATACTGTCTGCCCATTTTCGTTGGTGCCGGATAATGTCTTTATCGCATTCACAAAGTCCTCCATATTTTGGGGTGCATCCAGCCCCGCTTTCCGGAAGGCTTCTGTATTATAAAATAAGATTTTTGTATTTGTATTTAACGCCAGCCCATATGCGTGCCCGCCTATGTTTGCTGTAGCCATGGCACTTTCCAATAATCCATCTGCCACGGATGAAAAGTCGCTTATTTCTTCATCCAGCGCTACAAGGGTTCCCATTTTGTGGAATTCCGGAATCCATGCGCTGTCAAGCCTTGCAACATCCGGCAATGTATTTGATTTTGCACTGATTAATATTTTTTCATGCAAATCTGCCCATTCATGAGATACCGGGTTTACCTTTATCCCTGGATTCTCTTCTTCAAACTTGGGAATTAAAACTGTCTCAAGAGTTGTATTTTCTGCTGATTGGGCGCTATAATGATGCCAGAAGTTAATTGTAACTTCTTTTTGCCCTGTTTTTTTTGTTTCCGCTGATTCCTTGGTCGTCTGGCCAGTTTCAGATATTACTGGTGATTTTTTGCAACCTGTGAGTGCCGCCAAGCCTATTACGGTTGTCATTATAATTGCCAGTATTTTTTTTCCTTTTTTCATATTACCTACCTCCATTAATTTTTTTTATGATCTTTACAGCATATGGTTCCATGTATATTCCTATCTTTCCCTCATACGCCATAACATCCCCATTATAGAAATGCTCTCCCTTAATGATTTCCTCGGATACAGCCTCTTCACCGGTAACCAGGTCCTGGTAATTCCCTATCTTTCTGACAGGAATGTAATTCCGGTTTTCTTCTTCACTGCGGTTAAAGACAACATAAATGCAGTCTTCTTCATCATAACGGATGAACCCGAACACTCCCTCTTTTTCACCGCACAGGTTCGTTACATAATTTCCTTCCCGGATGCATCTTTCTTTCTTCCTGAGTGCCGCCATCCGGCAGTACCAGCTATAAAGTTCCCTATCCTGCTCTTCTTGCTCCCACTTCATTGCTTTCCGGCAATCAGGATCATTTTCTCCTGTCATGCCGATTTCATCTCCATAATAAATGGCCGGAGCTCCCGGAAATAAAAACTGGAATGCAGCAGCGAGCTTCAATCGCCGCTTATCTTCCTTGCTCATAGTCAAAAAACGTTCCGTATCATGGCTGTCCAGCAGATTATACAATCCATGCTTCGCTTCCCCAAAATAAGCTGAAAGCATCTGGTTTATCCTGTGGTCAAGCTCCCTTGCATCGATAGCTTCATATGCAAAAAAATCTCTGGTAAAATCACGGAACACATAGTTCATCACGCTGTCCATCTGATCTCCTTGCATCATATTCAGCCCATATCCCCAAGTTTCTCCCAGCAAAAGACAATCAGGATATTTTGCTTTTAAGCAAGCCCTTGCTCTTTGCCATACCCTCTTATCCACCTCATCAGCTACATCCAGACGCCATCCGTCAATATGATACTCCCGAATCCAGTACTCCATCACTTTTAATATGTATTCCACCACCTCCAGGTTTGAGGTATTCAGCTTGGGCATCCATTTGTAAGCTCCCACACACTCATAATTGTGGTGGGAAATACTGACCGGATATTCTGTGATATAAAACCACTCTTTATACCTGGAGGCTTCCTGATTCTTTAAAATATCTTGAAAAGGTTCAAAATGAATCCCTGTGTGGTTAAAAACTCCATCCAATATTACTTTGATTTTTCTTTCATGGCAGGCTGCTACCAGCTCCCGGAATTCTTCCTCCGTTCCAAGCATGGGGTCAATCTTATAATAGTCCGTGGTAGCATATTTATGGTTAAAGTCACCCTTGAATATAGGGTTAAAATAAATGCACCCAATCCCCAGCTCTTTTAGATAGTCCAAATGCCGGCGAATTCCGGCAATATCTCCTCCCATGTAATTTTCCCGGGTCGGAGTGCTGCCCCAGGACACACAGCCCTCCGGGTCATTGTCCTTTCTTCCGTTAGCAAAGCGTTCCGGAAAAATCTGATAGAAAATCTGTCCCTTTGCCCAGCCTGGTATCTCATAAATATCTCCTTCATTGGCATAAAGAAACTCAAACAATCCATCCTCCGGTTCTGTGCCGGTAAAACCATTCACTCCCAGATATTCCACTTCGCCCCTTCTGTCTTCAAGGCAGAAATAATATTTTTGGTACCTTGCAACTTTCTTAAAACAAACCTCCGCCTCATAATAATCAAACCACCGGTCCCTGTACTTCCAAATCATATCTACTCGTTTTTTTTCATCCGGATTGGTTCTTGAAAAATATATGAGCTGGCATCGTTTCATATCCTGCCTTCCGACCCGGATGCGAAAGTTTAAGCACTCCCTTGATTTTGCATGTACAAAGCGTATGGTATTTTCATGAGAAATTGCTTCTTTTAACATATCCTATCCTTTCTTTACATCCTTATTTTTTTCTTTTCGTAGATTCTCTAAAGATTAATTCGGTTGCAATCATGGTTTGCTGATTTTCATAATCCGCATTTTGAATCTTTTTTATTAAATCCGTTGCCGCTTGTTCACCTAAACGGAATGTGTCTACATCCACCACAGAAAGAGGTGGATCCATATATTCCGCAAAGGGATAATTATCAAAGGACATAACTGCCATATCCTCAGGCACCGAAATTAAATTATCCCTGAGTGCACGTAATACCTGATAGGCAATCATATTATTTGCACATAAAACCGCATCCGGTTTCTCCTGTAAGGATATCAATTCCCTGACTGACTCATAGGCTGCCTCGCAATTTCCTTTGCAATCAATGATATAGTCCCCATTCACCTTACATCCATTCTCCTCCAATGCTTTCCTATACCCCTGCACACGGTTTCTGGCAAATACCGTAGCCTGGTTCTCCAGAATAAAGGCAATGGACCCATATCCCTGACCCAGCAAATGTTTTGCTGCCATTTCGCCACCCAGCAGATTGTTTACATCCACCCAGCTGGTTTCATTCTTTTCAATCTCCGGTTCTCCCAGGATAATGAAAGGAAAGTCATTTTTCCGTAGCAAATCAATAAGCTTTTGTGTCACGCTGGAACTTGGTAAAATAACTCCGTCCACTCTTTTTTCCAAAATTAGCTTTTCTACGGGAGAACAATTTTTATCCTCCCTATCATTGGTAATTAGCAGGTTATACCCATTTTGCTGTAGAACTGTTTCTATTGCATATACACTTCTATTAAAAAAAGCATTTGAAAATGTATTATCATCCTGTGCGTCAATCACCAGTCCGATTGTATGGGTACTGCCGTTGGCCAAATTCCTTGCAAGGCTGTTTGGATGATAGTCCATCTCCTTCATCGCCGCAAAAATCTTATCCCTTGTTTCTTTTGATATCAGAGTATTTCCATTTACCACCCGTGATACCGTGGATGGAGAAACTCCCACTTTCTTTGCAATATCTTTAATTGTAACTGCCATTTTATCCTCCGTCTCTTTATGCAACCGTTTGCATAAACTTATTCTAACCCTTTTTTCTATTTCTGTCAATAGTTCTACTAAATTTTCTCATTTTTCACAATATTTTCTTCATGCAAAAAAATTTCCCTCAAAATGTAAAGGACGGCTCCTCACAATTCTTGGGAAATGCAGTTTAAACCTATTTAATTTTTCTTATTTTATAACATGAACCACTTCCATCGGAAATACTGGTCAAGGGAACAATGTTTTCAATTGCTACGTACAGCACCAAGATAGAACATCAAATACGTATATGTGTCATTCTATTTATCGTTTATATCCATAATTTCCAATGGATTTTTTCACTTGTATTCCTATCACAAAAGCCAATACTATAGATACCACATCTTTTATGAGGTATGGAATAGAAACCAGTAAGGCCGATTTCCAAAAGGATATATTGCTTAAGAAAGCATAATGGTTAATTCCTAATGCATGACATCCCATAAGCCCCACTAGTCCAATTAAGATTCCCTGTAATATGTTTTTTCTTTTGGCACCTACTCCGCAAAGTATAACCATTAAAAGAAATCCATAAATGAATCCTCCTGTAGGTCCGGCAATTGCTTGTAATCCTGCTTTAAAATTCGCGAATACCGGCAGTCCGGCAATACCTAATAATATGTAAATCAAAGTTGATACAAAGCCAAACTTCCAACCTAAAATGACACCTGTAATTGCCACTGCAAAGGTTTGTAATGTAATGGGTACACCGGTAGGGGTCGGAATAGATAGCTGCGACAGTACAATTAGCAAAGCGGAAAACATGCCTGTCATAACTAGATTTAATGTAACATTTCGGTTTCTACTATTCTTTTTTCTGTTATTTATAAGACTTCTATTCTTTTTCTCTATATGTTCCATTTGCAACTCCAATCCTATGTTCTTGATTTAATTTTCAATACTAATAATTCATGTTACTTAGAATTTCAGATTCATAAGAATCTTGATTTTTATAAATCTTTACATTGACTTTTACATTTTTTGTTATGGTTCTTGCTATTCTACTTAGGCTAATGAAGAAGGCTTTGCATCTAACTTTAATATGGATGTTTTGAGGTTTCCAACATCTGTCTGCTGCCTATACTTACTTCACCAGATTGTATAACGTAGGTTTCTCCTTGTTCATTTTCAACAACCAGATTACCCTGATTATTTATGTCAATGGCTTTGGCGGTATAGGATTCTCCATTCTTATAGTAATTGATTACTTTTCCAAGCACTAAAGAATACTCTTTATACTCTACTATTAAGGATTTATCCTCAAGATTTTCGGACAGATTCATAATTTCATTGATAATCTCTGCCGCAATCTGATTCCGGGTTATACCCTCCGGAAATAGTGAACCTGCTATTTCACGCAATTCTTCTGGGAATTGATTCTCATCAGTTTTAATATTTAATCCAATTCCCAATATAACACTTTCTACCATACCAATTTCAAAATTACTGACTGCTTCCGTAAGGATTCCGCATATTTTCCTATTATCCAGAAATATATCATTAACCCATTTTATTTGAGGTTCCCTACCTGTTAATCTCTTTATTACCCTGCATACTCCTACCGCTGCTGCAACTGTAATCAACAAAAAATCATTCAGTGATTTTTGAGGTTTTAAAATAATACTCATATAAATTCCAGTTTGTGCAGGAGAAAAAAAGTTTCTTCCAAGCCTGCCTCTTCCTTCTGTCTGCTCTTCTGCTAATATAACGGTTCCATGTTTTGTACCGGTGGCAGCTATTTTTTTCCCTTGCAGGTTAGTAGAATCAATCTGTTTGTATACAATAATCGGATTATTTTGATATTCCGGCCTCAAATAAGTTTTAATTCCCTCTCCTGACAATATATCGTTGTTATCCAAAAGTAGATAACCCTTATTGGTTGTGGCTTCGATCTGATAGCCTTCTTCCTTTAAGGAACGAATCGCTTTCCAGATAGCTGCCCGGGATACAGACAAGTAGTCTGCCAATTCTTGTCCTGATATGGCTTTGGAACGATTCTTCTCCAGTACTTCTAATACTCTGCTCTTTACCGACATCTTTATTTCCTCCAATAAGGAAATTATAACATTAACTTTTTAAATTGTAAACCATTTTTTTATTTTGGTTTACAATACTGTGTTATAATTTATATTGACTTCATATTTATTCTTTGTTAAAATGACCATAATGATATAAAATGATTGGAGATGAAAAGATGGAGAATACTTCTTGCAAATAATGAATGAAATATAGGAGCATATTTGATAGCAGATACCGCTGCTTCTCTTTTTATGCTTATTGCAAGAAACTGTCTTCTAATCTTTTCATAAATAAATATATATATATATTACGAATATATAGTTTGGTAATTTACATGGTTCAATATTTTATTTAGTGTAAATATAATGACTGTGTAAATCCTTTATGAAACCTCAACATGGATTTATAAGACCTTATTAGGATGCAGATTCTTCTTGCATCCTATTTTTTATTCTAATAATCAGAATAAAATAAAAGGTGTTAAGCACCGGAATCGAGGTTATTATGTCACAGATTAATGTAAGCAATTTAACATTCTGCTATGATGGCAGTTATGATAATATTTTTGAAAATGTTTCTTTTCAGATAGATACAGAATGGAAACTTGGATTTATCGGGCGAAACGGAAGGGGTAAGACCACTTTCCTAAATCTACTTTTAGACAAATATGAATATAGCGGCCATATCAGTGCCAGCGTTTCTTTTGATTATTTTCCTTTTAAAATACCAGAAGAAAATAAGAAGAATAATACCATTGATATTATAGAAGAACTTTATCCCGATTATGAATTATGGAAAGTCTGCAGGGAACTGACACTAATTGAAGTGGATGCTGAGGTTTTATATCGTCCTTTTTCCACGCTAAGTAACGGAGAACAGACAAAGGTTATGTTAGCTGTTTTATTTTCCAGAGAAAACCAGTTTTTACTGATAGATGAACCTACCAATCACCTTGATATGCCCACAAGAGATGTGGTAAAAGACTACCTTAACAGCAAACAAGGTTTTATCCTGGTATCTCATGACCGAGATTTCTTAGACTCTTGTATCGACCATGTGCTGGTTATTAATAAAGAAAATATAACTGTAGAACAAGGTAATTTTAGCTCCTGGTGGGAAAATAAGAAAAGGCAGGATGAGTTTGAACTAGCTGAAAATGAAAAACTAAAGAAAGAAATCCGACGATTGAATCAATCCGCCAAAGCTGCTGGTAATTGGGCGGATAAAGTAGAAGCAACCAAAATCGGCCGGGATCCAAATACAGAAAAAAACATTGACACCCGTTGTTATATTGGTGAAAAATCAAGGCGAATGCAGCAGCGACGAAAAAATCTGGAACGCAGACAGGAACATGCAATAGAGGAAAAATCTAAGTTATTGAAAAACATTGAAACGGTTGATAATTTAAAGATTATCTCATTAATCCATCACAAAGATATTCTGGTAATGGCAAAAGACCTTGCAATATATTATGATGATAAGAAGATAACAAGGGATCTGAATTTTTCCATTGGTAATGGTGATCGTGTTATTTTACAAGGCCGGAATGGATGCGGCAAATCCAGTATTATTAAGAAGATTTTAGGTGAGGACATTAAAACTACCGGCACCCTGGAAATAGCAAGTGGACTTAAAATCTCCTATGTATCTCAGGATACTTCTCACCTAAAAGGAACTTTAGACGATTTTATTTATAATAAGGAATTAGATGAAACCCTGTTTAAAGCCCTTCTTAGAAAACTGGATTTTGAACGTGTGCAGTTTGAAAAACCAATGGAAAACTATAGTGGGGGGCAGAAGAAAAAAGTCTTAATTGCAAAAAGCCTTTGTGAGCAGGCACATCTGTATATATGGGATGAACCTTTAAACTTTATAGACATCTTCTCACGTATGCAGATTGAACAGCTAATTAATGAATTTCAGCCAACTATACTGCTAGTAGAGCATGATAGAATCTTTACAGAAAATATTGGGACGAAATTCGTTGAATTTTAAAATCCTAAAACTACTATTAATCTAAAAGTACAAAAAACATTTAAATGTTTTAAATGTTTAAATGTATTTAAATGTATTAAAAGTTGTTGACCCTCACGTTGCGTGATAGTGTATTATATGAATTGGGATGGTTAACCAATAGAAGACTTAAAGCCGGCAAAGCCTTTTATGGTTTGAAATCCTAAAAATTAGTTTAGGAGTGATGAGCATGAAAACAGTGAAGCAAGTTTCACAGTTAACCGGGATTAGTATCCGAACATTGCAATACTATGATGAGATTGGTCTATTTAAACCAAGTCAAGTTACCGATGCCGGATACAGACTTTATAATGACGATTCACTTGAGGTTTTACAGCAGATTTTATTTTTTAAAGAACTGGATTTTCAGTTAAAAGATATAAAAGAGATAATAGAAAATCCAAATTACGATAAAATACAAGCCTATAGACAACAAAAAGAGCTTATTCAGGCAAAGAGAGATAGGCTTAATGGATTATTGGAATTATTAGAAAGACTGGAGAAAGGAGAAAAATGTATGAGTTTTAAAGAATTTGATATGAGTGAATATTTTAATGCATTGCAAAAATTTAGAGAAACCCACACAGACGAGATTATTAAGCAATGGGGAAGTGTAAAAGAATTTGATAAAATGACAGAGCTTTTCGAAAATAAAGAATCAGAAATAGCCAAGATAGCAATAAAGCAATATGGCAGTATTGAAAAATATACAGAAGCAATGAAGAAAAATCTAGATAACTTTTCAGAAACAATAGAAAAAATAAATTCTTTAAAAAATAGCGACATTGATTATGTAGCTAAAAATACAGAGTTAAATAAGAAACTCACTTCGGATTTGACAAGAGATGTTTCATCGAAAGAAGTACAGGATATTGTAAAGGATATTGTAGACTTATTCAATGAAACTACTTTTGGCCTTGATATGGGAGATAATTATTGGGATATGGTGGCGGAAGGCTATCTTACTAATGAGGCGATTATTGAGGCTAATGACAAAATATATGGTGAAGGCGCCGCAAAATTTGTGGGTAGTGCAATAAAATCATATATCAATTTATGTCCTTTATAAATCTTTGTTTTTAATTTATGTCGTTATAAATCTTGTTTTTAATTTATGTCGTTATAGATCTTGTTTTTGGCAGATATCCTACTTTTTGAAGCAGGATATCTGTCAACTGTTTTTCATATCTCATAGGTTAATCAACTCTCAAAAAGTCAGAAAAATCGAATACTTTTCTTTTTCATTCTTTTCTTATCTATCCTATCTCATATATTTATAATAGTTCTTTTAAATCAAATCACTAAAAAAGCAAAAACCGTTAAGCATAGTAGTAAGATTAGACCAACATTGTGAATATTCCTTTCGTTCTAACAATTAATATATTTAAAATAATATTTAAATAATATTTTTTAAACCCATAAGTGATTGCTTTTATTAGCATAAATACACCATTATCATTTCATTTACCAATAACAAGATTATTTTTTGTATTAAATGGTAAGATTATCCCCTTTCGGATTTTTACCAATGTGATATAATTAACATGATATTCTTAGGGGGAATTTAGTAAAAATGTTATTACAAATTGTGTTTTAAGGAAATACTTGTTACAGAAAAGACACAAAACTTAATATTATGGAAGGAGGTTATATACTATCTGCATATATTGCAGGAATTTTTTGGGGCATTCCGTATTAAACCAAATATGAAGTCATTAAATATTGGGAAAAGTCATATTAGAAAGTTTTTAGATGATTTATGTATGTTAAATACTTGTCAAAAATCATCATATTATACATGGTTAGATAAATAAACGGATGATATAAAGAAAATATTAGAGATAGAAAGATAGAAAAGGTATTTTTTTGTTTGAAAGGAGAAGCTTTAAATGGGTAATTCAGAAGATAAAAAATTGATCTATCAGATGGAGGGGAAACCTAGTTTATCAGTAGCATTTCCACTCGGTCTTCAGCACATCCTCGCGATGTTTACAGGTAATTTGGCACCCATACTTATTATTGCAAGTATATGCGGTCTTGCACCAGAAGATAAGACTATTATGCTTTCTTCGGCTATGATAGTTTCAGGACTTACAACATTAATTCAGTTATATCCTATTAAACTTGGAAAAAGCTATAGGATTGGTGCTAACTTGCCAATTGTAATGGGAACCTCCTTTGCTTTCGTAGCAGTAGCAAGTATAGTCGCAACAGAAATAGCTCCATCCATAGGGCTTACCGATCCTAGAGATATATATGCTTTAGTTCTGGGATGTTCAATTGTTGGTAGTATGACAGAAGTTTTGATGGGGTTCTTTTACAAAAAACTTTCAAATTTATTTTCTCCAATTGTTGTTGGAACTACCCTTATTGCTATAGGACTTAATCTTTTAAGTGCTGGTGCAAATTATTTTAACGGCGGTTCAGCCGCAGCGGCAGACAGTGCTGCTTTTGCTGCTAATCCAGATAAATATCGATTTACAGGTATATTTGGATCGGCACGAAATTTGGGGGTTGCATTTTTTGTATTTGTACTTGTACTTGTGCTTCAAAAGTTTGGAAAAGGAATTGTAAAGAATTCTGCTCTTCTTATCTCTTTAGCTGTTGGATACATTGTAGCAATACCTCTTGGAATGGTTGACTTTAGTGCTATCAATGCAGCAGGGATTGTAGCAGTACCCCTTCCTTTCCACTTTGGATTGAAATTTTCTATTTCCGGCATATTGAATTTCGCATTGTTCTATGTAATTTCAGGGCTTGAAACTATAGGAAATACAGGTGGTATCACTATAGCCGCTTTTGACCGTGAGCCAAGTCCAGAAGAAACATCAGGAGCTATTTTAGCAGATGCACTTGGTTCGACATTAGCAAACTGCTGTAATGCTATGCCTAATACCGCTTTCGGACAAAATGCCGGAATCATTGCAATGACTAAAATCGTAAACAAATGGTGTATTGCTGTTGGTGCAATCTTTCTCGCAATTTGCGGTTTGTTTCCAAAACTTGCAGCTGTGTTTCAGACAATACCGGATGCTGTATTGGGTGGTGCTATCATATCCGTATTTGCTATGATTACATTAAATGGTATTAAAATGATAGCTAAGGCAGGCTTCTCTGAAAGAAACGCAACTATAGTTGGTATTACATTCTCTTTTGGTATCGGCCTTACCGCTATGAATCTTGCTATTGATACATTTCCACAGTTTTTACAGCCATTCCTTGTTGCAGTACAACCTCTTATAAGTTCACCAGCGGCTGTATGTTGTATTGTTTCAATTTTAGCAAGTCTTCTTTTCCCAGCGAGTAAAGAAGATAAAGAATTAGCTAAATCAGCGATGCAGGAAGATTAAAAATATAAGTAATTAACTTAATGTAGCAGCTAATAAGTGTCATTCTAAACCTGATTAAATGAAATTTATTAATTAAGATTTTCATCTTACAGGTTAAGAATGATACTTATTTATTTACAGTCTCTATTACTTTTATTTATTCTTTAGTTTATTTCTCAACGTTGAAGTATTATGATAAATTCCGTTCCTTCTCCTAACTTACTTTCAACATCTATAGTCCCTTCATGGGCTTCAATAATGGTTTTGGTAATAGTTAAACCTATACCTATACCGCCCGTATTTCTGTTTCTTGATTTATCTGCACGGTAGAAACGTTCAAATATATGTGGAAGATCCTCTTGGCTGATTCCTTTTCCGATATCTTTCACCCTAATCTCAACCTTCTTATGAGAATCGGAAATATGGATTTGGATTTTGCCCCCTTTATCAGAATACTTGATTGCATTGGATATTAGGTTATTGAATACCTGGCTCATTTTGTCCTGGTCAGCATTAAGGTATACCGATCGGCGGTCATAATCCACACTTATATCCTTTTCCGCTAATTCACTTTCAAAATTATTTAACAGCCTTATAAGTAAGTTTGATAAGTCAAAGTTTTCTTTATGAAGAAGTGCATTTTCATTTTCCACTTTGGATAAATCTTCGATACTTCCTATTAGTCGTTTGATTCGCATGATTTCATCATAACAGCTTGTCAGTCTTTCTTTATCCACTTCCCAGATTCCATCTAACATGGCTTCCATCGTACCCTGTACAGAGGTGAGGGGAGTCCTTAATTCATGGGCAACATCCTGAGTCAGCTGTTTACGTAATTGCTCTTTATGTTCTAAAGCATCGGAAAGATTGTTGATGGTGTTCATTAAAATACTTATTTCTTTCGTATTGGATGCATCCGTAAGCTTCTCCTTATATTTCCCCTGCGATAGTAATGCTGCTTTATTGGCTGCCTTATTGAGAGGTTTGCTGATTCGATAGGACATAAGTATTCCCAAACCAAAGGCTAATACCAGAGAACCGATACCGATCCCTATGAATAAATGATTCAATGCTTCTATAAATATTAATTCTTCATCCGTAAAATAATAAGGTCCTACAAAACCGGTTGTAAGGGTACCGATGGTTTCACCCTTACTGATAATTGGATATACCTTTTCCTGGTATCTGCCTTCCCATTTACCAGAATATTGGTTCATATTACTCCACATATTTGTTATCATATCCTGGCATAAACCATGATTATGTTCATTGGCTGACCAAATACTTTGATTATTATTATTTTCTACTTTAATAATCAGACCGTTTTGCAAAGCATTCATTCCTACAATTCCAATGTAGTTGGTGTCCCAGTCCAAATTTTCATCATAGCTCAAAGAAATTTGTTCCAAAATCTCCTGGGTCTGTTTATTCTGTTTGTGTATTACAAAATCCTGAAATTTGTTCTGTACGCTGATATTAGCCATTAAGCTTATAAGGCCTACAACTGTTACAACAATGAATATATAGGATATTGTTAATTTACTTCTTAATGAGAAACCCAGTTTAGTCACCTCCAAATTTATAGCCAACACCTCGGACAGTTAATATATACGTACATTCTTTTGAATTATCTTCTATTTTAGCACGCAGATTTTTAATGTGAGAGTCTATGGTTCTGTCGTATCCCAGATAATCGTCATCAAAAGCAATATGGATTAACTCTTCTCTGGTAAATACTTTGTTAGGGCGGTGGGCTAAAGTATACAAGATCTTAAACTCACTGGGTGTAAGGCTGATAGTTTCTCCTGCCTTTTTAACAGTATAATCAGAGTGATTGATAATTAAGTCATCTTCATGAAAGGCTAAAATACATTTCTTTTGGTCTGAAGCAATTTCTTCCTGAACTCTTCGCAGCAAAGCATTTACCCTTGCAACCATTTGCCTTGGGCTAAAGGGCTTCGTCATATAATCGTCTGCACCAATATCCAGTCCATGAATAATATTTTCATCACCGGATTTTGCTGTAAGCATAATAATAGGAACCTTGGAAATCCTCCTAATCTCATTACAGATTTGCTCACCACTAATATCCGGCAGCATTAAATCTAATAATACAAGATCAATTTTTTGGGTTTGAAATAAGGCAAGGGCTTCCTTGCCTGTGTATGCTTTATATACTTCATAACCACTGTTAATAAGGTAAACTTCTGTAAATTCAACAATTTTGACTTCATCATCTACAACTAAAATTCTTTTGGAACCGGTACCCATAGGATTACCCCTTCTTGGATTTATTCAATTTACAGCAATCCATTCTTTCTTTTCCATAGAGCTGTTCATTTTCTTTCGCCATATCTTGAAAATATTTATCGATTGCCTGTTTTATTCTTTTAAACATAATTTTCCCCTTTCTTAAACTGCCATAGAACTATAAACTATCCTTGCAAAGATATAATTAAAGCTGAAACATAACACCATAAACTTTCTTTAAGAAATTAAAAAACACTGCTTTGCCATTCTAAGCGTGTACCTGAAACAGAATCGTGAAAATTAAGCCAATCAAAACTTTATAATTTCCAATTCAATCTCGTAAAACTTTACTTAGAATGACAAAACAGTAAGAATGACACCGGGGCAATGCCCACATCTACTTTTTTACATGTTTTCTATATTTACAACTTCATATCCAGCATCATCTACTGCAAATTTAATATCCTCATCCTTTACTTCTTCGGATGCTTCTAAAACAGCAGATTTTCCTTCTAAATTAACCTCTACACTTGTAACTCCATTTAGTTCACTTAATGCTTCCTTTACGTGGCTGACGCAATGCTGACAGCTCATTCCTTCAATTGCTATTTTCTTTGTCATAGTAATGTCCTCCTGATTTTAAATTATATAACTATTTAGTGCATCTATATGAACCCTTAATAAAAGGATTTATTTTTACTGGTTTAAATTTATTTTATCGGTTTAAAATTCTTTAATCTTAATGCGTTAGTGAGTACGGATACGGAACTAAGGCTCATGGCTGCTGCTGCAATCATAGGATTTAATAGCGGTCCTCCAAAGAGATGAAGAACACCCATCGCAACTGGAATTCCTAATGTATTATATCCAAACGCCCAGAATAGATTCTGTTTGATGTTTCGTATGGTGCTCTTAGAAAGCTGAATGGCAGTTGGAACATCCATTAAATCACTTCTCATTAATACAATATCTGCAGATTCCATAGCAACATCGGTGCCGGAACCGATTGCAATACCGATATCTGCCTGTGCTAAAGCAGGAGCATCATTAATACCGTCACCAACCATAGCAACCTTCTTGCCTTCTGCCTGAAGTTTTTTCACTTCGTTTGCTTTATCCTGTGGTAATACTTCCGCTAATATTCTGTCAATACCTACTTGTTTTGCAATTGCTTCTGCAGTTCTCCTGTTATCACCGGTAATCATGGCAACTTCAATTCCCATCTGGTGGAGTCTGCCAATTGCCTTCTTACTGTTTTCTTTTACCGTATCTGCAACTGCTACGATTCCAGCTATTTTTTCATCAATTGCAATATACATAGGTGTTTTACCTTCTGAAGCAAGTTTATCAGAGATTTCCTCCAAGCTTTCTAAGGATATATTTCTATCCTGCATTAGTTTTATATTACCAAGAAGAAGTTTTTTAGTTTCTACTGTAACTTCAATTCCTAATCCAGGAATTGCTTTAAAAGCATCCAATTTCTTAAAGGTAAGGCCCTTCTCTTCTGCACCTTTTACAATGGCTTCACCAAGGGGATGTTCCGAACCTTTTTCAGCAGAAGCTGCTAATTGTAATAAATCATCTTTAGTAATGCCATTTGTCACCACTACATCAGTTACCTTAGGTTTACCCTCTGTAATAGTACCTGTTTTGTCGAATACGATTGTTTGTATCTTATGTGCTGTTTCTAAGGCAACACCGCTTTTAATTAATACTCCATGTTCTGCGCCTTTACCGGTACCTACCATGATAGCCGTTGGTGTAGCAAGACCTAAAGCACATGGGCAGGCTATAACAAGAACAGATATAAATATAGTAATTGCAAATATTGCTGATTCGCCGCCAAAGAAATACCAAGCCAAACCGGATATTACAGCTAATGTGATAACAATTGGAACAAAGTATCCGGATATAATATCCGCCATTTTAGCAATAGGGGCTTTGGAGCCCTGAGCATCTTCTACCAGTTGAATGATTTGTGCAAGTGCGGTATCTTTACCGACTTTAGTTGCTTTATATTTGATGGAACCATTTTTATTAATACTTGCGCCTATGATTTTATCACCAACATTTTTTTCAACGGGAATACTTTCACCGGTTAACATGGATTCATCAACGGAAGTCATGCCTTCGATTACTTCACCGTCTACCGGCATCTTTTCACCTGGTTTTACGACGATAATGTCTCCTGCTTCCACTTCATCAATAGGCATCTCAACTTCTACTCCATTTCTGATGATAATGGCTGTTTTAGGCTGAAGTCCCATAAGTTTCTTAATAGCTTCTGAGGTTTTGCCTTTTGACACCGCTTCCAAATATTTACCCAGTGTAATTAAAGTAATAATAACACCTGCGGATTCAAAGTATAAATCCATTGCATAGTGACTTTCTCCTCCCAGTATTTTGTAGGTAGCAAATATACCATAAAGGATAGCGGCGGAAGTACCGATTGCGATCAGGGAATCCATATTGGGGCTTCCTCTGAATAAGGATTTAAATCCAACTCTGTAATATTTGTTGCCTGCAATAACAACCGGAATTGTTAATGCTAATTGCACTAAAGCAAAGGTTACAGGATGCATATCCGGATGTAGGAATCCAGGAAGGGGAAGACCTACCATATGACCCATGGCTATATAAAGCAATGGCACAGTAAATATGGCAGATACAATAAATTTCTTCCATAATGTCTTTATCTCTTTTTCTTTTCTTTCCTTATCTGCGTCTACTGAAGTTTCTTCTTCTATCAGCTTATACCCTGCCTTCTCAACAGCCTTTTTTATATCTGACATTCTGAGTTTAGAAGAGTCATAACTGATGGTTAGTTTCTCAGTGGCATAGTTAACATTGGATTCTTCTACACCCTCCAGTTTTCTTGTAACCCTTTCAATGTTCTTAGCACAGGATGCACAAGTCATTCCCTGTACTTTTAATGTCTTGGCAGCATTATCGTTTAATGCCTTATAGCCTGCTTTATCAATTGCTCCCTGAATATCTTCAACAGTAACTTTAGCTTCATCAAAGCTGATACTTAACTTTTCTGTTGCTAAATTAACGCTTGACTCTGTAACACCCTGCAGTTTTTTCGTTGCTCTTTCAACTGCCTTTGCGCAAGAAGCACAGGTCATTCCTTCTATTTTTAATGTTTTACTTGCCAAATCTTTTCCCTCCTTTATAGTTCTATATCAGGCAATGAATCACTACCTGACTTTATATTACTTACCTATTACTTTTGATAAAAGGTCTATTACTTCGTCTATCTTCTCACTTCCTTTGTCATGTTCAAAAGCTTCCATAACACAGTGATTCATATGCTGCTTTATAATCAATAGATTCGCTTTCTTTAAAAGAGATTGGGTAGCTACGATCTGATTGGATACATCTACACAGTAGCGCTCTTCTTCAAGCATCTTTATTGTTGCTTCAATTTGACCCTTTGCGATCTTTAAAGTTTTTAAGGCATTCTCTTTTTCGCCATTCATTCTTTCACCTCATCCCATACCCCCTGGGTGGGGGTGTCTTTGATGATTTCATATTACACCTATTGTATTTGTATGTCAAGTGCTTTTATTAATAAAATTTATCAACTACTGTATCGCTTGATTACTTTCCCTTGTTGGAACCTACAAGTGGAAGCTCACCTGATGTGAATCAGAAATTCACTTCAAGTGAGCCAATTATACAAAAATTTATTCTACCACTGTTATGGTGCTTCGTATCATACCCATCCAACAGCTATAGCCTATCTGGCCAGCTTCCGTAGGAGTAAATTCGATTAGATTCTCTCCTTCATGAAGTTTTATTTCAAGACCGTACTTTGGTATAATAAATTCATTATTACATCCATTAATTTTGCCTTTTTCTGCTTGAATTATCCACTTAACCGGAATACCTTTTTTTACGGTTATCTGAGGATATGTACCAAAATCCAGAGGAGTGATTATGGTTTGAACACCGTCTTTTATCTGTGAAGCTGCAGCCTCACCACCGCTATTTTGAAACGGTAATGCCACACCGGATAATGCCAGCCCGTTGCTTAACATTCCAATTCCTAAAACAACAACTAAAACAGCACAAATGGACATCATTTTATCCGTGAATTTCTTATTTAGTTTACTGCTTAATGCTCCTAGTCCAAACATAAGAGGAACGGTTCCTAAACTGAACAGGAACATGGATAATGCGCCATAGAAAAAGCTTCCGGTGGATAGTGCAAATAATTGCATACTTTGCAATGGCCCGCAGGGCATAAGTCCATTTAAAAGTCCGATATAAAAGGAGGAATGACTTTCTTCCTTCTTCTTACCTATTTTTCTTCCAAGGAATTTTGGCATCTTAATAGTAAATCTTCTTAAAGAAGGAAATACATTCATCATGTTAAGTCCCATTATCATCATGAATACACCTGCAAATATTGCTACTGCACCACGAAATCCGCCCCCAAGACTAATAACGGAACCCAATGCACCTACAATACCGCCTATTACAGTATACGAAATGATACGCCCCATATTATACAGGAGGTTAGGGTATATGGCAGATGCACCTTTTTTAGATGCATTTGCACTTTGGGCTAAATTAATACCGCCACACATGGCTATACAATGCAAGGAGGTTAGTAAACCGATAACAAACATCATGCCAAATCCCATGTTGCTTTGAATCCTAGGGAAAAAATTTGTAAAGTTTAATAGTCCCAAACGTTTTAAAATAATGTAACCACCAATTAGTATAATTAATATATAAAGAGATTGAGATTGCGAATTATGGGATATTTTTTCTATTTCTGCTTTACTTTCTTTTGCATCTTTATTTCCTTTTACAACTTTGTTTTCCTCTACCACCTTGTAACCCAGCTTATTAATTATGTTCTTAATTTCATCCAAACTTACAGCTTCACTGTCATAGGTGAAAGATACTTTTCCTTTGCTATAACTGGCATTTATATTCTCCATGCCAGTTAGCTTCGATAGCCCATTCTCAATTGTCAGCTCACAGTGGGCACAGCTCATACCCGAAATAGTTAAACTTTTATTTTCTTTCATTAAAATTTCTTCCAGTTTGCAAATCTTTCAGCATTATCTTTTATCAGTTTTAAAGGTATGGTAATTTCTGTGTCTGTCTGTGTTTTTTCATCTGCCATAATTGGAACCGGATTACATCCTCCACGTTCTTGTTCAATCATTTCCGCGCTATAGATGTTACCGCAGTTCTGGCATTGGAATTTATCTCCCTGTTGAGTGAAAAAGGCATAGGGGCTCCCGTTACAGATCTGACAGGTATCGAATGCGGTTCGTATTGTTCCGTCAGAAGCTTTTAGAGCAAAGAGTCCCATTGTAGTTCCTTCTACGTCCATGGTATAAAAAGTAGCTGTTTCTGAGATGTCTGCTGTTTGAATGACTACATCTCCATCTTCGTTAAAAACTGCCGGAATCGCATTCTCACTGGAGACAACGGTGGAATCTGCCAAGTCGGAAGTGTCAGCTGAAGTATTGGAAGTATCTGATGAATTAGAGGCATTCGTTGAATTAGGTGCATTATCGGGAAGTATAGTTTTCTTTTCAGGAACTAAAAGTACAATGGCAATAGCCACCACACCTACCGCTATTGCTGCTATTAACAGCGGATTTGTATTTTTTTTCTTAGGCTGATTGGTTTTCTTATTATTAGACATGGTAAGTTTCCTTTCTTTCATTAATACATTTTAGTAAAGTATATCTTTGTTTTATGGAGATTTTATGGAGATGAAATATAATAAAGAAATATTAATTCATGAAGTATAAGCAGCAGGCTTTACTTATTTGCAATTTCGTCTTTATGTAAACTAACAAGCAAAACCATCTCTTACTATGGGGTAATAGAGATGGCTTTGTTTTTAGAAAGAAAACTATTATTTTTTAATACGTAATTTGCACAGATTATAGATTATATAAGAATTACCTTTTGCTTTTCTAATTTATGTCTATGATTTTTTTATATTCCTCCTGTGTATTAATATTGGTTATAATCTGTTTTGTATATCCTAAATCTTCAATATCTATATACTTGGTATATACCCGTTCATACAATATCCTTAGTTTATGCTCCTCCCTTTCCCTCATTTGTTCTATGTAGGGTAAAGCCTTTCTGGCATATAAACTGCATAAGGGCTCCAGCATATTATCAGCACATAAGACAATACAGTATGGCATTTCTCCCTTCCCATTCTTTAGCAGTTCAGGATTATCCAAACAACTACAGAACTTATTTAAGAAAATTCTATTAACATATGGCATATCTGCAGCCAGTATTAGAGCAAATTCTGTATCCGCTTTTTTTAGAATCTGATAAACCCCTTCTAAAGGCCCGAATCCCTCTTTTTCATCCCGTACTAATTCATAACCAATATTTTTATAGGCTTCTAAATCATTGACTGAAAGAATGATCTTGGAGAAATCTTTACATTCTTTTGCAATGCTTTCTATAAAGGAGGTTTGTTTAAATGGGAGAAATGCTTTATTTGTTCCCATACGAGTACTTTTTCCACCTGCAAGAATTCCTACACTTATCTCCATATTTATTCCCCATCTACATCTTCTCAATTTTTATTGCACACACCTTATACTCCGGTATTCGGGCATATTCATCCAAAGCAGCATTGGTTAACCAGTTTGCATTACCATCTTGAAAATGAAATGGCATCCAGCTTTCCCCCTGAGATACTTTTACACCAACTCTTGCTGTAGATTCAATTATGCCCCTGCGGGAGGATACTTTTACCCTGTCTCCATTTTGAATGCCCAATTTTAATGCATCCTGTTCATTCATTTCAATAAAGGACTTTCCTTCTATTTCATTTAATCCCGGAGTTCTGCTGGTCATGGCTCTCCCATTATAGTGTGCTAAGATACGTCCCGTCATCATAATAATTGGATATTCATCATCTGGTAATTCTGCGGATGGCCTGTATTCTGCCGGGAAAAACCAACCCAGACCCCTTGAGAACTTTCCAACATGCATAATAGGAGTACCTGAATGACTTTTTCCGGTACAGGGCCACTGCAAGCTCTCTCCTGCATCCAGCCTTTCATGACTGATGCCTGCAAAACTTGGAGTTATGGAAGCAATTTCCTCCATAATTTCAGATGCTGTTAAATAAGGCTGACAATATCCCATCCGGTTCATTAAATCCATAAATATGTCCCCGTCCAAACGCATCTCACCTTCTAAGGTTACTGCCTTGCGAACCCTTTGTACTCTTCTCTCTGTATTGGTGAAGGTCCCTTCTTTTTCTGCGTAGCTGACACCGGGAAGTACCACATCTGCATACTTGGCAGTTTCCGTCATAAATAATTCCTGTACTACTAAGAAGTCAAGGCTTTCCAACGCTTTTATTACATGATGAGTATCGGGGTCGGAAACAACCGGGTCTTCTCCAAAGATATAAAGTCCCTTGATTCTACCTTCCACTGCTGCCGGAAATACATCCGTTGCATGGGTTCCCTGCTTGTGATTTAAAGGAACTCCCCAGGCTCTTTCGAATTTTTCCATTACTTCCGGATTCTTAACCTTTTGATATCCCGGGAAATCTCCCGGCATAGCACCCATATCACAGGCACCCTGTACGTTGTTTTGCCCACGTAGAGGATTAACACCACAACCTGGTTTTCCCAGTTTGCCCACCGCCATAGCTAAATTGGAAATGGACATAACACCTTCTGTACCTGTGGAGTGTTCCGTTACCCCTAAACAATATATAATTGGCGCTTTCTTTGCTGCAGCGTACATTCTTGCTGCTTCTCTCAATTGTTCCGGATGGATATGACAAATTTCTGCTACTCTTTCCGGTGTATAATCTTTTACTAATTCAGCAAGAACCTCATAACCTTCCGTACGTTCTTTAATGAATTCTTTATCTTCTAATCCTTCAGACAAAATTACATGTAACATACCATTTGCAAATGCCACATTGGTCCCCGGTTTTAATTTCAAATGAATGTCTGCTTGTTTTGACAAACCAATATCACGGGGATCTACTACAATAAGCCTTGCGCCCTCTGCAACTGCCTTACGAATCTGCATACCCACAACAGGATGGGCTTCCTCTGGATTGGAGCCAATAAGTAAGATGCAATCCACATCCTGAGTAATATCATGAATAGGGTTAGTCATAGCACCGGAACCTAGAGTCATAGCAAGACCGGCTACAGATGCGGAATGGCATACACGGGCACAATTATCCACATTATTGGTACCAAAACAGGTTCTTACCATCTTTTGCATCATGTAAATATCTTCATTCGGGGAACGTGAACATGCAAAGCCAGCTAAGGAATCTGGACCATATTGTTTCTTTAATTCCATGAATTTGGATGCAACTAGGTCCAAAGCTTCCTCCCAGGTCGCCCTTTGGAATTCACCAGTTTTTTTATTTTTTATTAATGGATATCTTAATCTCTCCTTGGAATGTATAAAATCAAAGGAGCCGGAACGTCCTTTTACACATAATCTTCCTCTGTTGGCAGGACCATTAGCCCCTTCCACATCAACGATTTTATTGTCTTTTACCACTAGATAAAATTGACATCCTGTACCGCAATGAGGGCAGGTGGTTAAAACCTTACTTACTTCCCAGGGCTGGTACTTCTTTCTTCTTCTCTCTGTTAATGCTCCGGTAGGACAGGCCTGTGCACAATTGCCACAGGATTCGCAGATCGTATTCTTCCAGTCCTCTCCAAAAGGTGCATCAATAACGGTGAACATTCCATTTTTTCCAGAGGTTATGGCTTCTCTTCCTACTGTTTTAGAACAGGTATTAATACACCTTTGACAATGGATGCAAAGACTTGGATCGTAGGATAGAAAGGGATGGGAACGACGAATTTCCTTTTTGATTTTACTTCTGCTGCCTTCGTAAGAAGTTTTTTCTATTCCATATTCTTTACAGTAACTTTGCAGACCACAATCTCCATTCTTAGGGCAGGAAAAGCAATTGGTTCTATGATTGGATAAAATCAAATCTAAGGTCATTTTTCTTGACTTTATTACTTTTTTACTTCTTGTATGAACTACCATGCCTTCTCTTACAGGGGTATTACAGGAAGTAATTAATTGTTCCATTCCCTCTACTTCTACTACACAAAGTCTGCAAGAACCTACATTACTGACTTCTTCCAGATAGCATAAGGTAGGTATCTTAATTCCTGCCAAAGCCGCAGATTCCAAAAGGGTGCTCCCCTCCTTAGCCTGAATATTCTTCCCGTCTATTACTATATTCACCATGTTAGTCTCTGCCTCCTTCCAGTACACCACATCCATAATGATCACACCGTAAACATCTGGATACTTCCTGCATGGCTTCCTCATAAGACATTTCATTCTCTACATGTAGAAAATCATGTTTACGAATACTTGGCTTTCTTTCTGTTATATTTACACGTCCCGTTGGAATTCGGATATTGGGATTTGCATCCGGCACCTTAATTCCAAGATTCATTTTATGGTGATAGCCCAAGTATTCATCAATACTAAAGGCTGCAACTTTACCTGCCGCAACTGCCTTTATAACAGTGGAAGGACCGGTAACACAGTCTCCTCCTGAGAACACTCCTTCTACTTCTTTTACAGCACCTTCTGGTGTAGTAATAAAGCACTTACGTTCTGTGGGCATTCCCAAGCCTTGAAAAGGTTCACTTATAATATCCTGGCCAACTGCTATTAATATTACATCGCATGGAATTCGTTCCGGTTCTTTCTTAGCATCTACAGGGCGGGGCCGTCCTTCCTTATCATATGTTCCAATCCTTTGAGGCTGTGTCCAAAGAGCTGTACAATTGCCGTTCTTATCAGCCTCTATCTTAAGAGGTGCCTGTAAAGTAGTTAATTCAACACCTTCCATAACAGCACCTTCTATTTCACTGGCTAAAGCAGTCATATCCTCCTGCCGTCTTCGATATACTACGGTAACTTCTGCTGCTTTACAGCGAAGGGCACTTCTGGCACAGTCCATTGCCACATTTCCCCCTCCAATTACCACTACCCTTTTGCCGGAATAATCCGGATAATTTCCATAACCAATTTCTCGAAGCATATCCACTGCTGATGTTACATTACCACAATTGGCTCCTTTTATTCTCAGGTTCTTTCCGGTTTGGGCACCAATAGCAACGTATAGGGCATCGTATTCTTTATTGATATCTTCTATGGAAATGCCTCTTCCTACAGGGCTATTATAGATTACATCAATATTACCGGCGGATAGTATAGCCTTTATATCTTCATCCAAACGTTCTTTGGGAAATCTATAATTGGGTATTCCATACCTTAACATTCCCCCAAGTTTTTCATTCTCTTCAAATATCACTGCTTTATGCCCCATAAGTGATAAGAAATATGCTGCGGTTAGTCCACTTGGACCGCCTCCCACAACAGCAACCTTTTTACCTGTTATTACATTACTTTGGGGTAAAGGTACGGTATCTGCCGCCACCTGGTCTACAGCAAATTTCTTTAGACCTCGTATATTTAGGGGACTGTCAATGAGGCTTCGTCTGCATCGTTCTTCGCAGGGATGTTCACAAATCATGGCACAGGCAGTGGGAAATGGATTATCTTTACGAATTAGATGGATAGCTCCTGCATAATCCTTTTCACCAATCAGGGCAATGTAGCCGGGTATATCTACATGGGCCGGACATAGAGCTACACAAGGCAGCTTCTGTTCTGTTCCTTTTTGGCAGCTGTTATCCTCTATATGACTTACATACTCGTCATAAAATACTTCCATACCCTCCAGCATATCTCCTGCAGTCTCATAACCGATAGCACAATCAGAATTATCCCTAATATACTCTGCTAAATTTTTCATTTCCTCCAAAGTATCTTTTGTTCCTTCTCCGTCTAAAACCAGTTGCAATAATTCTTCCAGCCGGGGCAGCCCATCACGGCAGGGAACACATTTACCACAGGTCTGGTTTTTTGATGTATGTAGTAATGACATTTGTACTATTAAAGGACAAACTCCTATTGGATATGCCTCTAACTTACGTCTGAACTTTTCTAAGATCTCATCTATTTGTTTCTTGGAACTACCTTGTTCCAATGTGTATCCAGCCATCTTTACACCCATTGTACCTTCCTCCTTCGCATCATAACATGCATTTGTTTTTATTATACAAATAGGAATATGAGATTGCAACGAATGATATTTTTTTCACAAGTTTGATAACGAAAAATATAGCTTTATTGTGTATAATGACTATATGCTTCTCTTATAAGAATCGCTCCTTATTTTATTACCCAGTTGAAACAGCGTATTTTTGTTAAAATTATGCTAATACTATAATTTAGTAATTCTATCAAAACCTAAACTTTAGGATATAAGCCGGAATGGAGTGAAGCAATTTTGAAAAAAATAAAATTTATATTCAGTAAAGTACTGATTCCTTTTATCGCAATTTCAATGCAAGTGTTTCTTTTCTTTGTAATGCTTATTAAATACAACCAATATTTTTCGTTATATTATATAGTCAATTTCATTATCAGTCTTGCTGCTATGCTTTGGATTATGAATAAGCGTATGAATCCGGCATTTGTAATTGCCTGGTTAGTTACTATTTTCCTCTTTCCTATCTTTGGAATATTGATTTATATTCTTTACGGTGGAAAACTAACCGGTAAAAGAATGCAGACAAAACTAAATTCCATATATTCTAAGATGCACTCTGATCTCTCACAGGGAAATGATACGATCCTTTCAGAGTTAAAAGAGATAGACAGCCAGGCTTACCGTCAGGCAAATTATATTAAGAATAAGTCTATGTGTCCCATATATAAAAATAGTTCCTGCACTTATTATCCTTCCGGTGAGGCTTCTTATAATGACATTATAAATACCTTAAAATCAGCCAAAGAATTCATTTTTATAGAATTCTTTATTATAAAAGAAGGGGTATTTTGGAATAACATACTGGATATTCTTATTCAAAAGGCAAAGGAGGGGGTAGATGTACGAATTATATATGATGAAGTAGGCTCTCTATTTACGCTGCCAGCTCATTATGATAAAGAATTAAGATCCCTGGGGATAAAATGTCATGTTTTTAATTCCTCCAGCTCACTTTTTTCTACAGAGAGTACTAATAGAGACCACCGTAAAATAATATTAGTTGATGGCGAAGCAGCCTTCACCGGAGGGTTTAATCTTTCTGATGAATATATAAATGTTATTACTAAATATGGTTATTGGAAGGATTCTGTTATTCGTGCAAAAGGTGATGCGGTTTGGAATTTCACTGTTATGTTCTTATCTACCTGGGATTATTTAGATGACACAACAGAGGATGCTTCCAAATTCCACAAAATTACTCCTCTTTCCATAGAGGATAATCCTGCCGGATTCGTTCAACCCTATGACGATACTCCTCTGGATTACGAAGGAGTAGGAGAAACCGTATATCTTAATCTTATTAATAAAGCCACAGATTATATCTATATTACGGCTCCTTACCTTATAATAGACAGCGAGATGGTAACCGCCTTGCGTAATGCCGCTAAAAGCGGTGTAGATGTTCGAATTATTACTCCTTATATTCCGGATAAAAAGTTAGTTTTTATGATGACTTGCTCTTTCTACCCTGTGCTTATGGAAGCCGGAGTTAAAATCTATGAATTTACCCCAGGCTTTATTCATGCCAAAAACATTATAGTAGATGATATCTACGGTGTTGTAGGTACTATTAATTTAGATTACCGCAGTTTATATCTTCATTATGAATGTGGAGTATGGATGTATAAATCAGACTGTATTATGGATATGAAAACGGACTTTCTTAAGGCTATAGAAGAAAGTAAACTTATTTATTACGAGAAAAGTAAATATAAGAACTGTTTTAAACGCTTTGCAAGTTCTATTCTAAGAATATTTGCACCCCTTTTTTAATCGAAAGCGGCGGCTTTGAAATATATCAAAACCGCCGTTTTGTTAACCTTTTTTATAAGAAGTTTTTTTAATATCAGAACTTTCCAAAATCGTATTACGGTATTCATTTGCAGATATGCCCATCTTTTTCTTGAATATTCTTGAAAAATGGGTCAGATCTACAAAACCTACTTTTTCAGATATATCTCCGATTCTAAGAGACGGATCCCGCAGCAATTCTATAGCTTCCCGGATTCTAATATTATTTAAAATCTCAGAGAAATTCTGTCCCAGGTTCCGGTTCAAAAGTTTACTTAAATGCCATTGGCTGACATATGTTTTTTCAGCCACCTCAGATAATGTAATCTTGTGAGCATAATTCTGTTCTATGTATTTAATTGCGTTATTGACAATAAAATTATTTGCCTCGCTATCTAATCGGGTATTTTGGGTACCCTCATTATCCTCACTATCTGGTAAGATATTATGTGATTTCAGGCTATTAACCATGGTCTTAATTGCTTCTTCAATCTCCTCCATAGAAGAAGGCTTTAACAAAAACCTGGATACACCCAGATTAATTGCCTGCCTTGCATATTCAAATTTGCGATATCCTGTCAGAATACTTATTTCCAGATTCGAAAATTCGGATTTTATACCTGCTATCATGGTTAACCCATCCATGTCTGGCATTGCAATATCCGTGATAACAATGTGGGGCTTGTATTTGCGAATAACTTCCCCTCCTTCATTGCCATCATTGGCAGTTGCCACAACCGTACAATTATATTGTTCCCATGAAATCATACGGGATATTCCTTCCACAATAATCGGTTCATCATCAATAATTACAACTTTATACATACACCATCCCTCAATTATTTTAAACTGTTAACTAGCTCCCATCCTTTTACTGTATAAATTTATTTTTTACTATTAACTCTTAATACTTCTTCTATCAAATCCGCAGGAGTTCTAGCTCCGGTCGAGACATCTACAATACCAGCAACTAATGTATTATAAGCCTCTTGCGAGATTCTTGCATCAGTTGCAGCAGAAATACTGGTTGCTGCACTACTGAAATTCAATCCGGAAATACCAAGTGGTGTCATATCCCCAGGAGGTTCAACCTTTACGGCAGCCCGACCGTTTCCATTCCAATATTTTTGCACGGCCTCACTACCGGTATGCATCGTAACAAATTTTACTGCTGCATCTCTCTTATCAGGATCGTTCCATGCCTTTTTAGTAATATAGAATCCTGATGATATACCCGCTACCAAAGCTCCTGGTTTTGCTTTTCCGCCAGGAATAGTTGGGAAGGATACTAACACTGTATTATCCTGATCCGGAATTCCACCAGCATACCACGAACCCTCAAGCTGCATGGCTGCTTGCTTATTCTTAAATAATTCACGTGCAAAGTCATTATCAATAGCGTCTGTATCTGCGGGAAATGCCCCTAAATCTCTTAATGTCTTAAACATTTCCAAACCTTTAATCCAATCCTCAGGAACACTTTCCGGCACGGTAGCATAGCCTTCCGGACCTGCTGCAGAAAGTATTAAGTACTCGATCCAATAATGAGGAACATTATTTAAAGATACAGCAATTGGAATAACATTATTCTCTTTAAAGGTTTCGATTGCTTTCAACATCTTATTCCAATCTGTTGGAAGTTCAAGATTATATTTATCAAATAAGTCTTTGTTACAGAATAAACCTTCCCAGAAACCAGTAGTTGGTACTGCTCTTCGTACACCATCCGGGTTAGTTGCTCCTTCTAACGCATCTGGAAGAGTATCTTTTGCATAGTCAGGATATACTGCTTTGATTTCATCGATGGTAACGAATTTATCAGCAGCAAGAACATCAGAAGCATTGGCATCCGTAAAGAATAGTATAACATCCGGTTCATTACCTACAGCAAAATCTGCTGCTATTCTTGTCTTCCAATCCTGATCGGAAACCTGTGAATCATCTTCTATTGTTATATAAGGATATTCATTCATGAATTTCTTATTAAATTCCTGATAATTAGGAGCATTCGTATCTGTTCCACCATAAAAGGAAGCCGTTCTTAAAGTTACCGGATTGGGTTTATCGCTTTCCGTTTTTGTTTCCAGTTTACTTTCATTTTCCTTTGTTTCTTGTTTATTCTCTACTGTTTCTTCTACTTTTATTTTTTTACAGGAAGCTAAAAGAGACATCATAAAAACTACCGTTAGTACAAGATAAACCAGTCTTTTTGATTTCCTCATAAAAATCCCCCTTACTATTATTATACAAATATAAGTGATAAAAATCTTTAGTTCAACTTGATATTTTTTGTATATTCTTGCTGACTTTAATTTTATATGCATTTTTTACTTTGTATATATTGTAATTTTTTTATTCATTATTAATTTATTTTTATACTTTTCAGATAGGATAACTGGATATAATATTCCAGGATAAGGTAAAACCAGCTTAGTTTTCAACGAAAGGTATGGTTATAGTTGATGCCGTTTCTCCTTCTCCCACCGGTTCTATACTAAGTCCATATTCTTCACCGTAAATGAGTTTAATCCTTTCATTTACGTTCTGAATTCCAAGGGATTCATGATTTGGTTTTTCACCTGGGTTCTGGTTTCTCATTCCATTCAATAAATATTCTACTTTTTCTATGTCTTCTTCCGTCATTTCTTTACCAGTATTTATAATCTGTAAAATAACATGGTTATTTTCTTTATCCTGATAAATCTTAATCTGGATAGTTCCGCTTTTTACAGTTTCAACACCGTGAACCACTGCATTCTCAATTAAAGGTTGTAGTATCAGCTGAGGAACTTTAATCTGTAATAAGTTTTCATCCACTTCCTTTTCCACTTTCAACCTCTTGCCAAAACGCATGGATACAATATAAAGGTAAGCCTCCACGCATCTTAATTCTTCTGCCAGATTGATCATCTTCCTGTTGGAACGATCCATGGAGTAATTAAGAAGTGTTCCCAGGGCTTCTATCATCTTTGATACCGTAACATCTCCTGCCATTCTCGCCTGCCAGTTCATCATCTCCAAAGTATTATTTAGAAAATGGGGATTAATCTGGGACTGTAATGCCTTGATTTTTGCATCCCTTCTAGCTATTTTTTCATTATAGGCATAGTCAAATAAATACTTTATCTCCGAAGACATATGATTAAAGGCATCCTGCAACACATCAAACTCCAGATTAGGCATGATATTACTTTCAATCTGCATACCGATTCCGCCCTGTTCGATTTTGTTTGCCGCTTCAATCATTCTGCTCATTGGTTTTGTGATATGATGGGCAATAAAATATATCATATAAATAAATATGGGAATAATGATTAACATAATAAAAAGCATAATGGTATAAAGATTATATATTTCCGAGAAGATTACATTCTTATTAGCAATAAGAGCTGCTCCAAAGTGAAAATCATCGTATTTCTGCTGATATAATAATCCAACAAATGGATTGTCATTTTCTTGAAGAACTTTTCTGTTTATTTTTGGAGAATATATATTTGATAACTTATCCAGGATACCTGCCCTGCTATCCTCCTTAAGCCCCTTATTGTAGGATATCATAGAGTTTGTATCATTAACAAAAAAGCCCATTTCATAGTCTTTATTTAAGTTGATTCCATCAATAAGCTTATTCTTATTCAACTCAAGGACCAGTGTACCAAACTTTGTGTATTTGGTAGTTGTATATAAATTACGAATAATATAAATCTTTCCGTCAATAACGCGGACATGGGCATCGGAAGTGTCCTGACTTGTTATGGCATGGGCAGCTTCAGCCACATTTTCTTTATAAGTATTTTCTACATTTTCTCTTGAAGTATAATAAATTTTATCAGGTTCATCGCTTAGATAGAATACAGACATTACAAACCGATTATCTATGTAAAATCTGCTTTTTAAATTGCCTGTTATCTGACGGTATAAGTCTGATTTCTTTATATTTCCTGCCTTATATTCTTTCCATGCGTTTTCAATAACCTTTTCGTAGGAAATTTTTTTGGATATGCCAATTGCCTCATCTATTTTTTGAGCACTGAAATAAGTAAAATTCTTCAAGTTCTCTTCCATTATGGTAATGGTTTTTTCAATTATGTTGTTACGATAGGAAATGGTCATAAACATATACATAATTAAGACGGGCAGCATCCATATAATTACAACAAAAAAGAGCAGTCTTCTTCGTAAGGATACCCTTTTCTTTACACTTTTTATTTTGCCATTCATCTCTTCATTATCTTTCATAGCTGCACTTTCACTTTTTGCCGCATCCTTTATTTCTTTTCTTATACTTTCTTTATGTTCCTCCAATAGCATATTTCCACCCCTAAACGTAATATGTAAGATTATAAAAAGAGGCTGCTGAATCATAAGGATCGTCTATATGAGAACTCTTAAAGCTACAGCAGCCTTCTATGGTTTTCTTTATTTTACCATATTTTTATGAAATTTTCTATGTACTTATACAATAATCTTAATAATTTTTTTAAATTATTTGACGAAGGTTAAAATATAGGAAAGGGACACATGTATATTCCTTTTAAATCTTAAGGAATTCTTCAAATATATTACACACCTGTTTTGCTTCATCATCTTCAGGCATTTCACAAAACATTCTAAGAAGCGGTTCTGTGCCGGAGAACCGGATTACAATCCACCCTCCATTGCTAAAGTATATCTTACAGCCATCTAAGTAGGAAATCTTTGATATTTCAAATGGAATATCCGGAATCAGCTTATCAATTAACAGGATTTGATAAATTTCCTCCTTCTTTTCTTCATCAAAATGGTAATCCTTTTCTTCCATGTAATATCGTCCGTATTCCGCTTCGATATCTTTTACTATCTCAGAGAGCTTTTTACCTACAACAGCGATCATTTCAACTAAAAGCATAGCTGCATAAACACCGTCTTTTCCTTTAATATGGCCGCGAACTGTAAGTCCCCCTGAGGACTCTCCTCCGATTACCGCATTGGTTTCATTCATTTTAGCTGAAATATGTTTAAATCCAACCGGAACTTCATATCCTTTTTCTCCAAAGCTTTCCGCAACCTTATCAAGCAGATGGGTAGTGGCAATATTTCTTACCACTGCTCCATGCCAGCCTTTATATTTTACAAGATAATAATAAAGGAGTACTAAAATATCATTGGGATGAAGAAATTTACCTGTATCATCAATTACTCCAATTCGGTCTGCATCTCCGTCTGTTGCTATTCCAATATCGCAGTGATAGTCCATTACATAATTTTGCAAACTTTTTAGAGTACTGGCGGAAGGCGAGGGAAGCTTTCCGCCAAACAGGGTGTCATGTCTGTCATGGATGGTAGCAACATCACACCTGGCCGTCAGCAAAATTGTTTTTAAGGAGGTTTCACTGACACCATACATAGGATCCAATGCAATTCTAAGTCCTTTATTTCTGATAGCCTGCATATCAATTTTCTTAATAATACTGTCAATGTATTCATTTAATGGATTTATTTCATAAATCAGTCCGGCATTCAAAGCTTTATCATAATGCATGGCACTTACATTTTCATCATCAGTATCAGAAAGATAATTTTCTATCTCTTTTGTCTGAAATTCATCTGCATCCCTGCCACCGGAAGTAAATACTTTGATTCCATTATAAATTGCCGGATTGTGGCTTGCCGTTACCATCATTCCGTAAGGCATTTCATATTTCATAACATAATACATAATTAATGGAGTTGGTGAGGACCGGTTAATCAGATACGCCTTAATATCTTCTGCGGCAAATACCTCTCCTGCCCATTTCATAGCTTCTTTAGAAAGGAATCTTCTATCATACCCAAGGACAATTCCCTTGTCTGTAACTCCTTCATCTTTCATTTTCATTGCAATACCTTTGGAAAGCTTTTGAATATTTGCTTTTGTAAAATCTTCTCCAATTACTGCTCTCCAACCACCGGTACCAAACTTTATCATCGTAATAGCCTCCTCTAGCAGTCATATGCATATATCCGCTTATGGCAGATCATTCTGTCATTTTCTTTATATTTATATTGATTAAGTATTAACCCATAATTACAAGAATCTGACTTATACTGTCTTGCTTCTGTGCGGGTATCTTATCAATTTTTTTCCCATTTAATCGGATTTCTTTTACACCTTTCATAACACCTTCCGGATTTTTGACAGTGATATAGTACTGTGCCCCTCTCCATTCACGGCGTATACGAAATTCTTTCCAATCCGATGGAATACAAGGATCAATCAATAAATAGTCAAACTCCGGACGGATTCCAAGAATATAGCGGGTAGCCGAAAAGTATGCCCAACCTGCTGTTCCAGTCATAAATGGATGTCTTGCACGTCCAAAAGCAGTGTGATCCCTGCCCACAATAAACTGACAATAGGAATAAGGTTCTGCTTCCCGGATTTCTATGTTGTCGTTTTGATTATAAGGGCATAAGGCATTATAATACTTCATCGCCTTGTCACCTCGCCCTAACATACATTCTGCAGCCCATGCCCATGGATTGGGATGGCTGAATATTGCTCCGTTCTCCTTCAGTCCCGGATAAACCCTTGTGACAAATCCAATATCCTCATCCGGCACGGTATAGGAAGGGCCGTTTAACATAATTCCATAAGGTGTATATAAGTAATGGTCTACACTGTCCATTGCTTTACTTCCTCTATCCTTAGATGCTAAACCGGACAGTACTGCCCATGTATTGGATTCCAAATGGATTCTTCCTTCTTTATCCTCATCTGTTCCAATCTTTTTCCCGTTCTTTGTAATACCTCTGATATACCATTCCTTATCCCAAAGTACTTGTTCACAAACTTCCTTCACTTTGGAACGTATCTCTTTATACTTTGCAGCATCTTCTGTCTTGTTTTGATATTCTGCAATTTCAATAAAGTTATCCAGTGCCCAGTATAATAAGAAGGAAACCATAGCACTTTCGCCGCCTCCAAGATTAAGACAATCATTCCAGTCTGCCCGCAGTCCCTTACAGATACCGTTCTCTCCTATCTGCTCATTAGAGAAATCCAGTATTCTGGTCATATGCTCATAAACAGAGCCACTGCCGCCGTCTGCATAAGTAATTTCTTCATCCAGGAAAGATATTTCACCGGTTTCTTTTACATATTCCGTGATTGCGCTAACCAGCCACAGGGCATCATCGGAACATGCATCTTCTATGCCATGGATAATATCGGCATTATTAGGAGAAGGAACAACCGTTGGTGATTTAAATGGTTTTGTCTCTGTATCCGGTTCAAACCATTCCGGCTGGAATAAATGCAATCCATAACCTTTGGATACTAATGCACGTAATAATTCCACTATCCTCTGCTTACATTTTTCAGGATTGGAGTGAGGAATTGTCATTGCATCCTGAGAAGTATCCCTGAAACCTAATCCGGTTCTTCCACCAACTTCAATAAAAGAAGCAAATCTGGAAAACATAACATTGATTTCTGCCTGATATATATTCCATATATTAATTAATGTGTTCATACCTTCATTTGGGGTATGAATAATTAATTTATCTAATTTTCTATTCCAAAAGTCTGCCATTTGCTTATAAGCCGCGTCTATCTTACTGAAATCCGAATATTTTTCTCTGATTCTCTTACCTTCCGCCCGGTTACCTTCTCCTAACATAAAGACCAAGCGAACTTCTTCTCCCGGGTGGATAATTAATTTTTTATGTAAGGAACCACAGTGATTACTTCCCTTTTCAAAGCTGCCCCCTAAGGTACCTTTTTCTACTGCAATAGGATTGTTTTCACTTCGATAAAGTCCGATAAATTTATCTCTTAGGCAGTCAAAACCATCGGGAGCAAAATTCGCAGTAAAATACTGATATCCAAACTCTTCATAGAATAGGTCATGTTCTATAATTCCATTTTCATAAGAGGAACCTGCTGCATAATTACTCATTTGAAAGTTCTGATTATCCATGGCAATATGGTGATAGGAGAATTCACAATAGGAGAAAACACTTAACTCTCTGGTAACGTCACCTGTATTTTGTATTTTTACATCCCACAGCTCTACCGGATCATTTATTGGTATAAATAATGTTTGTTCTGCTTTAATATCATTGTATTCGCATAAATACTTTGTATAAGACAAGCCATGTCTACATTGATACTTGGCTTTATCCAAAGGTTTTCCCACAGGCTGCCAGGATACGCTCCAATAGTCACCGGAATTATCATCCCTTAAATAAACATAATGTCCCGGTCTGTCCATTGGTACGCTGTTGGCACGGAAACGGGTAATCCGATGATATTCCGGTGATTTATAAAATACATACCCCCCGGCAGTATGGTTAACCACTGCACACATATCCTTTACTCCTAAGTAATTTGTCCATGAAGTTGGCAAATCCACTTTTTCTACTACATACTCTTTATTATCATTGTCAAAATAGCCGTATTTCATAATTGCTGCACCCCCTGAATAATAAGAATTCATTATATAATAAGATACTTTAATTATATCTGAGAATAGCTTTTATACCATTGCTAGGAATGTCAATATTTGATTTATATTGCTATTCTGCAAAGTAAAAAAAGGATCTTTTGCTCCATAGCTTATATAACCATTTGCAAAAGATCCTTTTATGTATCTAAATCATTCTATTTTTTTAATTATTCTGCTGCAACATGCTTTCTTTTTCTCTCTTGACAACTTTAATTTCAAAATATAATACTACTATGCTAACAGCCAATCCAATAATATTAGCATAGACAGGTTTTGGCATAATCAAAAGTATTGAGCAAGGTAATAATATGATTCTGCTTATAATTGATAAATTAACTTTAAACCAGCCACCCAGGGCAATAGAAAGTATAATACAGCCGATTAGTGCCGTAATTAAAGCAAATGCAATATCACCTGCGGTTCCAATTAATAAGAGTTCCGGTGAAAAACAAAATATAAATGGTATAATAAATCCTGCAGCTGCAAGCTTCATGGCCGCTAATCCGGTTTCCCACAAGCCTGATCCCGCTATACCGGCCGCTGCAAAAGTAGATAAAGCAACGGGAGGTGTAATGGTTGAAAGGGCTCCAAAGTATAGGATAAATAAATGTGCTCCCATCTGTGGCACTCCCATATTAACAATGGCCGGAGCAACTAATATTGCAAGTATCATATATGCAGCAGAGGTTGGAAGACCCATTCCAAGAAGTAAACTGGTTAACATGGCAAGAATTAAAGCAACAATTAATCTTCCATCTGCAATACTCATAATAATTCCGCTTATTTTAAGCCCAAGACCGGTCATGTTAATGATTCCCATAACAATGCCTGCTAACATACAGGCTGCTGCAATTGGTCCAATGCCATCTGCTGCTTCTTTTAAAGCTTGTAAAAATCGTTTCAGGTTCATATTCTCACGATTTTTAATAAATCCAATTACGATTGACATAAGAATTGCGTAAAATGCTGATTTCTGAGCACTGTATCCAAGAATAAGCATGGACATAAGTACAATTAGAGGTACCAGATACAGCCATCCTTCTTTCATTACCTTACCAGCTTTTAATCGGTCTTCCTTGGGAGTTACCGGTATATTCTGTTTATTGGCTTCCACATATACTGACATAGAAAGTGTTACATAATATAATGCTGCCGTGGGTAATGCTGCCAAAGCAATTTTTCCATACTCAATTCCTGTCATTTCTGCCATAAGGAACGCCACTGCTCCCATAACCGGAGGCATAATCTGCCCGCCATTAGAAGCCACTGCTTCAATTGCACCTGCCATAGCCGGTTTAAATCCTACTTTTTTCATCAATGGTATGGTAAAGGTTCCTGTGGTCACAACATTAGCAGCACCAGAGCCATTGATGGTTCCCATTAACATACTAGAGTAAACTGCTGCCTGTGCAGGGCCACCTCTAACTTTACCGGTTAATGAAAATGCTATATTTACAAAGAATTCACCAGCACCAGTCATATCCAGTATGGCTCCGAACAAAACAAACAAGAAGATAAATTGTGCGGATACATATAATGTCTGTCCATACAGTCCATCAGAAGATGTATATAAGTATGGAGCGATTCTTTCAATAGAAAATTTTACTGTCCTGAATATTCCTGGTAAATTAGAGCCAAATAATGCATATATAACAAATAATATTGATATTACCGGTAAAATCTTTCCTATGGCACGGCGTGAAATTTCCAGAGCCACTACAATACTTATAATGGATAAATATATCTCAAACTTTGAATACACCCCTGCAGTTAGAATGAATTTTTCCTGAATTACTAATTGATAATAAGACAAAAATATATTAATAATAATCAGTGCATAGTCAATTAGAAATCCGCCTTTAAACTTTAAGGGATGTCTGATAATAATATAGGATCCAACTAATCCCCAGTGAATAGCAGATTGTGCATAAGCTGGCATAATTCCAAAGGACGCGGTATACATATGATACAGAGCAAGGGATATTGTGATCAACAATGCAATGGTATCAGCTATTTTTAGTAAGGTACTTTTTGGAGATGCACTATCAACTGTCGCCATTTCTGATTCCTCCAATCTTATAGTTTACTTCCTCTTTAATTAATAATACCGATTTCCTTAAAATATTTTGCAGCACCCGGATGAAGTTCTGCACTGGTAAAGGATGCTGTTACCGGGTTAATCTCATCACATACAATATGAGAACCACGGTACTCTTCAACATTCTCAAGGGCTTGTTTAACAAACTCATATACAACATCTTCAGGCAGGTCTTTGTTTACGAATATTTCTGTCATGATTTTAAATGTATTAATATCTTTGTCTGTGCCCTTATATGTTCCGGCTGGGATCTTATAAGGAATATAATATGATTTTTCAGAAGTAATTTTTTCTATAATTTTCTCGTCTACATCAACTAATGTTACATTACCAGTTGAAGTAGCACTAATCATAGCTGCCGTAGGAACACCTGCAACAAAGAAAGAAGCATCAATTTCACCATCTGTAAGTTTTTGCAGGCCTTCATCAAATGATAAATAATATGGTGTAATATCTTTCTCAGGGTCAATTCCATATTCCATTAAGATTGTTTTTGACATTTCTGTAATTGTTGTACTTGGCGGTCCAAGGCATACCTTTTTACCTTTTAAATCACCATAGGTTTCAATTCCAGAATCTTTCATAGTAGCAATTTGTCCTGCACTCATGTAAAGTGACATAACACCTGCAATATTCTGTACTCCGGTTTTTTCATACATATTTGTTCCGTTAGCAGCAAAATATACACCATCTGCATTTGAGAATCCCATTTGGATATCTCCTGTATTGGTGAGGTTTATATTTTCAACAGAGCCTTTTGAAGGCTGCGCAATTACATTTAACAGATCGGAATGATTATTGATTGTGGAAGCCATAGCTGCTGCCACTACATAATAAGTACCTGCGGTACCACCGGTTCCAATTACGATATCTGTCTTTTTAGCTGGTTTCTTTGTTTCTTCTGCTGCTTTTGTTTCCTCTGTATCTTTTGTTTCAGCGGTAGTTTCTTTGTTGTTACTTTCATTGTCAGTTGATTTCTTACATCCTGTAAAGATTACAGATGCGGTAAGTACACTTACTAATAAAATACTTACTAATTTTTTCTTCATATGATTACCCTCTCTTGTATAATAGTATTTGATACACCCTTAATGTAAATTATTTAAATATTCCCTAACATTTCTGTTACCCATGCTGGTGCTATATTAGGTAACTCTTTTCCCTGTTCCTTACATCTGGCATATTCTTCAATGGTTTCACGACGTTTTAATTCATAATCATTTTTTCCCTCCGCTTTCTCAAGAACTTCAAGAATACGTTCTCTGGGAATTACCGTTATACCGTCATAATCTCCCATTACCAAATCTCCTGGATTAACTGTAATGCCACCACAGGTAACCGGAACATTGATTTTACCAGGTCCTTTTTTGGTTGGAGTACGCTGCATAATACCTCTGCTAAATACAGGCAGTTCAAGTTCTTTCAACCCTTCTCTATCTCTAACAAAACCATCAATTACTATGCCATTAAATCCTATGGCCTTTGCTGCCGATGTCATAAGATCCCCCATGTAAGTTCTCTCTGTATAGCCTTTACCATCAACAACTAACACATAACCTGGTTTTCCCTGATAGATTGCAACATGGATTGGGAAATTGTCTCCATCTTCGGTTTCAACAGTACATGCTGTACCTACCATACGCATAGAAGATTCAATAGGCATTACAGCGCCATCCATACAACCATTTCTAACAACTCCAAGCCCTTCCATTCCATCACAGAGCTGAGCAGTACTAAGAGCCGATACACGCTTAATAATATCCTCGGAAAGTAATTCCGGAAGTGAATTATAGTCTTTTTTATTCATCTAGCTGCCTCCTTAATTAGTACAACTCCGGTCCAACCGTCGGAAAATAATTAGAAAAACTCTCAGCATATTTATATGTACTATTGCCGGATAACCTTCTCGCATGATTTCCACGCATAAATGCACGCTGAGTATAATATTCGATTAAATGACTTTGTGCCTTAAAACATTGCATTGCAGCTACTTTCTGCTCATACGCATCTGTAATATCAATAAAGCTTCCAGGTTTATAGTCACTTAATTCTGTTTGATGTGGTTCAAACCCAAATATTCTCATTTGCTTTGTTGTGTTTGTTCCATCGATTTTCACACCGTTTGAATTAGACATTACACTGCATCGAAATACAAAATCACTTACTTTATTATGATCCGGATTAAGAATATCAAAACGGTCATGAGTTAATATAATATCAGGCTGCATTTCTCTGATCTTATGAACTAAACGGTCTTCTAAGTCTCTATTAAATTCCATAGGATAGTCCTCTAAATCCCAGAATTCAATATTCTTTAGTCCCAGTATTTCAGCTGCTGCCATTGTCTCACCCTTACGGATTTCCTTAACAGATTCCGCTGTTGCATTGGGCTGCTTCCATAAATCATTGGATTCTCCCCGAACACCAAAGCTAAGTACAACAACACTTACCTCTGCACCTTCTTTTATATATTTTGCAATGGTACCACCTGAACGCCATACATAATCAGCTGCGTGGGCACTAATAACTAACATCTTTTTTCCTGCTATCATAGTGATATTCTCCTTTTGTAAATGATAAAATTATTTAATAAGTACAATTATCTAACTAGCATTCCAGGATTATCTACTGTCATCTTACGAACTTCACTTTCTGAAAATCCATTCTCATATAATCTGGTTGCAAAATCCAACAAGCCTTCATCCGGATATATAGCTGTTTTCTGTCCCAGGTCCGTGCTTAATATTACTTTATCTGCTCCCAGTGCTTTAATCTGCTCCAGAGTAGTGTTAAAGTCAATCTTGCCGGTAGCATAGGTGGTATAACAGTGTTCCATATAAGCACCGTATTTTGCAAGTTCTTTCTGTTCCTCAATGGTATAAAAAGTTGTAGGAAAATCAACATGAGTGATGATTATCTTCTCCACTTTACGTTCATAAGCAGCTTTAACCAGAGCAAATGTTTCCTCATGAGAAGAATGGCTGGTTGCAAGTATGATATTATTCTTTTCTATTACATCTATAACCTCATATACTTCATCTTTTAGTTTACCATTCTCATTTAACAATTTAATGGTTGGTGTATGTATCCCATCTTCTTTTAATTGAGTTATAATCTGTGCCCAGTAGGGAAGTTTCTTATTGGGATCACCATTAAAAACATGGGATAGTTCATATTCCGAATCACAAGTTGGAAACCATACAATCTTAGCTCCGGCACGTGCTGCCATCTCAACGGCAGTGGGATTAATTCCTCCTACCGAACTGTTTAAGGTAATTGCACCGAGTGCATTGCATTGGGGATACATCTTGTTCACCAGTGCAGCACGTTCTGCAGTACAGAAATAATGGGATTTAATCGCATAACCTGCCATACCTGCATCTATAATTCGCTGTGCCATCTCAATGTCATCCATCTTACGGGGAAGAACATCCGGAGCCGAATGAACGTGTAAATCATATGCACCTTTTATAAGGTCTTTCATTTTATTTCTCCTTCCATGTTGAATATTTGGGACGCATTATATATTTTCTTGCGTTTACAATATTGTTCAACAATATTGTTGTCATATATGATAAGTTCAGTATAGCACCGGGAAATATCTATGTCAATGGAAACATCAGGTTTTTTATATATTTTGTATATTTCTAATATATTTAGTCCTATTTGTTTGTGCATAGTGTGTTCTTTTTTGTGAAATTAATAATTATTGTTACTTATTTATCCATATTCTTACTTGACAAATGGGAATATCATGTTATTATATTATTATTAATATTGTTTAACAATATTGTGACATTTTGTTTATCAACATAATTAAGATTATCTTGTTTTGTGATTATATGATTATCAAATTAATAATACATTTTTAACAGAGGAGTAGCAGCCTATGGCAAATCAAACAACTGAAGTATATAATTCATTAAAGAATAAAATAATTAAAGGGGAATACTTTCCATCGGAAAGCCTTCCGGAGCAGGAACTATCCAATCAATATGGGGTCAGCAGGAATACCATAAAAAAAGTCTTACTTATGCTGGAAAAAGAGCGGCTGGTTACTATTGAATTAAATAAAGGTGCGAAAGTGCGTTCCTATTCTTTAAGTGAAGTATTGGAATTCTTAGAGCTAAGAGCCTGTCTTGAGGGATTTATAACAAGAAAAGCAGTCCCCGCGATTACAGATGAGCAGATTACTGAATTAGGTAATATACTTAAGATTATGAAAGGGCATTATGACAACCAGCAGCTTTTGTTATATTCTCAGAATAACCAACTATTCCATAATATTATATATACCGCTTGTCCTAATAGAACTGCTGTAGAGATGACAATTAATCTGAAAAACCAGATGAGTAAATACAACACAAAAACAATTTTAGTTCCGGGCCGGGATAGTCAATCCTTTGCAGAACATTCAGCTATCTATGATGCCATAAAGAATAGGGATCCCGAATTAGCGGAAGCCCTGATGGTAAGACATATCAGTAATGTTAGAAAAACTTTTGAAGAAAACTATACTTTGTTATTCTAAGAAAGTATATAAATCTTATTTGTGAAATTGATTACTTAATTTGAGTTAAAATCTCAGATATGAAAAAGAAATATTATATGCAAAAAGGACAGTCAATCTATAATAGTTTGACTGTCCTCTTTGCATAATATTACTTTGTATTTTCTTTAAATTTAGATTCGCATATTTCTTTCTTCTTTTTCTTCCAGATAAAAGGTTCATATATTTCTTTCATCCTTTTAACTACCGTATTCTGATTGCTATCCTGTACTAAAACATCATACTTTCCCGGAACAGTTCCGAAAGTTATAGTTTTTTCCAAGCCGGTTATGGCTTTTAATTCAGAAAGCATATCTTCTTTGGAAGCATCTTTGTGATATATATTTAAATAAGCATATCCCGGATAATCCCTGGAAGTGCTTTGCACCATGCGAATGTCTTCCCCTATCGGAAGCTCCTGGATTCTCCCACAGACTTTTGTTATCCGTTCCTGTTTACAGATACACATTATTTGAAAACATTCTGCCTCATTTCCTATACTCCCTTTTATAAAATTACGATGGGGTGAAGTTCTTCGTTCATGATACTCTTTTTCTTCCACCTGCTGAAAGAATTCTTCATAATATATCATTAAAGTTTCTTGCAGCAATGCAGTAGTAAAACAGCAGATCTTTTCTTCTCTTAAAAGTTCTTGTATGGATTTCACTATTTCTTTATCCATTATCTTTTTTCTTAGAATTTCTTTCTTTTCCACATCGTATAAAACTGCCCCATGAAAGGCAATGACCGGTAGTTTTAAAGGTACTTCCTTTACAAATTCCATTACCTCGGCAATAGTTTTTTCTGTGAATATGGTAAAATTCGCTCCCCGTTCAATCATTCGGTTTAATTCAACCCTGCTGTATGAAGGAACTTCTTCTTTATCGTTGAGCAACGTCTCCTCCAATTCGCTGACAAACAATATGCTGTTGTTGTATCTGCGGGGCAATGAAATATGATTTACCATAATGGATACTCCAACTCCTATAAGGGTATCCAACACACGGTTTAGAACAAACAAATAGGGATTGCTATCTGTTAAATGGTTTACCGTAATACTCAAAAATACAACCCCTGAAAAGAAGGAAACTGCTTGCTTCTTTAAAAGGACTGATGTGTATATAACAGGAATAACAGAAGCAGAAATAAATAAATACTTCCACAATATAGGTGTATCTTTTAGTACATAGGTATTAATCACTAAAACAATACATCCCCAAAAAGCCCCGTTAAAGGTACCAAAGGTCCGGGCTTCTGCATTACTTTTACTGTTTCCTATGTATGTTTCCATACAAAATATAGCTGCAATTGCAGAATAAAATGGAATTCCTTTCTGGCCTCTCAGTATGTATATAACAAGGCAGATAAATACGGCCATGGCGGTCTTTACCATTCGAAGGCCAACGGGCATTATTCTAAACTTTTTCTCTTTACTTTGGGAAGACATAAGTAAACTCCTTATTCTTTTAAAATAGGTACTAAATTAATCTCCAATACCTTAAACTAATAGGTATTCTAACCGTGCATACAGGGCTTGTCAATATACATTAATCAATAAAGGGAACATTTTTTGGCATAGTGTTATAAGCCTTTTTAAAAGCTCTGAAAAATGAAGAATAATTCTTAAATCCGCATTGATAGCAGGCCTGTGTAAGGGAGCTTCCATTTTGGACAAGGTTTTTGGCCAATAACAGCCGCTTTTCCGTAATATATTTTCCAATGGTATAGCCTGTTTCTTCTTTGAAAAAATGCATTAAGTAATATCTGCTTAAATAAAAATATGATGATAATGTATCAATGGTGATATCCTCCGTAAGATGTTCATTGATGTAATCTATAATCTGCAGAAGTTTTTCATTTCCAACCACAGCATCAAGATAATTAATGTGATTGGATATAGCAGTTCGGTTTAGATGGATCATAAATTCCAAAAACAATATTCTTTGATACAGCTCTTTGCCATAGGCATTATCCGAAAATGAATACTCCAGTTCCTGACATACCTGATAAAGCTTACTTTTATCAAGAGCAGGTATTCTAAGTACATTGGAATGCTCTTCTTTAGCACGCTCAAAGCAATACTTTAAATCATAATCTTTATCGGAATAAGTATTCAGAAACTTAGTTGAAACATATATTATAACTCTTTCATAAGGCGAACTATCCAATATGGAAGGTCTATGTATTTCTCCCTGATTCACAAGAATAATATCATAGGGCTTTAGTAAATAATCCTTCCCTTCTATGGAGTAATTAATATTTCCACTTAGAAGAATCATAATCTTATTAAAATCATGGTAGTGATAATTAAATTCTCTTTTCTCTCTATCCGTAATATGAAACATTTTATAATCGTTATTCAAATATCCGGTTTTTTCAACGTCGTTCATATTAACCTCATTTCTGACAATTAAGTGCTTCTTAATGATAAGGAGGATTTGTGTACCAACACAAATTTCCTGGTTGAAAATCTTATTGTTCAACCTGATTTCAAGTTCCGATACTTAACATTTTTAAACTATAGATAATTATACAGCACTATTTGCAATATGAAAAGCATTATAATGCTATTTTTATAGAATTCTATTATGTAAAATAGTATTAAAGAATAAGATGCATGTTATATGGAATTCAGGAGGATATTTTTATGCAGATGACTGGTGTATGGTTACCGATTATAACCCCATTTAAAGATAATAAACTTGACTATCCGTCATACGAAAGATTAATCAATCATTATACAGAAAAAGGAATTAGTGGTTTTATTCCATTGGGTACCACAGGGGAAAGCCCCGTGTTAAGTGATTATGAGTTTGAAGAAATGATTGAGAAAACTATGGAATATAATAAGAACCGTCTGCCTGTTTATATCGGTGTCGGTGGAAACTGTACTTCACAGGTAATTAAGAAAATTAGAATTACTGAATATTATGATATAAAAGGAATCCTTTCCGTTTGTCCTTACTATAACCGACCAAATCAGGAAGGTATATATCAGCATTTTAAGAGTATTGCCGAAGAAACACCTTTAAATATTGTAATGTATAATATTCCTTATCGAACAGGTGTGAATATGGAAAACGAAACGGTACACAGACTTTCTGAGATAAAGAACATAGTAGGACTAAAGGATTGCAGCGGTAATATAAAACAAACGACAGAACTGCTGATGAATCCTCCTAAAGATTTCTCTATTCTTACCGGAGAAGACATATTATTCTTCTTAACCCTTACTATAGGCGGTCAGGGAGGAATTCTTTCTTCTGCGCATTTAAAGACTGAGAAATTTGTGGAAGTTTATAATAAGATAAAAGAAAATGATTTAGAAGCTGCTCTGCAATTATGGAAGCCTTTATATGAATTCATTCCATTATTATTTAAAGAACCAAATCCGGCTCCTGTTAAATATTGTTTAGAAAAGCTATCCCTGATAGATTCTGATGAAGTGAGACTTCCTTTAACACCGATATCCGCTCAATTGAAAAAGGAAATAAATCGTGTGATTTTAAAGTAAGAAATAATAAAATATAGATATTTAAAATTTATTTAAAAGGCCATCTACCGGCATAACTATTGCTGATAGATGGCCTTTTCATTTATACTCTTTCATTACTTTCAGGGAGAACTGCTTTAAAAACAACCACAGCCCCTGTTTTATTCGGTTTATTGTAATAAGTTACGCTGCCATTATATTCTTCCGCAACATTACTGGCAAAATACAACCCCAGTCCATAATGTTCTTCATTTCGTTCTGTCTTATCTGTGTAAAATTGATCTTTAGCATACTTTAATGACTCATCGGTAAAGCCTTTACCATAATCTTCAATTGAGATAACAAGCTTATTATTTTGATACTCACAATACAATTTAATGATTTTTCTAGAAGCAGTGTATTCTATTGCATTCTTAATAAGGTTTAGTATGGCTCTTTCCAGCAAATCTTTATTAAGAGCAATCTCTGCCTCTAATGTTTCGTTTTGTGTTATAAGTTCTATATCTTTTAAACTGCACATAGCTTCGCTTTCTTTAATAATATCATTTAAAAGTGCAGTTAATGTAGTCTTTTCTTCATTTCCTTTTGTTAAATTATCCTTTGTTTCATCAATCAATAACTTGATATATCTTTCTATTTTATCCGAGTTACCATTGATGATATGAGCCAGTTCATATATTTCAGTTATATTATCCTCTTCCAGGATAAGTTCCGAATTGCCTTTTATAACGGTAAGGGGAGTTTTAATGTCATGTGCAAGGGCAGAGATATTACTCTTTCTTTTCTGTTCCGTTTCCCATTCCATTTTTAATGATTGTGATAAAGCAGCTTCCATATCATAAAGGGATAATAAGATTTTATTAAACTCATTAATCTTGGAGGTTTTTCGTTCCATATTAAGTTCTCTGTTTTGAATCTGACCTATTTCTTCAAGTACTGGCTTAAGTTCTTTTTTTAATTTCCTGCCAAAATGCAATGCACTATTTATAACAATAAGAATAAAAATTATAAAAAATAAGATTAAATACATCATCTCAAACTTAGGGAATAGTTTATGCAGCATGGGGGATGAAAAATGTGCGGAAATATCGTACTGAACAACACAATATTCGTTGGCTCTTTCAAGCAATATAAATAGATTATTATTCTTTTTCCCATCTTTGATGAATTCTTTTGCATCATCTATAATGTCTTCACTGAAATTACCTGTTAAATAATTTTCGTCTAAATCAAATAATCCATACTTACAAGTAAATGGTATTAAACCTTTATCAAAAGGCTCACTTTTAGAAATTACATCTTTATTCATTCCAAGATAATGTTCGGAATAATTTGCAGGTAAAATAAAGCCACTGTTGATTGCTAAATTAAGCAGTAAAATAAATGCAAAAATCTCAATAAGAATACAGGCAGAAAGCCATAATAATTGCTTTAAAAAAAGCCAAAAAAGTGTAGTTGATTTATTTTTTTTTAATTCCATTTGTAGCCTATCCCCCAAACGGTTTCAATGGGTATTTTACCGCATGATTTCAGTTTCGCTCTAATGTTTTTTACATGCTCTCTTATTGCAGTACAATCGCTTTGAAAATCAAACCCAAATACCTTCTCAATTATCTGTTCCAGAGAAAATACCTGCCCTTTATTTTTTACTAAGAACTCACATATTTCATATTCACTTTTGGTTAATTTAATTTGTTCCTCATTATAAAATAATATTTTTTCTGAAACATCAAATATAAAATTATCACTTATAATCCGGTTATGATATTCTCTTTTCTCACGTCTTAGATGCGCATTTACTCTGGCTCTAAGTTCAGCTAAGCTAAATGGTTTCTTTATGTAATCATCAGCGCCAGCTGCAAAGCCTTCTGTTAGGTCTTTATCCATAGTTTTGGCAGTTATAAAAAGAATCGGACAATCAACCATAGCACGAATTTCTTTGCAAAAAGTAAATCCATTTTTTTTAGGGAGCATTACGTCAAGTAAAATTAAATCATATTTAGAAAGATTGCCTTTATTTATAGCTTCTATATTATCCAGAATATCAACTGAGTGATTATCCTTTTCAAGTGCTTTTCTTATGATTGTTAAAATCTGAACATCATCATCAATTGCAAGTATTTTTGACATATTACTTCCCACCTTTACCTGGTCAGTATACCTTATAATCTAAAAATTGTCCAAAACTCTTTTTTCACTGCTGCATGAACTTTCATTTATACACCTGTCTGTTCACAAAAATGCCAACTCAGGATACAGCTTTAATTATACTTTCATTAATGCATCTGCCTGTTCAAAATCAAGTACAGTACAAATGACAACCCATATAGAATATAAACATGTGCAGGATAGAACCAATAAAATAATTTTTTACTGCCATTACCCCTCTGACCGTTGTACATCAACATCAATAAAGCTGAAAAGGCTCCCATCCATTCAAATGCAACTGTAAGCAAAAGTTCCATAGTAACACCGGGCATAGTTACAGCGGGCATAACCGCATATAATAAAATTGTCGAAATAAAGAAGACAAGTGCCTGCCACTTACGGTTTTTACGAAATAAATACATGAGAATGCCCTGCAGAATAAAAAAGGTACCTCCATCGATAATCCAACTATGTAATGGAAGGATGGAATAATGCAAAATACTAATGATAAACCACGCACCTGGCACCCTGCTGCCAACAAATAGTGCAAAATATGGAAGGATTATTGGTATAATAATAGCCAATAGACCTTTCACCCACTGTTTTTGTGCGCACCAATCAAATCCCTGTAAGATAATTAACAATATGGAAAAGGTAGCAAGCATCTGATTTTGGGGGTAAAATCCATCCGGTCTGCTAAATCCAAATTGCATAATTGAAAATTGTATAATTCCCATAGCAACAGCAATGGTATAAATTTGTAAAAAGTATTTCTTACGGTTATGAGTATGCGTAAATCCTTCAATGATACAAAATAGAAATAAAGGTGCAGATAACCGTCCCAACATAGAAAACCATATTGGTACTTTTCCTGTAAATTCAAAGAAATAATGGATATGGTCTAATACCATAAGAAACATTGCTATGTATTTTAGCTGAAATCCAGTAAGTCCTTTTTGTTTTATTATTTGATCCATCATAAAACTCCTTTCATATTTAATATAAGTATAATTGCTAAATATAAGGATTTTATAAGGATTAAAAAAAGGCACTATCATTTTAAAATGAAAATGCCTTGGCTTATATTTAATTTTATGGCAATTGATAAAGCTTTTTCACAGAATAATAATCCTCTTTAAATCCTTTATTATCCTCATGCTTTAGTACATCTAAATATTCATGTATATCAAAGTCTTCCATGCTTAGTTGTATAACATCAACCGCAATGTTAGAGCAATGATCGGATACTCTTTCTAAATTAGTTGTAATATCAGAAAGTATAAAACCTAATTCAATGGTACACTTTCCTTCCATAAGCCGATTTACATGTCTTTTCTTAATTTCATTATGCAAATAGTCAATAACCTCTTCTAAAGGTTCAATTGACTTAGCCGTTTCAACATCACTATCCGCGAAAACGGTTACTGCCTTATCCATAATATCTGTAACCGCTTTGATAAATACTTCTAATTCCTGCCCGGCTTCTTTAGAAAAGCTAATTTTCTTCTCTCTCATCTCTTTTGCTGTCTGGGTGATATTTAAAGCATGGTCAGAAATTCTTTCAAAGTCCCCAATACAGTGAAGTAATAATGATAATGTTTTACTATCCTCATTAGAAAGATACCTGCTGCTTAATTTAACCAAATAACTTCCTATTGCATCTTCGTATCTATCTACTCTATTTTCTGTCGAAATTATCTTCTTTGCTATTTCTTCATCATATTTTGTTAATAATCCTATGGAAGATAAAAGAGCTTCTTTCGAAATTACAGCCATTTTATCTGCCATGTCCTTACAAAGTTTAAGGGCATAGGAAGGCGTTTCTAAAAAGCGAATATCAAGAGTTTGAAATTCATTTTCTTCATTTGCTTCTTTCTCATCTTTACCATCCCTGATGGTTTTAATGGCAAGCTTCTCAAGCAAATTGGAGAAAGGCAGTAAAGTGATAGTAGCCGCTATATTAAATGTACTATGAACCACTGCAATTCCCGCAGGACCTGCAACTTCTCCTAATACACTAAAATGCATAAACGAATTCAGTCCATAAAATACAGCCATAAATAGAACGGTACCAATCAGGTTAAAATACAAATGCACTGCTGCTGCTCTTTTTGCGTTCTTATTGGCTCCAATACTGGATAAAATAGCGGTAATACAGGTTCCTATGTTTTGTCCCATTATGATAGGTAAGGCAGTACTATATTTAACCGCACCGGTTAAACACAATGCCTGAAGAATACCTACAGAAGCTGAAGAACTTTGAATAATAGCTGTAAAAATCGCACCTGCTATCATTCCAAGAATCGGGTTGGAAAATGCAGTTAATATATTAGTAAATGCAGGTAGTTCTGACAAAGGTTCTACTGCACCACTCATCGTTTCCATTCCAAAAATCAATATAGCAAAACCAATTAAAATCGTTCCTATATTTTTCTTTACTTCTTTTTTTGAAAACATTAAAAATGCAATACCAATTGCAGCTAATACCGGTGTAAAAGAGGAGGGCTTTAAGAATTTAATAAAAAGATTATTACTTTCTATTCCTGCTAAACTTAAAATCCATGACGTAACCGTCGTTCCTATATTGGCACCCATAATAACTCCAATTGCCTGTGATAATTTCATAATACCGGAATTAACAAAACCAACTACCATTACTGTAGTTGCCGATGACGATTGAATAACGGCTGTAACGCCTGCTCCAAGTATGACAGCTTTTATCTTGTTTGAAGTAAGTTTCTCAAGAATTGCTTCTAATTTTCCACCGGAAAGCTTTTCAAGACCTTCTCCCATTGCATTCATTCCGTATAAGAATAAAGCTAGTCCACCAATCAATGTTAATACACCAAAAATATCCATTTTTTATCTCCTCTTTAAACACCATCAATCTAATTTCATACATCTCAAGATTATTAAGTTCCTGTAAAGTCTATACTAATGTTTTGTAAAGTTTTTGTAAAGTTTTTAATTATAACATTATTGGGGTTAATTGGGTATAAAACATTATTTTTATAAACCATAGATTACCTCTTCCCAATCCTATTCTATTTAGAATATAATAACCATTTTTATGTTATTGTAACTTCATATTTTTCATTATATTATAGGTATAGTCAGAGATATAAAGAAAGATAAAATATCGTGGTATAACTTAAAATGTTCTGTAATATTTTAGTAAAAATGGACATTCCTAATTAAATACTAATTTGTAATTAAAATTTAAAATCTATGTAATGATTAAATCTTTTAGATGTGTTAAAATTTTCATAGCTAGTAAAACGACAAAATCTTTTATAAAATTTTATATTTCTACTAATTTGTATTGATTTTAACCTTTTTTTATTTATTTTACTATTTTTTATAATTTTTAAAACTTTTTGGGACACTAATTAGTCTAATATAGTGTCTCAATTAATAGTTAAGGAGTATATTATGCTTTTCAGTAGCTTACTATTCATTTTTCAATTTTTACCGATATTTTTTATTTTATACTATTTGGTGCCAATACGTTTTCGAAATTTGCTGTTATTTTTAGGAAGTGTCTTTTTTTATGCATGGGGTGAACCTCGATTTGTTATTTTGATTTTAATTTCTATTCTGATAAATTATATAGCTGGAAATTTAATTGAACATTACGAAGGAAAAGAAAAGATTCGGATTACTATTTTAGTGCTCTCTATTATTTATAATATTGGAACATTGATGTTCTTTAAATATTTTAATTTTATTATTGAAAATTTAAATTTTATTTTTAAGGGAGATATTAGTTTTGTAGATATTCCTCTTCCTTTAGGAATTAGTTTCTATACGTTTCAAATTATGTCATATACCATTGATGTATATAGAAGAGATACCAAAGCAGAAAAATCATATATTAATTTAGGAGCATATCTTTGTATGTTTCCTCAATTAATTGCAGGTCCTATTGTAGTTTACACACAGGTCTCAAAAGAGCTAAAAGAAAGAAACTATTATCTTAAAGACATTGAAAAAGGATTAAGAATCTTTATTTTAGGACTGGGCTCTAAGGTGTTGATCGCCAACAATGTAGGCGGTTTGTGGAACGATATGGTACAAATAGGATATGCTAACATATCGATGCCTCTGGCATGGCTGGGACTTATTTCATTCTCTCTACAAATATATTTTGATTTTAACGGATATTCCTTAATGGCTATTGGACTTGGTAAAATGCTTGGTTTTGAATTTCCTCAAAACTTCAATTTTCCCTATGTCTCAAAATCCATTACAGAATATTGGAGAAGATGGCATATAACTCTTAGTACATGGTTTAAAGAATATTTATATATTCCTCTGGGAGGTAATCGGAAAGGGAAATTAAGAACCTATATTAATTTATTTATTGTTTGGTCAATCACCGGTTTATGGCATGGTGCTAGTTGGAATTTCGTTTTTTGGGGAATTTATTTCTTTGTTTTACTATCACTAGAAAAGTTATTTCTAAAAAAATGGTTAGAGAAGAATGTGATTATAGCTAGAATCTATACCATACTGGCTATTTTACTGGGTTGGATGATATTTGCCATTACCGAATTAGAGAATATAAAGATTTACTTTGGCAGATTATTCTCTTTCTCTATAACAAATGACTGGATATACTATTTAAGAAATTACGGAATTATTCTTATAATCGGTATCCTTTTATCCACTCCATTCCTGAAAAAATGGTATGACAAACAGGAAAATAAGATATTATGCAATATTTTAATGTTAATAATATTCTTACTTTCCATTGCCTATCTGGTAGATGCAGCATATAATCCATTTTTATACTTTAGATTCTAGAGTGAATTGTGGAACAATTCCTTATGTATGTTCAATTTTTGACATCTTGATTTATACGCATGCTTAACGCATGCAGATGGGAGTTTTTATGAAAAAAATACGGGATTATCCCTTTTTAATTATTATGGTTATTCTGATTCTTGGAATATCCTTTATAAATTTTGCAAAAAAAGATACGGAATTTTCTGAAATGGAAAATCGATTTTTAGCACAAAAACCGGATCTTACTTTTGAAAATGTATTGGACACTTCATTTGGAACCCAATATGAAACTTATGTAAATGAACAGTTTCCTTTTCGGAATCAATGGATTGGCGGAAAGGCGATTGCAGAAACTCTTTTGGGCAAACAAGAAAATAACGGCGTCATCAAAGGAAAAAATGGATACTTGTTTAATAAGCAATTAAATGTGGATAAACAATTAAAAAAGAACGTAAATGCCATTATGGATTTTGGTAAAAATACAAACACCAAAACCTATGTATCCATAGTACCTAATTCTTACGATATCCTAAAAGACTATCTTCCAAAGGGAACTCCAAATATTGATCAGGAAGCCCTGATAGAGGAATGTTATAAAACACTTAATCAGGAAAATAGCATTATAAACATTAAATTAAATAACGTTTTAAAAGAACATAAAAATGAATATATTTATTATCGTACAGACCACCATTGGACAACTTTAGGGGCGTACTATGGATATCTTCAATTTTGCAAAGAACAAGGATTAACACCTGTGGATATTAATACTCTTACTGCCGATTATGTTGAGAACTTTTATGGAACTTATAATTCCAAATATAAAGGCATCGGTATGAAACCGGATACTATTACCTACTACCCTATGCCAATTGAAAAAATAGTTATAGGTAATGAGGAAAAATCCGGACTTTATGATCTTGAAAAAACGAAAGTAAGGGATAAATATGCTATGTTTTTGCATGGCAACAACCCCATCAGCATAATATATTCAAAAGAAAATGAACAGAATCAAGGAAAAAAATTATTACTACTGAAAGATTCATATGCAAACAGCATGATACCTTATCTGACCTATAACTACCAGGAAATTTATGTTGTAGATTTAAGATATTATAACGATAGTATAGGTAAGTTAATTGAGGATAACGGTATTCAAACCACATTCATATTATATAATTTTGATACAATAATGACAGATAATCACTTTTATCGGTTAAGCCGATGAATTGACGGGCTTTAAAAATAATGGAGGACATAAAGTGGTACAGCAATCACAAAGAAAAGAGTGGCGCAAAAGACAAAGAAGGCGGAAAAGAAACCTTTTACTTTTTAAAATATTAACATTGGTACTGGTAGTAACCGGTATTGGTTATGGGGGAAAAAAATTATACGGTAAATTTAATGCGGAGGCATCAAAAGACAGCCCTGCTTCTGAAACACCAAATATAGTGGAGCCTGTTGACGATTCAAAAGAAACGAATGAACCTGATCAAACAGATAACACTAATATTCCGGAGGCTCTGGATACAAAGGAGAAACCAAATTCTCCTGGAAACACAGATATAATAGATAAGGATCCATCCGAGAATCCTAATGATCATAAAGAGCCGGATTCACCAAAAAATTCAGATGAAAAGGAAAATCCGAATTCTTCAAAAAATCCCGATGAAGGAAAAGAACCAGATTCTTCAGAGAAGCCAGAGAACCCCGCAAAGCCAGAAAAACCGGATACTGGTAAGTCTGATGAGACCAAAAAACCTGATAATCCAAAAAAGGATGACGATACAGCGAAAGTTGATGACTCCTATTTTGATGATGCAGTCTTTGTTGGAGATTCCAGGACAGAGGGTTTTGGAATGTATTCCGGTTTAAAAAATGCTACTTTTTATGCTGAAAAAGGATTAATGGTAGATACTATCTTTAAAGATAAAGCGGTTAAAATTAATGGAGAGAAAGTGACCATTATGGACGCATTAAAGAAACGTTCTTTTGGTAAGGTTTATATTATGCTCGGGGTGAATGAACTTGGCTGGCCTTATGATGATGTTTTTATCGACCATTATAAAAAAGTTGTTGATGCAGTAAAAGAAGCGCAGCCACAGGCTGATATTTACATTCAAAGTATTATTCATGTGAGCCAGGAAAAAGATAAGAGTTCACCTTCTTATATAAGCAATAAGCAGATTAACAGAAGAAATAAATTAATCAAAGAAATGGCTGAAGAAGAAAGCGTTAATTATCTGGATCTAAACGAAGTTCTAACGGATAGCACAGGCAGCTTATTTGCAGATGCCTCCACCGATGGGTTACATTTAAATCAACGGTACTGTTTGGTCTGGAAAGATTATTTATTTAAACATACATTAAATTAAAAGGAGAAATGTAAGATGAGATTAAACAGAATGAAGAAAAAAATAATGATAGGATTAATCGGAACAGCTGCATTAATGGCATTTACCGGCTGCGGTAAAAAAGAAGCGAAAGACATTGATGTAAAAGCAACAGCAAACAGCTTGCTGTCAGAAATAAAATACGAAGATCAGCTGTCAGAAGTAAATTATGATATTGTCTATGATATGGAAGACATTAATATTACAGAAAGTGTTGTCTATGTAAGCAGCGGTGCTACCGCAGAGGAAATTGCCGCTATAAAATGCGAAACAAAAGAAGATGCTGCAAAAGTAGAAACTGCTTTAAAGGAACGGGTAGAGGAACAAAAGGAATCTTTTGAAAATTATGTTCCAGAAGAACTTGATAAATTAGGTAAAGCAGTTATCGTAAAATCCGGCAATACGGTAGTATTAAGTGTATCCAATGATGATGCAAAGGCAAAAGAAATTATTGAAAAAGCATCCAAATAATTGAAATATTATCGTGAGGGGAATATGTAAATTATAGAGTGTAAATTATTTTGTATCTTCCCTGAATTAATAAAAATAAAGGCTCTCAATTGGAGAATGTAAATTATATTGTGTAAACGCCTTGAATCAGTGAAAAATATCAGGACTTAAAGTTATTACTTTAGTTATAATTGCACATGGAAAGAGACTGTTGCAAAATGAATATTTTATACCAGATATAGATATAATATTAACTAAATCTTCCACATCTAGTATCTTTATTCCATTTTGCAACAGTCTCTTTTTATTTCACATATTATAATTTAATTTATGTTTTACTGAATCTCATAACTCAGAATAATATAAAATATCAGCCGTTTACATAGCAATATTTTTCTTAATTGCCTTCTTTCATGCGGATAATGATTCCTTCATCTCCGTCTTCGATTATTTCTGCATCATCTGCTGAGATACTTTCATCGTCAATATTATTTTCTTCTGAGTTATCAATTTCCTCTGTAGGATTCCACTCCTTCTCTAACTGTTCCAAATATTCCTGTGCTTTTTTACTGTCTGCCTTAGCAGGATCCAGCTCCATAGGGAATAAAACATTGGTTCCTTTATAATCTTCATTGACGGTAATCAGTCCGGTTGCTTCATCATAATTAAAGGCTTCCACACTAAAAAAGTTGGTATCTGACACTGCCAGATATAGGTTTCTATCCGCAAATATTTCTACGTTATCACATTCTATAATACGGTAATGTACACCGTCAATAACGTCTGCCACATAGCCCCCATTCATACTTGCAATGTTATATTGCCAAGGTTTCAACCCCTGAATCAAAGGTGTAACAAATAAACTTTCTTCAAAGTCCTTACTCATATCAGTGCCATCCACTTTTTCGATGGCCACAGCCACATAGGTTCTTTCCGGATGAAGATCCCATGAGGAAGCAACTCTTTCACTTATGGACTTTCCTGATACATGCCCAAGATAGGTAACCTTATATTCTCCATCGGTTACGGTTTGAATTACTTCCTTACCATCCTTTTCGAAAGCCTCACTTAGTAAATTATCTCCTACTTCTACCGCTGCCTCTTTGGGAGATAAATATTTATATGCTGCATAAATGGATGTCGGTAAAAGTAGTGCACATAATGCAATACTTGCTGCCATTAATATTTTTTTACTTTTCATTTTCATTTTGCCACTCTCCTTAATTTGATTTAATATCTTCTGATTCAGTTCTTCTGAAGGACATTCGGAAGGAGAAAGGGTAGCTTTTAAGATCTTATCTATATCAGGATATTCCATAATCTTGCACCTCCAGAAATTCTTTAATAAGTTTCCTTCCCTTATGAAGCCTGCTTTTGACAGTTCCTTTGGGTATATGTAATGTCTTCGCTATATCTTCCACAGACATTTCGGCGGTGTAGTACATATAAAGAACCGTCTGCATTTTTTCAGGTAGTTGTTTCATTCCTTCACGTACCGCATGAATTGTTTCTTTTCTTATTATTACAGACTCCGGTTGATTACTTATGTCATTCAGGTTCTGCATGAGATTTTCATCAAGTTCTTCCATCTGAATAATGTTATTTCTTATTGCATATTTTTTCTTTTGATTCTGCCATATCTTAACCGATATGCCCATTAGATAACTTTTGGGGTTGCCACTGCTGTCGAGTCTGTGGCGTAACTCAACAGCTTTTAAGATGGTATCTTGATACAGGTCATCAGCTTCTATCCTGCTTCCTGTAAGGTTACAACAGAAACTATATACATGCTTTTCGCATTCAGTGATTAAGTTATACAATTCATCCGCTGTCATTCCTGCTGTCTCCTTTCCAGTAATATCAACCTGTATTTTAACCTTCTTACTGTTTATTGTCGTGAGAATGGAATTGGTTCATTTTAAATTGATTTAAATTTAAGTTTGAAATTCCTAATGCAGTTAGAATTCCGTAATTCTTTTTCTGTCTCGCCAAATAGTAATTAAATGCATAATTCATAAAGATCACTTCAACTACTATCATAAATGAAGTATAAATGATAAACATACCACTTACATTGTCATAAGCATTTGCCATATTTGAAAACATGCTGATAGAAGATAAAAATGTAAATGTTATAAAAAACATAGCCGTTGAAATAGTTAAACATGTATAATAAATGATATAACTACTTAGATTAGATTTATGTTTGTAATTTTTTATAATAATTTTAATTAACTGCATGGAAAGTACTCCTTTATTCTCTATTGTAATCGGTAAGTACAAACCCAACATTTTACCTGACAAAGATATTATACCTTATTTTACCACTTATTTCTATAATATTTCCATTAAAAAGAAATGGGAAACCTTTATTCTGGTTTCCCATTCCTTTTTATGACTTACAGTTACTTATTAGCTTTTGTAGTTTTTGTACATCTTCATTTCCAGCGTATGAAAACCCCTCATTCTTTAACTGCTTTTTTCATCTGGCTTTTTTCTATCTTCCATTTATTCAAGTTAATCCTTTGTAATCGCCGATACTCCTGTATCTATATTAGTTTCCCCTATACTTTCACCAGCCAATGCTTTCGCTGCAGTTTTCATACCTTCATAGCCCATTACATCAGGGTTTTGAGCCATAGTACATAGGAGGTGTCCTCCATTAATTAACTCAAGAATTGTATCTGATTTATCAAATCCTACGCCTATAATGGTTTCACCGGCTTCTTGTATTGCAATACCAATACCTACAGTAGAGCCTTCATTTGCTCCAAATAAACCAACACAGCCTGAAGTTATATAGTTTGCTGCTATATCCTTAGATTTCGCTGCATCACCTTCGCCGTATTGTGTCTCAAGTAATTCAAAAGCAGTTCCTTCAAATGCAGAACGGAAACCTTTTTCTCTGGCTACACAGGATGCGGTTGCTGAATTCACATTAACAATACCAATTTTACCTTCTGCTATTCCTGCTGCCTTTAGGCCTTTAATCATTTCTTCACCTGCAGTTCTGCCTGCTGCTTCATTATCCGTTGCTAATGTCTGAATAGCTGGATAATCAGCGGCTGAGTCAACATAGATGATTTTTACACCTGCTGCTTCTGCTTCTTCCAGTGCAGAAGTAACAGCATCAGGGCCATTTGCTGCAAGAAGGATGGCATCGGCACCGCCGGCTACAGCATTATTGATACACTCAATCTGCTTTGCATCATCTTTCACATCGGGAGCCAGCCATTCATAATCAATATTGTCAAGTTCTTTCACTGCTTTTTTACATCCTGCATCCACATTAACCCAATGCTGGTCCATCTGGTCCATGGTTATTAAATATACCTTGTATCTTTCTGAATCAGCCTGTTTATTAGTATCTGTTGATGTCTCAGCTTTACTTTCATTCTCATTTTCTTTTGTGCCTGAACCGCTTGTAGGCTTATCTTTGGAACATGCTGCCACAAAAATCATGCATAGGCAAATGATAATTGATAATACCCTTTTCTTCATTGTTTAAATCCTCCCTTTTATATTGTTTTATTATTAAAGCTTTGTGCCTTAATCCCCAATTAATATGTAGTTAACTTGCTTTTCTTTTTCTATGCTTTCCAGTTCGCACCACAACGTCTAAAAGCACGGATACTACTACTATGATTCCTATGGTAATATTTCTGATTGCAACCGGTGCACCGGCAAATTGGAGACCATTTTGGAGAACTCCCCATATGGAGGCACCTACTACGGTTCCGAGAAGAAGTCCCTGACCACCAAGAGTGCTGACTCCGCCTATTACGGATGCTGCTACTGCATACATTTCATAGCTGTTACCGGCATCCATAGTTCCCATACCCGTTGTTGCACAAGTCATAAGTCCTACCGTACATGCACAGATGGCGCTAACCATATAAGCCTTAATTGTTGTAGTATGTACATTAACGCCGGAAAGTCTGGCCGCATCAACGTTACTTCCAATTGCGTAAATATGACGGCCGGTTCTTGTCTTACTTAATAAAAAGTTAAATACAATCCACATCACAATGGTTATCCATATTGCATTATATAAACCTGCTGTCTTACCATAATAGAAGAAATTTCGAAATCCTTTTGCTCTTTCCCCAATAGAACCGGTATTGTAATTGTTATTAACAATTTGTGCAATACCTCTTGCAATAGTCATTGTACCAAGAGTAGCTATAAATGGGGGCAGCTTACATTTAGATACCAATTCACCATTTAGTAAGCCTACCGCCAGGCAACAGATAAATGTAACTAATACCGCAGCCCAGGGATTCACTCCTTTTGTCATCATGGTTGCCGAAATCATACAACTCATTCCTACTACTGAACCTATGGAAAGATCAATATTACCTGTTATTAAAACATAAGACTGCCCAATACCGATAATCAAAATAGGCGCAATCTGACGAAGCAGATTGGCTATGTTCTTTCCTGAAAAAAAGATTGGATTAACGATACTAAAAACAATGCACAGAATTATAAGTCCTATGGTAACTGTGATTACCTGCCCCATACCCCTTACCGCTAATATTCTTTTTATCCTGTTTTGTTTGCCCATCTTAACCATTATAAATTCTCCTTCTATTTGACTATAAATATTGCGCAGCATTGTCAATTTTTTTATCAAAGCTGGTTGCGTATTGCAGAATAATATCCTGAGTTGCTTCTTCTGTCTTTAATTCTCCGGTGATCTTACCATCACACATAACAATAATCCGGTCACTAATTCCAATAACCTCAGGCAGTTCGGAAGAAACAAACAGCACTCCGATTCCCTGTTCTTTTAACTCATTCATCAGATTATATATTTCAACCTTTGCAGCCACATCAATACCTCGAGTAGGTTCATCAAATATCACTACTCTGGATTTTCTTCTGAGCCACTTTCCAACAACAACCTTCTGCTGGTTTCCTCCGGACAGGCTGCCTGCATTTACTTCAATATCAGGAAGCTTTATTTTTAAATCGGATACTGCTTTATCTGCCATCTCTTTTTCTATTGTACTATTTATAATTCCTGCTTTCTTACAAATAATATCCAAATTGGGGAGTGCTATGTTATCCCGAATACTAAGCTTTGTGCATAATCCGTCTTTTTTCCTGTCCTCGGGAACTAATACAATTCCTTGACTTATGGCGTCCATTGGCTTTTCTATTTTTATAGTTTTTCCATCCAGAATGATCTCGCCGCTTTCCTTGGCATCGATTCCAAAGATAGCCCTTGTTGTTTCCGTTCTTCCTGCACCCATAAGACCTGCTATACCAACAATTTCTCCCTCATATAAGTCTAAATTAATATTTCTGACCATTGGCCCGGCATTCAGTTTTTTAACTTCAAGGATTTTCTTACCTCTTTTGCATGTGATTCTTGGAAATTTCTCTTTAATATTACGTCCTACCATACAGGATATAATCTCCGGTAAAGAAGTCTCCTTGAAGTTCATACTATTGATGTACTGCCCATCCCGTAATATAGTCACCCGGTCAACAATATGCTCTAATTCTTCCAAACGGTGTGATATGTACACAATGCCGCAGCCTTCCTTCTTTAGTTTCTTTATAATCAGAAACAAGTCTTCAATTTCTTTGGCAGTTAAGGCTGAGGTTGGTTCATCCATAATTAAAATCTTGGAATCCGTAGATAATGCTTTTGCAATCTCCACCATTTGCTGCTTGGATACGGACAAGTCTCCCACAATCATTTCAGGATCAATATCAATATTTAAACTGTCCAGTATTCTTTTTGCTTCACTATTCATTTTGCTTGCAGACAGCATTCCATATCCGGTAATTTCCCGTCCCAGAAAAATATTCTGTGCTACCGTTAAATGAGAACACAAATTCAATTCCTGATGAATAATTGCAATACCAAGTTCCCCAGCCTTCTTAGCACTCATATTATCTACAATCTGACCAAAGATCTTTATAGTACCACTATCTTTGGTATATACACCGCTTAATATTTTCATTAATGTTGATTTACCGGCACCATTCTCTCCTAATAATGCCAATACTTCACCTGACTTTAAATCAAAAGATACATCATCCAATGCTAATACGCCCGGGAAGCTTTTCGATACATGTTCTAGTTCAACAATATATTTATCCATACATATACCTAATCTTTCTCTGTTTTGTTTATCTGTTATATAAAAGTATATCACCCCTATTAATCAATAACAGGGGTGATTCTTTGGATTTGGGGGTATATTCTTTTGATATATTAAGAAAATCCCCCGCTTGCAGAAGCGAGGGACTTCCCTGATGAAGTTACGCTATAACATGAATAGAGTCAAACTCATCTTTTGAATATTCTTTTAATACAGCTCCTTGTTCAATTATCATGAGACGGTCCGCTACCGATAGTGTATCCGAAATATTAACTGCTATAATAATGATTGTAATACCTTTTTTCTTCAGCTCATAAATCAGATCGGAAATATGTTTTCTAAGATACATGTCGGCACCTGAAAATGGCTGAATGCAGAAAACAATATTAGGGTTATACAGATGAAGCCGGTAATAGACCAGATTGTACAAAGAAGCCGGCTCAAGGTCCGTAAGATCATTTATATGAATTTCTTCACCTAGAATATTTTCATATTCTTTAATAATACTTTTCTTAATTTTTCGTTTCATAATCCTCTTTTCTATTTTCTTATCAATTAAAAAACAAAGATTATCTACATAATTTAAATTATAAAAAATCATTTTTTGAATGGAATCTTCCGAAATTACCGCTATGCCATTTTCCAATGCTTTTTTAGCTGCACTTTCGGAATATATCTGATTATTGTATAAAATCTGGCCGCATATTGGATTTAGTTCCCCATTCATTAAATCAAGCAAATCGGAATAAATGGTATTATTCCTGTCAAAAAGCACAACACACTCTCCCTTTTTAACAGAGAAGGACATTTTATTCAGGTTATTGGTGCAAATATTTTCAAATTCTAAAATTCCCTGACCAATGTACCTGTCTATTTTCTGCTTATTATCCGTAAAGGAAATAGTGTAAAACTTAATCAGATCATTTTTCATATCCTGATCATCTAATACTTTTATTATTGAACCATCCTTCATCAACGATACTCTGTCACAAATCGTGAACATTTCTTCATGATGATTACCAATAAATAAAAAGGAATACCCTTTATGAGAATAGAAATTAACCAATTGATACAGTTTTGATAAATCCACTACACTTAAGATATTGGTAATGTCACTGATAATTATCAGGTTGGCACCAGTAATAACAGCCTTAACCAGCTCAACACAACACTGTTGGAAAGGATTAAGATTAGCTGCCAGTTCATCGGGATTAATATAGATACCAATTTCTTTTAAGTATTTATTAACCTGTACCCTCAATACTTTATTATTAATTACATATTTTTTAAAGCCTCTCCGAAGAACAAAAATGTTGTCCGACACGGTTAAGTCCTGAATCAGCTTACTCTTTTGATCAATAACATACACACGGTTTATACTATTACTGCTATGCTCATAATAGTTAACCAATTCATTATTAATGTATATCCGTCCATAATCAATGGGGCTATTCTGGCAAAGCAGCTCGATAAGCTCCGGTTTTCCCTGCCGATTGATGGGGATAAGCCCCATGATCTCACCTTTATATATTTGCATATTAAAGTTATCCAGGTAAATAACCCCTGCATAGGACTTTGTAACATTTTCCATTCGAAGTATTTCTTTTCTCATAAGAACTCCCATCTGCGTGCTTAAGCAAGTAAAATCAGGATGTTGAAAGTGCATTTCTTTCAACCTGCAAGACATGCCGTTTTAGGGGCACAAACAATCAAATATGAAACTTAGAATTTCTTTTCACATTCCCCTACAGATTACTCTTTCACTTTTGGCAATGTAATAGTAACATCCGTTCCGACATGAATGGTACTTGTAATATAAATTCCGTATTCATCACCAAACAATAGTTTAATACGGTTATTTACATTTACTATGGCTATACCGCCTTGTTTACCTTTTAGTTGGATTACATCCTCCAAATAAGTAGACCTAAGTTTTTTATTCAGCAGATCCAGCTGCTCCTTTTCAATTCCAAGTCCATCATCTGATATTACAATAATCAGGCGATCCGTAGTTGCCTGTATCTTTATTCTCAAACTACCTTTGCCTATCTTACGCTCGATTCCATGATAAATGGAGTTCTCCACTATTGGCTGGAGGGTCAGCTTGGGCAATAAGAGCATTAATACATCCTTTTCCTCTTCCTCATATTCTACACTTACACTCAGCCTGTCCCCAAAGCGGTATTGCTGTATCATATAATAATTCTGTATATTGGACAGTTCATCTTCCAGCGTAACTAAATGATCCACATTGGATATGGTATATCTAAAAAAGGTGCCCAGAGCCTCCGTCATATTCGCCACTCCATCCATTCCTGCACACAAAGCTTCGCTTCGGATGCCTTCCAGAGTATTATATAAAAAATGTGGATTGATTTGATTTTGTAATGCTAAATACTCTGCCTGCTTCTTTGAAAGTTTAAATAGCTCTTTAGTATCTAACATTACTTTAAACCGCTTTGTGGCATCATCCATTTTCTCACTTAAGGGACACCTAAGTTCAAAAATTCCCTGCAAAATGGATCCCTCTGAAAACAGACTAAGCGTTTTATTCGTCTCCTGATAGGGCTTATATACCCACTTATAACTTAGATAAAGAAGTACTACAAAGAAAATATATCCCACAACTGCCAGTAGAATATACCTATTTTCCCGTAATGCAATAATAGTGAAAAATAATTGCATAATAAATGCAAGTAATGTCATTAAACAAAATAATATACCCACCCTAAAAGAAAGATACCTGCTTTTATGTTTCATCTTACTTCCTATCCCTTCATTATGAATATAACTTTCGATACTCATTTGGTTTCAAATTCGTATGTTTCACAAATGTTTTCGTAAAATGTTTAATATCACTGTAACCTACATTCTCACAGATTACCATGACACTATAATTGGTATCTTTTAAAAGTTCTTTTGCTTTATTAATACGCACCTCAGAAAGATATTCCAAAAATGTATAGCCGGTTTCTTTCTTAAACAAGGAACTAAAATAGGTAGCATTAAAACCAACTTTTCCGCTGACTTCTTCCAGTGTTATTTGCCTATTATAGTTATCCTGTATAAACTGCTTTGCATCTCGAATAGGTTTTGTATCACTCTGCCTCTTATCTTCTATTATCTTATCCATACTGTTAACAATAACGTCTGTAAGGTATTGATATAACTTATAAACAGAACCAATGTCATTGGCATTCATGCTAAAATTCTCAAGGAAATTATCTCCCCCTTCCACAGGAAGCTTATTGTAACGCATAGTAAATAAAAACAGATTACAGATCTCCTTGGTCATTTGAAGTAATTCATGTCCGCTGGTTTCCGGCCGGTTTCTTAAACCTTCCCTTATGTAATGAATGGCTCCAATAACTGCTTCTTTATCAAGCCTTTCCAGAGCGGTTCTCATATCTTTGTTAAAATCATGAAACAATCTGCTGTCTACAAAATTATTTGAAGTAATTAATTTGCCTTCTATTATCCTGTTGGTACCAAGTACTAATCTTTGCTGATATGCCCAGACAGCCCCCTTGTAAGAATCATCAATCATAGAAATATCATGTTCCACCGTACCAAGCCCAATGGTAACCTCTAAATTCTCAAATATTTCTCTTTGCAAAAGCAATTCATCCATTAGCCTCTTGCATTGGCGACGAATGTTCTTTTTACTGCCGGAATCGTAGTTTATAATGCCATAGATTATGTTATTTTCAAAATAATTCTCCATATCATAACAATATTCCTTTAGATTATTCTGAATTATTTTGAGTATTTTTTCTTCAAGAAAGGTAACTGTAGTAGAATAAGACCGTCCCACCCCATCTAATTTTACGATTATGATTTGAAATAAACCTTCCTTAAACCGGTATCCATAGTCATTATTTATAAAATCAATGGTTATGTTTTTTGTCCTATTATAAAATAGCACCGAGTTAAACAGACCGGTTCTTAATTTATAAATATTATTTCTTATACTTAGTTCTGACTGTTCTTCTTTCGTCAGCAGCTCCACCCGTTCCATGTATTGATTCTTTATCTTGGTTAAAGTGGCTAAAAGTTCATTCTTTTTAATTGGCTTAAGTAGATAGTCAATAACCCCATACTTAATTGCTTTCTGGGCATATTCAAATTGTTGATAACCGCTGATAATTACAAATTGGATATGGGGATTTATTTCTCTTGTTCTTGATATGAATTCCAAGCCATCATAACCGGGCATTCTAATATCTGTGATTATAATATCCGGATTGTTTAATTTTACTAACTCCAGTGCTTCAATTCCGTTATGTGCAATGGCTTCAACCTTCATATCGAGGGATTCCCAGTCAATTAATTTGTATATTAGCTGGCATATCTTATCTTCATCATCCGCTACAATTACTTTTAGCATCCTTGACTCCTTTCCAAGGATTCCGGGTAATAACCCAAAATACCTTGTGCATCCTTAAGGCTGCCAGGTACGATATAATCTTCTATGTCACATACTCTCTTCCGTATATATCCCCTAACATTCTTTCTCATTAGACATTTGATAAATACCAATGTATTTTAATATTATCTTATTCTCCGATTCTTTTATCTACTTGCCTTCTTTTTCCTTCTTTTTTTCTTCCGTATTTTAACACTTTTTACGGTTTCATTATATACATGTGACAATTTTTTGTCAAGATTTTATCAATTTTAGTAATTATGCATAAATTTTCTTTTAAATGTTTAATTCAAAACACAAAATTCTCTATGGGAATATTTAATCATAAAATAAGAGGTGTTCGCAAAAGATGCATACACAAATAGACTTTTAATGAAGGGGCAGTTACAAAATCAAATGAAAATACCAGCTATTTAGAATAAAGTTGATATTCGTCCATAACCGGTATAAGGCATCATTTCCAGGTATCCATTCAATTTATAATTAGAAATTTCTTTTGTTTATTTAGATATACTAGAAAATAACTGTTGCTTCATAGCTATTTAGCTCTTTAGCTATTAGCTCTTTGGCTATTAACTCTTTAGATATTAACTCTTTAGATATTAACTCTTTAGATATTCTGTAAAAATACCTGCCATATAATTAAGTGACCAACTTTAGAGACGAAGCAATTCCGAGATATCCCTGATAGTATGAGTCGCACTTGACAGAACCTGATTTTCCGAAGGGCTAAAGAGGCAGGAATCTATGCCGGCGTTTATAGCTCCCTGTATATCTGAGGATATGCTGTCTCCTACCATGATTGTCTTTTCTTTTTCAAAATCCGGAATATTATTAAAACAATACTCAAAAAATGGGAGAGCCGGTTTTTCATATCCCACTTTTTCCGATATGAACATCCCATGGAAAAGATCATAGATACCGGCATTTTTAAGCCTTTGTATTTGGGTTTCATATACCCCATTGGATGCGGAATATAATTTTTTTCCCTGCTCCTTTAACTGCAGCAGTGTTTCTTTTGCATTTTGAACCAGGTCAGAGCTGTCTCCGAGATGTTTCCGGAAACGAGATTCCGCTTCTTTCCCGCTGGCTTCTATATGATAGTGACTGAAGAATTCTCCAAAACGTGTGTTTAATACTTCTTCTTTACTTATTTTTCCCTGCTCCAGTAAGCTCCAGAGATTTCGGTTTATTTTTTGATATTGCTCCAGCATTTCGCTGTCATATTCTACCTCATAGGATTCAATCACCTTTCTGAATCCCCTTTTCTCTGCCGCATTGAAATCTAATAGTGTATTGTCGATATCCAATAAAAAAACCTGGTACATATTTTATTCCTCCATAGTTAGATGTTTTTTGAAAAATTCATAACAAATCCCTAACAGCGTTGATAAAAGGAAAATGCTGATAACGGTCCCTTCCCTGATCTGTAAGGGGGTATGTGCCAATACTGTTATAATTAAAGTGATTACTAAGAATATTATATCAAAGCTCATCCGTACAGCGGTAAATTTCTTTTTAAACACTTCACTAATGGTCAGGCAAAGGCTTTCTAATGGGAATTTTATAATTCCAATAGCAAGAACGGCTCCCAGGCTGATAGACGCTATGCCCAAACCAACCATATAAAGTACAATTCTATAAAAATAATTTTCTACCACAAATATAGAAAGTACATTATAGAGAAAAAAATTGATGATAGCTCCATTGGTGATAGTTGCGATTATTTGTATAGCATCCTTATAGTTTAACCGGGAACGCCGTAAAAGTAAATATGTTGCAAAGAAAAGCGAGTTAATCACATTGAGTATGGTACCAATTTTCAAATGAACCGTGTCAGACAATGTAACCGCTAATGCATTTAAAACGCTTTGGCCAATGGCTGCCTTTAGTTGCAGCGAAATTCCAAAACCAAAAAGCAAAAAGGATAAAATAGAGTAGAACATATATTTCGTGTATTTCTTATTTTTTTTAATCATTGTTTTCACCTCAGCGATATGATATCATAAAAATTCAATAAACAACTATGAGAATTATCATATTGGGGAATAAAAAGTTGAAAGAAAATAAATGCAAAGAAAGGTACCACAAAATCATTCTTTCAATCTGTTTATTTGTGGCAGTATCACATCTGCAAAACAGATATGATATGCAATGGGTGTAAAAATGAAAGTAAACCATAACTGTGAAATACCGGAAAGTCTAAGGGTTCTGGGCGTCGAGAAGAAGTTTTCCAAGGGAGAGAATATTTTTAAAGCCAGTAAAAAAATTTCCCATTGTTATTTAATTCTTTCCGGAACGGTAAAAATCTATATTGACCATGAAAATGGACGTCGGTCAATCCTTGATTTTGTGGGAAAGTCTGATTGGCTGGGAGAACTTTCTTTGTTCCGCGATGAAGACTACATTAAGGAGAATAAAGTTGTAGATGATACTGTCTGCCTGGAATTTGATTTGAAAGAAGTAAGGAATATCTGTAAAAAAGATGGGGAAGCCTCTTTTTACTTTGCCTCCTACATTTCTAATAAACTAATGCTTAGAAGTTACCGGATGAGTGAATATATGAATTATTCACTGGAAAAACGGCTTGCCTCGTTCATACTAAGACACCAGCAAAACGGAAGGTACAATCTATCCCATACGGATGTATCCGAGTATATGAATATCAGTTATCGTCATGTACTATTTGTTATGAAGAAATTTTGCGATGATGGAATTTTGAAAAAGGATAAGGGATATATCATTATGGATTACCAAAAGCTAAAAGAGATTTCAGACAGCGTCACTTAGACCTAAAACAACGATACGCTTAAGCTATTCAACACTTTTAGAAACAGTTGTTATTTGCAAAGAAAAGCTTTAACTAATGTGCTGAAAACCTCTGTTGCTGAATTTATAATAAAAAGGAGCTTTTGTTTTATAGCTGATTGTTCAGCTACTCTACAAAAAGCTCCTTATATAATTATCTATAACATATCAGTATAGTGACATATTACAGCGGTTGTTAGAAATCTACTTCGGTATCGTAATAGCAGGTATATAATAATTTTTCCATTTCTTTCGGGGTAATTGCTCTTGGATTGGATCCAGTACATGCATCACCTACAGCAAGTTCAGCAACTTTAGGAAGCTTTTCAAGGAATTCTTTCTCGTCAATAATTCCGCCTTCGTAATCCTTTATGCAACTAGGAATATCTAATTCTTTATTCATTGCATTGATATGTTTAATTAATGCATCTGCACTAGGTTCCAGTCCCAGGAATGCTGCAATCTCAGCATAACGTTTTGCTGCAATTTCATCTTTAGCATTATATTTAATAACCTTCGGAAGATACATAGCATTGGCACAGCCATGTACAATGTGACCGCCACTATAAGCAGCACCGGTTTTATGTGCCATTGAGTGTACAATACCAAGCAGCGCATTGGAGAATGCCATACCTGCAAGACATTGAGCGTTATGCATTTTAGCACGTGCTTCCATGTCTCCATTGTAAGATTTTATCAAATATTCACTTACCATTTTAATAGCATGAAGTGCCAATGGATCGGTATAATCACTATTTAGTGTAGAAACATATGCTTCAATGGCATGGGTCATGGCATCCATTCCGGTATGTGCTGTAAGTTTCTTAGGCATTGTTTCAGCCAGGTCAGGATCTACAATTGCAACATCCGGTGTTATATTAAAGTCAGCCAAAGGATATTTAACACCCTTTGCATAGTCTGTAATTACAGAAAACGCAGTAACTTCGGTTGCTGTACCGGAAGTAGAAGGAATAGCACAGAATTTAGCCTTTGTACGAAGGGTTGGAAAATTAAATGGTATGCAAAGATCTTCAAAGGTTGTCTCAGGATATTCATAGAAAGCCCACATTGCTTTTGCCGCATCTATAGGTGAACCACCACCAATTGATACAATCCAATCTGGTTGGAATTCGCGCATGGCTTCTGCACCTTTCATAACGGTTTCAACAGAAGGATCCGGTTCTACCCCTTCAAATAGCTTAACTTCCATTCCTGCTTCTTTCAGATAATCTACAACTTTATCTAAAAATCCGAAACGTTTCATACTACCGCCGCCTACAACAACGATTGCTTTTGTTCCGGTTAAAGTCTTTAAAGCCTCAATAGATCCTTTACCATGATAAACATCTCTGGGTATTGTAAATCTTGACATACTATTTCCTCCTTAATTATACCAAGTTTACATACTGTTTCTTTAATTCATACAGTATGTAGTTATATGTGATTGCTTTGTTTGTTTATATTTTAACAATCTCTTGCCTAAATGTAAAATGCAAAATTGTTTTATCGATATTCCATTATCGATATATTGATTGTTATTATATTTTTTGTGGTTTTTAGCTATTATTCGTTCAAATTTATCAAGAACTTGCTTATATAGAGGCCTTAATTGCCAAAAGCTGATTGATAAATATTTGTCACAGCATGCGGGTTATTCCAATATCGGAATATGGCTATTCCTATATAGACATACCTATAAAGAAAGAGGTTGCAGTAAATTTAGATGAAAATAAGTCATTGCTGCAAAACGCTTAACTGCAATGACTTATTTCTTATTACTTTTCTTTTCTATTTATATTCTTTAAAAGCAACCTCATTTTTTGCCTCTGATAATTTGTCAACAAATTTTCGTTCAAGTGCAGTGAGCTTATAATCTTTAGAATATATGAATACATCTTTATACCTGTGTCCGGAAGCTTTACATCTTCGCTGTGTGAGGCTGTATTGAGTTAACCATTTTTCCGATATGGGAGAGCCCCACATATAGGTTGTTGGAATGGTGCGTAGAATATCATACTGGCTGCACCAGTCATCAATACAAATACGTTTTGAAGTTTTCCCATTATTGTTTGCCCTGCTGTTGCTTTGCATCAGGTAAGGAATAATTGTATCCTCGTAAGATATCTCTGTATATTCTCTAAGTTCTTCATAGTTTATTTTTTCACACCGGATCAAAGGATGATTCACCGACATAAGTGCAAGATGCTCAAACTCCCACAGAATTTCATACTGCAGCTGTTTTTCCATCAAATAGTCAAAAAAATAGTTTTCATATTCTACCTGGTAGCGTATAATTCCCAGCCGGAAAGAGCCATCTGTTACATTATTGATTATCTGAAAGGAACTGGTTTCCTGGACATTTACGTTAATTCCCCTGTTTTCGTCTAGGTCTGCCATAAAACTTACAATAGCGTCTGTGATATAACCGGCCCTGGGTATGGATATACTGAAGTTCTGGGTGTTGCTATTAGCAGTTTCAGAAAGCGCCTCCATCTTTTCTATTTGCAAAAGTATATTCCTTGCATATACTAAAAACTCCTGCCCTTTTTGTGTTGGGCTCACTCCCCTGGAAGTTCGCTCAAATATAGCATATCCAAGGGAATCTTCTAATTCTTTAATTACTTTACTTAAAGTTGGCTGTCCCATAAAAAGATTTTCCGCGGCCTGGGAAATGGAACAGGTTCTCTCCACCTCAATTACGTATTTTAAATGCTTTGTATTCATTCAGATTCCTACTTTCCAGCTAACAGTATGTATGCAAACTAAATTATATCAATTGTTCTTTAAGATGTTTGGATAATACCGCAAGTGATGCAGCTAAATTTTCATTCTGTACGAGAATGTGATCCGGTACGGACAGATGCACCGGAGCAAAATTCCATATAGCAAGAACCCCTCCGGCTACCAGCTGATCGCATACAATCTGGGCTTGAGCTGCCGGAACGGTAATAATGCCGATATGCACCTTCATACGGCGGCACAAATCACTGACTTTCTCTGCAGGAAGAATTTTGGTACCATTGATTTCCAAACCAATATAAGCAGCATTATTATCAAAAGCTGCTACTATTCTTATTCCATAGTTTTTCAATTCTTCATATGCCAGCAAGGCATGTGCCAGTGAACCCACTCCAACCAGAACCGCTTCCTCAGTATTATCATATCCCAGAAGCTTCTCCATATTCGTAATTAATTCAGAAACAGAAAAACCAGCCTTTGGTTTTCCCTTTGATAAACTTACTGACGCAAAATCCTTACGTACCTGAACCTCATTAAGATGAAGCAATTCTGCAATTTTGGGTGCTGAGATGGTTTCTACATTATTCTTTTGCAACATTTTAAGTTGCTGCATATAATATGGCATCCTTCGCAATGCCTGTATGGTCACTGTACATTTATTATCATCCTTCACCGGAAAACACCTCTATTCATCCGTATTCATTTATTATAGTGTATACTATAAGCTGCTAATTCACAATAGTTTATTACCATCTCACAGGGCAGATTCCGGACTTGCACCGGTTAGTAACGTCCGCCGCCGGGCGCACAACCAAAAAGGAAGCCAAATTATTTTCAGCCTCCTTTTCCTTATACTATATATATTCCATCACTATATCTTCCACTTATGAATTTCTTTATCTCTAGATGTATTTGGGGTATTCCTGAACATAATCCCTAGTGATATTCCACGTGACTATTAAACGATTTCATCTCTCCTGAAACCAATTTCCCTTCAATAAATACAGCTTCTACAGTCGTTCCAAGCTCAAATGGATTGCCGTCGGTGATCACAATATCCCCATCCTTACCTATTTCGACAGATCCAACCCTGTCGGCAATTCCAATATGTCTTGCCGGGTTAATGGTTATAGCACGTAATGCATCAAAAGGTTTCATCCCTGATTTTACTGCAAGTCCTGCGCACAGCGGCAAATATTCCTGCGGAATAACAGGTGCATCCGTAATAATAGATACCTTGCAGCCAGCATTGGCTAGTACGCCTGGTGTCTCCCAAGTCTTATTACGAAGTTCGAACTTCGTAGGATGTCCAAAAGAAGGTCCCACTGCCAAAGGAATGTTTTCTTTAGCCAGTTCCTCCACAATCAGATGTCCTTCCGTCACATGCTCCAATGTAATATCAACTCCGAACTCTCTGGCAATGCGTATTGCGGTAAACATATCATTTGCCTGGTGGGCATGAGCTTTTAGCGGAATTTCTTTTCTGAGCACAGGAAGTAGCGCCTCCAGCTTTATATCAAATAAAGGACGCTTGCTTTCATCTTCCCCAGCCGCCTCAATCTTTCTCGCATATTCCCTTGCTTTAAATAACATCTCCCGTAATTTTGCAGCCGTTGACATTCTGGTAGTATCAAACTTATCGCGGTAACAACGCTTTGGGTTCTCGCCAAATGCACACTTCATAGCAATGGCTGGCCGGATCACCATATCGTCAATTCGCTTTCCAATTGTCTTAATCGCGGTAAAGGTACCTCCTAAAACATTGGAGCTTCCCGGCCCTGTTGCCACGGATGTAATTCCTGCCTTCACAGCCTTTAAAAATGCCTCATCCATCGGTTGAATAGCATCAATTGCCCTTAACTGGGGAGTAACGATATCATTCAGCTCATTATAATCCTGTCCTTCATATCCAATACCATATCCATCCAAACCAATATGACTATGAGCATCAATAAAACCCGGGTATATGTATTTACCAGCGGCATCAAATACCGCAGTCTCTTTATCAGGAATAATATTGGGTTCTATCTTTATGATTTTACCCTGTGAGACAAGAATGTCTGAAAGATAAGGCTCCTCATGAACTGCATCATTAATTGTTCCATTTTTAATTAGTAACATATTAAAATCCTTTCTTCTGTAATATTTATAGGGTGGTTGACCTTCATTCTGCATAGAATGGAGGTGATACATATGAGCAATAAGTTTGATATTAAAGATCTCATTCAATTTGCCATGTTCATTATAGCACTACTGATATTTATTTGTTTGTAACTAACGTAAAAAACCTTCCCTGTACTTTGCCCAGTCCAGGAAGGTTTTCTATTTTTCCATTGTTCAGCCACCCTGTGGCGATTGCCTTTTCTGATTATATTATAGCAAATTATCAGAATATAGCAAGTGTTAAACTATTACCCTACGTTCTGTGCTTCACTATGATTTAATGTTCTTGTTTCCTTATTGCTCCTATTCTTTTAATCTTCATTATAATAGATAAAATGCAGTTAATTATTGTAAGAACTTCCCACACAAATATTGCATTGGACATCCATACCCTCATTAAGTAATAATTATAGTTAAATAAATAAGGCCAAATAATTACAAATACTAAGAAAATTATTCTTAATATAAGTCTTATGACAATGCTAATTATTCTCCCTGCACTAGTGTTTTTATTTTTAATAGCATGCTTTTTCCCTTTAACTAAATTTAGAATCCTTATGCTAAAACTCACCACCGCTATTATAGATAAGCTGGAGAATATCAAATCCAGTAATATATAGGTATCATCATAACTAAATTTACTCATCTGGATACCATTTAGATTTTTAAGTGTATTGTCAGCAATTTGAGCGGGTACGCTAGAATCTAAATTGGCTAGTACAAATATAGCTTCTTGTTTTTCTAAATCTATAACAACCTGAGAAGAATAATTTGGATTACTTCCTCCATGTTTAATTACTTTATTCTCTATATCATTACTCCATCCATAAGAATAATATTTATCCATATTTACATATCCGGCAATTTCTCTGTCTACATCGTGGGATCTGATTATAGCACTTCTAAGCTTCTCCGGTATGTTACCGAATCCCAACTGGGCATTCAACCAAAACCCTAAATCCTTAATATTAGTAACCAAGTATCCTGCTGCCATATTACCATAATATCTGGGAGCTTTATATTCTAAGCTTTTACCAAAGAATAATTTATAACCTTTGGCAAGTTTAGCAGATACCTCTTCTTGACCGGTAGAAAAATAACTCTCTGTCATTCCTAATGGGAGCAATATATTATCTGTTATAAAATCCTGATATTTTTCTCCTGTAACCTCTTCAATGATAAGAGCTAATACATCATAATTAATAGTTGCATAACTATGTTTTATCCCAGGGTATGTATCTAATTTAATAGTTGATATATTCCGTATGGTTTTTTCAAGCATTTCATCTGAAGTTCCCTCCGGAATCAACTGGATACTCCATGAGGGAATGCCGCTGGTATGTGCTAGCAACTGATCAATAGTTATATCTGCTCGTTCACCGTTATAAGTAGGTGCAAACCAGGACAAATAATCCGTTACACGGTCTGAGCCTCTTAAATATCCCTCATCTTCCAATAATATGATAGCCAAAGCCGTAAATGCCTTTGTTGTTGAACACAATTCAAACAAAGATTCTTCCGTAACCTTCTCTTGATTTTTAACATCCGCATACCCGTAGCATTTATAATCTATCTTACCACCCTTTGATATTACCAGAGCCACCCCTGGAGTAGCTGACTTATTCATTATAGTTTCTACCATATTATCTACATTAGCGTAACTCCCTGCCGCAAAAAAAGCACTAAGTTCCTTCTTCCAAATTAGTACTGCAATTATTATTGCAAGTAAGGTAACTATTACTGTTGTTCCTGCTTTCTTTAATATTTTCATACCTGTATTCCTCTCCCCTATGAGTCTAACCCTTTATTTTATATTTCTATTATACACCGTTTCTAATTTTTTAGAAATTTAAAGTAAATAAAAATTTCGGGGCTGCAGCACTAATTCAACAGCAGCAATGGTCTTTCTTGGTTCCCCAGGTGCAATTTCCATGTAAATCCTATACATAATATAGTACAATATGTCTTTCTTTTTCTCAACCTTTTTGATATCCTAAGTACAACAAAACACCCTACCACTTTTACATGATAGGGTGTTACTATATTTCTGTTATTCAATATGGTCTGACTCAGTCAAACCACTTAAAAACGTTGATATTTTAATTATTTTGCCTGATTTAAAACTGCCTGTGCTGCTGCAAGTCTAGCAATTGGCACACGGTATGGTGAACAGGATACATAGTTTAAACCAACCTTATGGCAGAATTCGATAGTGGATGGATCTCCACCATGTTCTCCACAGATACCTAATTTTAATTTAGGGCTTGTTGCACGGCCTTTTTCAGCTGCCATTTGAACAAGTTGGCCAACACCTTCCTGATCAAGTCTTGCAAATGGATCTGATTCGTAAATCTTGTTAGAGTAGTAAGAATCTAAGAACTTACCAGCATCATCACGAGAGAATCCAAATGTCATCTGTGTTAAGTCGTTTGTACCGAAGGAGAAGAATTCAGCTTCTTCTGCGATTTCGTTAGCAAGTAAGCATGCACGAGGAATTTCAATCATAGTACCAACCATGTACTTGATATCAGAGCCGTATTCAGCGATTACTTTTTCTGCTGTTTCAACAACAACATCTTTAACGAATTTTAATTCTCTCTTCTCACCAACTAATGGGATCATGATTTCAGGAACGATATCGTATCCTTTTTCATTCTTAACTTCGATAGCTGCTTCCATAACTGCTCTTGTCTGCATCTTAGCGATTTCTGGATAAGTTACAGCAAGACGGCAACCTCTGTGTCCCATCATAGGGTTGAATTCATGTAAGGAGTCGCAAGTAGCTTTTACTTCTTCTACAGTAAGACCCATATCTTCTGCTAATTCTTTGATATCTTCTTCATTTGTAGGTACGAATTCATGTAATGGCGGATCTAAGAAACGGATAGTAACTGGTCTTCCTTCCATTGCTTCGTAGATACCTTTAAAGTCACCTTTTTGGAATGGAATTAATTCTTCAAGAGCTGCTTCTCTTGCTTCTACTGTCTTAGAAAGGATCATCTTTCTAATCTTAGGAATTCTATCTTCATTAAAGAACATATGCTCTGTACGGCAAAGGCCGATACCTTCTGCACCGAATTTAACTGCGTTAGCAGCATCTTCAGGAGTATCTGCATTTGTTCTAACTTTTAATGTTCTGATTTCGTCAGCCCATTGCATAAGTCTGTCAAAGTTACCACTGATAGAAGCTTCTTCTGTAGGAAGATCACCTACATAAATTTTACCGGTAGAACCGTCTAAGGAAATATACTCTCCTTCTTTGATTGTTTCTCCGCCAAGTGTAAAATATTTTGCTTCTTCATTGATTTTAATATCACCACAACCGGATACGCAGCAAGTTCCCATACCACGAGCTACTACAGCTGCGTGAGATGTCATACCACCACGTACTGTTAAGATACCTTCGGATGCATGCATACCTTCAATATCTTCTGGTGAAGTTTCCAAACGAACAAGGACAACTCTTTCACCTTTTTCATGATGCTCTTTTGCTTCATCAGCGGTAAAGTATACTCTACCTGCTGCTGCACCAGGAGATGCAGGAAGTGCACTGCCAATAGGTTTTGCAGCTTTAAGTGCAACCTGATCAAATGCAGGGTGTAATAATTGATCCAAGGATTTTGCTTCAATTCTCTTAACAGCTTCTTCTTTTGTAATCTTTCCTTCATCCACTAAATCGCAAGCGATTTTTAAAGCAGCTGCAGCTGTTCTCTTACCGTTACGAGTTTGTAAGAAGTAAAGTTTTTTATCTTCAATTGTGAATTCCATATCTTGCATATCTTTGTAATGATCTTCAAGTAAGGTTGCAATTCTCATGAATTCATCAAATACTTCTGGCATATCCTCATGTAGTTTTGTAATAGGCTGAGGAGTTCTGATACCTGCAACAACGTCTTCACCTTGTGCATTAATCAGGTATTCACCATAAATCTTAGCTTCACCAGTAGACGGGTTACGCGTAAATGCAACACCAGTTCCTGATGTATCACCCATGTTACCAAATACCATGGCTTGTACGTTAACAGCGGTTCCCCAATCTCCAGGAATATCATTCATTCTTCTATAGTAGATTGCACGAGGATTGTCCCATGAACGGAATACTGCTGTAACTGCTTCGATTAACTGTTCTGTTGGTTCCTGAGGGAATTCAGTTCCTTTTTCTTCTTTATATAATGCTTTAAATTGTGTAATAACATCTTTTAAATCTTCTGCTGTAAGTTCATTGTCATAATGAACGCCTTTTTTCTCTTTGATTTCATCTAAAACTCTTTCGAATTTAGATTTGCTGATTTCCATAACTACGTCAGAGAACATTTGAATAAATCTTCTGTAGGAATCGTATGCGAATCTGGAGTTACCAGTTTTCTTTGCAAAGCCTTCTACAGCAACATCATTCAATCCTAAGTTAAGGATAGTATCCATCATACCTGGCATAGAAGCTCTTGCACCAGAACGAACAGATACTAATAAAGGATTCTCGGTATCTCCGAATTTTTTGCCTTGTTCTTCTTCAAGAATTTTTAAAGCATCAAAGATTTGACCTTTAATTTCGTCTGATATAGTTTTATTATTGTTATAATAATCTGTACACGCTTCTGTTGTTACAGTAAAACCTTGTGGAATTGGAAGTCCTAAATTAGTCATTTCAGCTAAGTTAGCTCCTTTACCACCAAGCAGATTCTTCATATCCGCTTTACCTTCTTTAAACAAATATACCCATTTTGCCATTTTAGTCTTTTTACCTCCTAAAATATCTGTTAATTGTTTGACTCTATCGTCGACATCCAACATTATAACACATGTCACATAAATATGGGAAGTTATTTTTGCCTTTTTCATCGATTTTATAAAGATAAAATTGACTATTGACATAATTCCTTGTAAATATGCCCTCTCAAGGTGATTTTTTATAAGTTATTTTATCTTTATAAAGTTTTGACCCAATCAATTTCACACCATATTTCTGAAATATTGTTAAATCCCAGATTTTCCAAAGCCCAAATTCTCCAACATTATCTCACAACCTCTATCATGAAAGTCTGAATATACGCAAAAAGGACATCCCTTTCGGAATATCCTTTTGTAAGTTCAATCTGCTATATTATAATATTACCTTTAACATATGTTAAAATTCAAATTTCTTCTCAAAATAAGCCTTTAGGTCCGCAATTTTAATACGTTCCTGCTCCATTGTATCCCGATCACGAACGGTTACAGATTGATCTTCTTCTGATTCAAAATCATAGGTAATACAGAATGGAGTACCTATTTCATCTTGTCTTCTATAACGTTTACCAATATTACCTCTGTCATCGAATTCACAGTTATAATACTTGGATAATTCCTGATATATCTTTTCTGCTCCCTCAGAGAGCTTCTTGGATAATGGTAATACACCAATCTTAACCGGTGCTAATGCAGGATGGAAATGAAGAACCGTACGAACATCGCCTTCTCCGATTTCTTCTTCATCATATGCACCGCAAAGGAATGCTAATGTTACACGGTCTGCACCTAAAGATGGCTCTACTACATAAGGCACATACTTAATCTTCTTCTCATCATCAAAATAGCTCATATCCTCTTTAGATATATTCTGATGCTGTGTTAAATCATAATCCGTTCTGTCGGCGATACCCCATAATTCACCCCATCCAAATGGGAATAGGAATTCGATATCTGTTGTAGCTTTACTATAAAAGGAAAGTTCAGCCGCTTCATGGTCACGAACTCTCATTTCTTCTTCTTTCATTCCAAGAGATTTTAACCAGTCAATACAGAATTGTTTCCAGTATGCAAACCATTCTAAATCTGTATCCGGTTCACAGAAGAATTCTAATTCCATCTGTTCGAACTCTCTTGTACGGAATGTAAAGTTACCAGGTGTAATTTCATTACGGAAAGATTTACCCACCTGTCCAATACCAAATGGTATCTTCTTTCTTGAAGTTCTTTGCACATTCTTAAAGTTAACAAAGATACCCTGTGCTGTTTCCGGTCTTAAATATACTACATTCTTTGCATCTTCTGTAACACCCTGGAAGGTTTTAAACATAAGATTAAATTGACGTATATCTGTGAAATTATGTTTTCCGCAAGTCGGACATGGTATGTTATGTTCAGCAATATATTTGGACATATCTTCATGAGTCCAGGCATCTACAGCGCCTTCTAAAGTAAGATTATTATCATGAGCATAATCTTCTATGATTTTATCTGCACGGAATCTTTCGTGGCATTCTTTACAATCCATTAAAGGATCGGAGAAACTGCCAAGATGTCCGGAAGCTACCCATGTTTGTGGATTCATAAGGATTGCGCAGTCAACACCTACATTATAAGGATTTTCCTGTATAAATTTTTTCCACCATGCCTTTTTAACATTATTCTTCAGTTCAACGCCTAAGTTGCCGTAGTCCCAGGTATTCGCCAATCCTCCATATATTTCTGAACCCGGATATACAAATCCTCTGGCCTTTGCTAAGGCAACAATTTTCTCCATTGTTTTTTCCATCTTACTTTCATTCCTTTCAATAAGTTATCTAGTTTTCTTATCTTCATAATAGATATTCTAAAATTAAGCTTTTGTAAGTGAGCGGCCACCGCAATGCTTTCACTTTATAAAGAACATGCAAATATTTATAAATATATCATTCTGAGCCTGAACGGCGAAGAATCTCTATAAAAGAAATTCTTCGAGCTTAGAATTCAGCTTATCTGAATCAGCTCTCAGAATGACAGATATTATGGTTTATATATAATGACGGAAGCGCCTTCCTGTGCGGTTTGAATGGTGTAGGAATTCACTAATATACAATTAGCATAATACTTAATTGACCCTTCCACCATTAAATTCACATTGTCATTTATCATAACTACTTTATATTTTTCATTCTTTATAGCTTCCTCTTTCTTTACATAAGCACCGCCATCTTCCTTTACAAAAACATCAGGTAGTTCCAATTTGCTGCCTGAAAGAGCATCCACTCCTACCGTTACCGCTTCTACCTTGTTAAAGGCCGCATAAGCATCCAGGTTTTGATACGTTAATATAAGGACGGCAGAGTTTCCGTTCATCTCCAAGGAATCTATGATAATTGCAGTTTCTGATCCCAGAGTTTTATTAAACTTGTTGATTTCTTTTGCAATAAAACTATTTAACGCATCCAGGCTGTAGTACTCTTTACCAAATTCTTCTACCGTTGCTGCCTGTACCGTACCGTCTTTTTTGATTACAACGGTATTAGCCTCCGCATCTTTGGTATTTAACTTTATGTTTTTTCTTTTACAACCGGCCAACAGGATAAATGATAAGACCAGAATTGTATAAAGAACTGTCTTTTTCATAAAAGCTCCTCCATCTAGACTTAGAATAAGTTTTCTATCATTGTAACCTTAAAATAAATATATTTCAACTAAATTTTATATCAGAACAATTTCTCTAAAATTTCTAAAGATTTCATCTTTTTGTCTATGTAGTATTCTTTATAACTGTTCATGCATTGTTTTAGTTCTTCCAATACTTCCGTTGATACGGTAAATGTATACAATTTTTCAATGGAAGAGGTTATGATATATTGCATCGTGTAAATAGCAGAGGAACTCAGCCTTATGTTCTTTCCAATTACCTCTCCATGCTGGCAGTCCTTACAGATAAGGCCCCCTTCTCTACTGTTAAAAAAATAATAGTCTTCTTCATTTCCGCATTTCACACATTGAAATACTTGAGGTGCTACACCATGAATAACCAATATTTTTAATTCAAATATATACCGCACCAGGTTCTTTCCAATGGATTCCATGGTCAAGGCTCTAAGGGATTGGTACAGTAGTTTTAGAATCTCCGTCCCATCTTCATTCTCATTGGTAAAATAATCCGCCAGTTCACAAAAATAAATTCCATAATAGGCAGCTTCTATATCGTTTCTTAAAGCTTCAAAGTAATTTGATATGGTAACGGATATTAAATTATAAGAAGACCTTCCTTCATATAAAGAGAATTCACCAAATGAAAAAGGCTGACTACATGCCAAAAAGGCACTATTTGGTTTTCTAGCGCCTTTTGCAAATGCAGTTATTTTTCCACGTTCCTTAGTTAAAATAACCAAACGTTTATCATAATCTCCAATTGGCATGGCTGATAAAACCATCCCTATCATAGGCGTTGCCATCATCATTACAACCACCTTCTTTTATATCATTTCGTCTATAGCCTGCTGCATCTTCTATAGTACAGGCCGTATAGTTTAAATAATCAAGAATGGAACCTGTTTCTTCAAACTTTTTCCAATAATATGATTGATTCATCTAAATTCCCCCTAACTGTAAATAATAAGTGTAATACTTAAGTTCCTAATAATAGTTTATCCAACCATTTTCATTCTAAACTAATAAAAAAATACCATATCCTATTTTACGTAAGGGGTAAGTACTAATGTCCTTTAGAAATACGGAATATTTCTTCAAGGTATATTAGTATAATAAAAGTTTTCCTAATATAAACCTACAAATCTGTTTTGTTATATCCATAGTTTTTAATTAAGAAATCACTGTCTCTCCAGTCTTTTTTTACTTTTACCCAAAGTTGCAAATTCACCCGCATATCCAGAAGATTTTCGATCTCCTGTCTTGCCTGCATACCGATTTGTTTTAATTTTTCTCCTTTTTTACCTATGATAATTCCTTTATGAGAATCTCTTTCACAGATAATGGTAGCATCAATATCTACAAGCTTACCATCCGGTCTTTCTTTCATACTTTCAATTGATACGGCAATCCCGTGAGGTATCTCATCCCCTAAAAGTCTTAAGGCCTTTTCTCGTACTAATTCTGCAACAATCTGCCTTTCTGGCTGATCCGTAATAACATCCTCATCAAAATATCTGGGGCCTTCCGGCAAATACTTGAATATAGTCTGAATCAGAGCTTCTGTATTATCTCCTTTAAGAGCAGATACAGGCACTATATCCGCAAAGGAGCACACATCTTTATAAGCATCGATAAATTTTAAGATTTCCTCTTTTTTTACTGTATCCACTTTATTAATGACTAAAATAACCGGTGTTTTAACTTTATTTAGCTGCTCCACTATATGCTTTTCTCCAGCACCTATAAAAGTAGTAGGCTCAACCAGCCAAAGTATCACATCTACCTCTTTTAAAGTTCTCTCCGCAACTGACACCATATATTCTCCAAGCTTATTTTTCGCTTTGTGAATTCCTGGTGTATCAATGAAGATAATCTGCCCTTGTTCTGCGGTATAAACGGTCTGTATTCGATTTCTTGTGGTTTGAGGCTTATTGGATGTAATGGCAATCTTTTGGCCAATTAGATAGTTCATTAATGTGGATTTTCCCACATTAGGTCTTCCAATAAGGGTAACAAAACCGGATTTGTATTCATTCTTTTTCATATGTTGTTTGTATACTCCCTTTTTAACTAAGAGTCTTTATTTCTATAAATAAATCTCTGTTTTCTTCTATTTTCTTTTCATTTCCAATAACACAGATATTCCCTTCATCCACAATAGTTCTAATGATATCAGCAAGGTTACGAATATCTTCCATGGTTACATTTATAATCTCATCTCTTTGCTTTTGAATATCTTCCATGGTCATTCCTGTTAAATAGGCTCCCATAGAGGTGTTTCCTTTGATACGTGGTGTGCGGGGTGTGTCAATTCCACTAATGGTACCTATAATATACTTCGTCATGTCTCTCTCATCTACCGTAAAATTCTTTACATATTCATAAGCTTTCTCATAAATATCGTTAGTCTCTTTTATATTCGGATCCCTGTAGGAAGTAAAGTAACCATTACCGCTGATATTAGAGAACCCACACATACAGCCATAGGCTCCGCCCTTTACACGGATGTTATTCCAAAGATAATCATAGCTCATTATTACTTTTAATACTTCCAGAGCACCTGTATACTGATAACCTGCTTTTATGAAGTTTCCGGTTCTGGCTACATATTGAACCTGACTGGAAGTTTTAAATCCTTCATTCAATCGTTTTAATTCAAAATGTTCTTCCACCGACTCCGTTGGATCCTTTTTTAATTGCTCAACAAAAGGCAACAGCTTTCCGGATAATGTTTTCAAACCTTCTTCGTCAGAAGTAAAGCTGATAATCAGATTCTCTTTTCTAAAGATATAAACCATTAAGTCTTGCAAGTTCTTAATTAAGCCAGCAACTTCTTCTTTATAATTTTTCTCTAATCCTTCAATAAATTTTAGATAAGATATACCGCTGGTTTCTTCATTAAACCGGGCAGACTCTGAAAAATAGGAAGTAGCACGATTCACAGCCGCAATATGTCCTGCTGAATTTATTCGCATTTGCAGTCTTGATTTTACTTCTGAAATAATCTCAAGAAGACGTTTTTCATCGTCCAAATTGGTAAAGCTGATAATCTCTTTTAATAGATCAAAGGCATTGTCCATTTCGTCATATAATACCTTCACATCAATCTGAAATGCAGGTAAATATTCTAAAGGACTTCCCATCTTTCCATAAGTGGCTACATCAGAAGTAATACCTCCGGTATGAATATTAATTTCATTGGCAAGCTCTAGGAAGCTGTAATGTTCGGTATCAATATAGCCTAAAACCGTTGAAAGTAAGCCGGCATATGGAATTAATTCTTTAGGAACACCGCTTAAATCAAAAATCAAACGCATATAAGCAATTCCATTGGTGAACACATTGTGATGAGTAAAGGGTATTCCATCAATTTCCTCTTCATCGTTATAGATTGGCTGTGCCTTTTCACCAATATCCTCACGGCTTAACATTGGAATCTTCTCCACATCTTCTTTTGAGGACGGTTCTTCCTGATATTCTTTCAGATGTTTGGTATCTTCAATAATTTTCCTGATTTCTTCCTGTGTAAAGCTTGCTTTGTAATTAGCCAGCTTTTCTCTCAATTCCATTTCTCTTCGGGCAGATAATCCGGCTTGTGGTTTTAAGGTAACCAGTGTAACATGATCGTTATTTAGTAAATACTCTACGATTAACTTAGTATAATAATCTGTTCCGATTTTATCTTTTAAGAACTGAAAAACTTTATTGGCATTTAATAATGTAAATGGTTTGTTATCATCATACAGCCAGCTGCTTAACATTTGAATTCCATACATTAATCCCTTAGGGAATTGGCCAAAATCAGCCTCTCTGTATTTAAATTCATAAAAGTTTATGGCTGCTTTTATAGACTTTTCATCTAAACCGTCACGTACCAACTGTTCCAGTGTAGTGCGAATCAAGGAAGTAAACAGTTCTTTTTGTTCCAATTCTGCATTCTTTGCAATAATTGAGAAGGTGGGCTGAAAGATGCTGTTATCGTAACTGCTGAATACATCCTTACCAATTCCCGCATCCAAAAGAGCTTGTTTTAATGGAGCTCCCGGTGCAGACAGAAGAACGTAGTCAAGAATTTGCATAGCCATACCTAAATCTTTATCCAAACTGGTACCAATGGACATATTATAGCTTAGATACGTATTATTAACCGTACTCTCATTTTCACCTAAAGGGTAGAACATTTCTACATCATTTACCTTCTCAAAAGGGTGCTGATAACGGATCTCCGAATCTATGGATTTCTCATCAAAATACTGTAAGTATTCCCTGTCTATCCAATTTAACTTTTCTTCAATGTCCATATCCCCGTACAGATATATATAACTATTAGAAGGATGATAATATTTCTTATGAAAATCCAGAAACTCCTCATAGGATAATTCCGGAATAAAGTTTGGATCACCGCCTGATTCTACTCCATAAGCGGTATCCGGGAACAGAGAGTTTTGGATGGTTCTAAACAGCAGTTGTTCCGGTGAAGAAAACGCACCTTTCATTTCGTTATAAACAACCCCATTATATTTTAATTCTCCATCTTCACTGTCTAATTCGTAGTGCCAGCCTTCCTGCTTAAATATTTCTTCCCTTTGATAGATATTTGGATAAAATACTGCATCCAAATATACGTGCACTAAATTTTGAAAGTCTTTATCATTGCAGCTTGCCACCGGATACATTGTCTTATCCGGATAAGTCATTGCATTTAAAAAAGTATTCAAAGAGCCCTTTGTCAATTCTATAAAGGGATCTTTAGCAGGGAATTTTTTAGATCCGCATAACACGGAATGTTCAATAATATGAGGTACACCGGTACTATTAAAAGGCGGTGTTCGAAAGCCAATGGAAAATACCTTATTATCATCATCATTGGTAATTACGGCAATTCTTGCGCCGGTTTTTTTATGTTTAAAAAGTAGTCCCAAACTATTAAGATCTACTAAGTCTTCTTCTTTCAATAAGTCATAACCAGTTAATTCATTTAACTCTTTACTGCTTTTCAGATTCTTAGCCATGATTTCTCCTCCTTATTTACTTACCAGTAACTAACTACATTCTCCCATCGCATACAGCGTCTGCTTGCAGATGGGTCACTGCCACAAATCAGGGTGTAAATTATGCATTACAATAATTCACACTAGTTATCTGGTTATTATAACATAACCTTTTATTATTGTCATGAGAATAATAGTCATCATGAGAATATCTTTCCCATGAAAGGTAGGAACAATATTAATGTTCCATACCGTATTTGAGTAAAGTTATAGAATCTTCCCATCTTCCGGATGCAGTAGAGTTCATAATAACACTGATAAATTGTTTATCCTCATTTTCTGCTGCCGATACCAAACAACTTCCGGCTAAAGAACTGCTTCCTGTTTTTAATCCAATAGCATATTTATAAAATACTCCGCTGCCGTTTACTACTAATTTATTGGTAGACTTCCAAGTTACATCTTCACCGCTTAAGAATATATTTCGTGCTTTATCCTTTTCTGTTATTTCGCGTATAATATCCTTCTTTATTGCTTCCTGAGAGATTATTCCCATATCATAGGCAGTCGTATACTGTCCTTCTGCATCATATCCATCGGGGTTTTTAAAATTCGTATCATTTAGACCAAGTTCTTTGACTTTTTCATTCATTTTATTTACGAAAGCCTTTACAGCCTTTTTAACATCCGCGGATTTATCTTTTAAAATAATTCTTCCACCGTGAGCTGCTAAGGCATATGCAGCATCGTTGCCTGAAGGTAATAGCATTCCTTCAAGAAGCATTTGTACGGTTAATTTTTCACCTTCCTGCAGATAAGCACGGCTGGAATCCGGTGCGATTAATTGTATTTCCTGTCCTACCTTAACAGTATCATTTAGGTCACAAAGTTCCAAAATAACCAGTGCCGTCATTAATTTAGTGGTACTTGCCGGGTAAACCGGTTCGGTAGCATTCTTGTGGTATAACACCTTACCATTTTTACTATCAATAAGAATTGCACTTTTTGCATCAATAGAAATAGATGGATTTTTTATATTTAAAGCCATTTTAGGAGAAGAATTCACTTCCACACTTGGCTCTTCCCATTCAGAAGGATCTAATCCATCTGCGTTACTATAATATCCATCTTCTATGCTTTTATCTATAGGTTCCGGGGAAGGCTTTTCCGATTCATTCTCTTTTTCCCCTGTTTTGTCCTTTTTCGATTCCAATGTGGAATTTTCTATATCAGAAATTCCCATGGTCGTTTTATTCCTTTCGTTTATATCCTGATCTAACTCTTTTTTTGAGTCAGAATTGGCTTTATCCTGTAGTATTTGCTTGATTTCTTTATAAGATAAATCTTGAGATTTTTCCAGATCTTTTTCAGCACTTTCTTCGATGGTATACTGTATGGTTTTTATCAGCATAGTTCCAAATATTGCACCTAAACCTACAACCAGTACTGTTCCAATAATAAATACTGTTTTTTTCACGATTACGCCCATCCCTTCAATTTTTGATTCAATAAAATTGAGTATGCTTAAATCTATATTATTTATTATTATTCTCGTTATAGCCAATTTATATTATTCTATTATTTATTTCCAGTAATCGCAATAGTATTCTTTTTGTAATTTTAAAATATTTAAGTGTATTCCCTATAAACAAAAACTGTCATTCCTGGAGCACTTTATCCGAAACATCTCACATTTACATTGAGATGATTCTTCAGTCCAACTTCGTTGAACGATTGCTCAGAATGACAGTTTTTCAACAGCATTTTTAAACTATATTTATTCAAAATTTATACTGATATCTCCAACTCCCCCATCAATATCTAAGGAGTTTTCCGCCCTTACGCTATTCCAGTTTGTATTGGAGTATTTTTCTCCATTAATCTTAACATTTCCAAGACCTTTATCTATTTTTATATTGTAGTCATCCATTGATCCTATTAAATCCAGATCAACATTACCTACACCACAATCAATATCTGTTTTTCCAAATAAGTATCCCTTAATATCAACATTACCTACTCCGGAATCAATAGTCGTGTTATTTAAGGTAACTTCTTTAAAATTAACATTTCCTACACCGCCGTCAATTTCTGCGGACTGGGCAATAATGTTATTAGCTCTTATATCTCCGGCTCCGCCATTGATCTCTAATTCCTTGGTCTCAAGACCCTCAATATTTACATCTCCAGCTCCAGCATCGATTATAAATTTTTCTGCCACAAAATCTTTCGGTAAATATACAGTAACATCTGATTTAAGGTTACCATCGAACCAATTCCAGAACCAAAATCTTGTTCTGTTTTTCAAAGTCAGATTACCGCTAAAGCTTTTTTCAATCGTATAGTGTTCACTTACATTGTTTGCAACAATTTCTACTTTATCACTTTCTCCGGTACGAACTTTAAGAGTTCCCACACCATGATTTATGGTTATACTTTTTACACCATCAAAAGATTTGTTTATATCAATAGCTTCCCCGCTTGTAGTAAACCCATTGAATACTCCTGTCAAAGCAAAGATACCTGTTGCGATTCCACCAATTATGGTTACGGTTAAGAATATCGCAAATCCCATTGCAAGATATTTAATTACTTTTTGAAATTCATTCATTTTATATCCAGCCCTCCAAACATACAGGTTGAGTTAATAAAGATAGTTGGTGCATTCATATCAACTATAGTGGGTGCTTTGTTATCAACTCCACCAAAGATAGGAACATTAGATACCTTTACTTTTACGTTGGCAGGAACGAATATATCAATACCTCCAAAGATTGCCGTTGCATTGATTACAATGTCTTCATCAATGATGGCATTTCTTAAATCCAGTTCAACTCCACCAAAGATTGCATTGATTGTTGTCCCCAGAAACTTTTCTCCTACTATCTGATGTCTGCTTCCGGAGAAAACAGCAGTATATTCTGAGGAACCACCTTGATATGTTGGGTTACTACTTCTGCCACTTTCTCCTATGTGGAAAAAATTCTTAAATATCATGCTTAAACCTATAAACACGAAGATAACCGGTACAATTAATTTCCCAAATACTTCAAAGCTAAAAAAGTCTTGTATGGATAATAGTAGTAATATACCAATGGTCAATACAATAAGAGATGAGGTACGAAAACCATTCTGAAAAATACTAATCAGACTGGGAACAATAATGAATAAAGTCCACCATCCATCAAAAAATATATTGAACTTCCATAGATGAAATGCATTTCCTGCGATTATGACGCCAATTAGTATAAAAAATACTCCCCATAATGCATTCGATATTTTATTTCTCATATAGAAAACCTCCCAAATGCTAATTTTTTTATTTATGTTTCTATATGTATCATACTTTATCACCTATGCATTAACAAGTTACATTTGTCATATTGTTTGGCTGAAAAATGTCACATCTATTGCTCTTTACCAAATACTTGCTTCATGATTTATTATGGAATATAATAAACCATATGTTTAATGTAATGCTTCCTTTTTTAGTTCTTATCCCTGGATTCCTTATATTTTACATTCTATTAAATCGTACATAAAACCAGGAGGTATGTCCGTGTACAAAATATTAATTGTAGAAGATGATACAATCATTGCAAAATCAATGCAGAAACATATAGAAACCTGGGGCTACGAAGCAGGATATGTGACTGATTTTAAAGATGTTCTTTCAAAATTTGTCTCTTTCCAGCCTCAGTTGATATTATTGGATATTTCTCTACCCTTTTATAATGGTTTCTATTGGTGCAGCGAAATTAGAAAAGTATCTAAAGTCCCCATTATTTTCGTCTCCTCTGCTTCCGACAATATGAACATTGTTATGGCAATGAATATGGGCGGAGATGACTTTATCGCCAAACCATTTGATTTGTCCGTATTAATGGCTAAAGTACAGGCTATGTTACGGCGAACTTATGATTTTGCAGGACAGTCCAGCCTAATTGAACACAAAGGAGCCATTTTAGATACAAGTGATGCTACTCTAGCTTATAACGGTGAAAAGATTGACTTAACAAAGAACGATAATCGTATTTTGCAAATTCTTATGGAGAATAAGGGTAAAATCGTAAGCAGGGATTCCATAATGACTAAGCTATGGGAAACAGACAATTATATAGACGATAATACATTGACCGTTAATATGACAAGGCTTCGTAAGAAACTTGAATCTATTGGCTTAACTGACTTTATAATAACCAGGAAGGGAATTGGCTATATAATTGAATAATCAGAAAGGAATGGGGGACAAAAGAATATGAAAACTCCAGCCATTTTTTCTTATATCCGTCAGCATATTAAAACTTTTATTACTTTTATATTGTTTGGCATTATATTTATCGTTGTTTTATTTCTTTACAATCTGCCGGTAGAACCGGTTTTATACTCCGCTGTCTTATGTATAATAATCGGTATAATTCTCTTTATTCTGGATTTTATTCATTATTATAGGAAGCACAGATTACTATATCAATTACAAAAACAAGTTACATTAAGCATCGATGATCTTCCTCAAGCCAAGTCTTTGTTGGAAAAAGACTATCAGGAATTAATTCAGATTCTTTTTGCAGATAAAACTTCCCTTGTTTCCGGGGCAGATGCTGCGAGAAACGATCTGATCGATTATTACACACTATGGGTCCATCAGATTAAAACACCCATTTCTGCTATGAGGCTCCTTCTGCAAACCGAAGAAAACACTCAGAATTCGGAACTCTCTATGGAGCTGTTCAAGATCGAACAATATGTGGAAATGGTTCTTCAATATCTTCGCCTGGACAGTTACTATTCTGATCTAGTCATTAAAAAGTATAATCTTGATGAAATTGTCCGACAGGCAGTTCGCAAATATGCCAAGATATTTATAGGACAAAAAATCAGTTTGAATTACGAAGAGCTGAATTGCCAGGTATTAACAGATGAGAAATGGCTGGTATTTGTAATTGAGCAGCTACTGTCTAATGCATTAAAATACACCAAGGAAGGCAGTATATCTATTTATATGGAAGGAAAAGATAACAACACCCTGGTTATTGAAGATACGGGTATCGGAATAGCACCAGAGGATTTACCCCGGGTGTTTGAAAAAGGATATACGGGCTATAATGGACATGCCGACAAAAAATCTACAGGAATTGGCTTGTATTTATGCAAACGTATTATTAAAAATTTATCCCATACTATAGAAATAGAGTCTCAGGTAGGGAACGGTACAAAGGTTAAAATATGCCTGGATCACATTGATATAAGATTTGAATAATTTTGCTTTAATTCTTTTTCTATTGTACTTTTTGTTCACTTGCATATATCTCTTTTGAAAAAATTAATCTTACAAAAATGTAAGTTTCATTCAGGAAATGTAAGTCAAAGTTATGGCTGCTCATTTCCTTTCTTAGTATACTTGAACATGAAAAACACAAGGAGGTTACAACATGTCAATTTTAGAAGTAAATAATGTAAAGAAAGTATATACCACCCGCTTTGGTGGAAATCATGTTCAAGCTTTAACCAATGTATCTTTTACGGTGGAAGAAGGAGAATATGTAGCAATTATGGGTGAATCCGGTTCCGGTAAAACTACGTTGCTGAATATTCTTGCTTCCCTTGATAAGCCAACCAGCGGTGAGGTGTTGTTAAATGGAAAAAGTATTGTTTCCATCACTGAAAAAGAGATCTCTGCATTCCGACGTGATAATCTAGGTTTCGTATTTCAGGATTTTAATTTATTAGATACGTTTTCTTTGCAGGATAATATATTTTTACCTTTGGTACTTTCCGGCAAATCTTATGAAGAAATGAGCGACCGTTTAAAACCAATTGCAGCCAAATTAGGAATTAGTGATATTCTTGCCAAATACCCTTATGAAGTGTCCGGAGGTCAGAAACAAAGAGCAGCCGTTGCCAGAGCATTAATCACAGGCCCCCAGCTTGTTCTTGCCGATGAACCTACCGGTGCGCTGGATTCCCGTGCTGCTGACGGATTGCTTCGCCTATTTAACGAAATTAACGATGAAGGCCAGACTATCTTAATGGTAACTCATAGTATAAAAGCTGCCAGTCATGCAAAACGGGTACTGTTTATTAAAGATGGACAGGTATTTCATCAGCTGTATAAGGCATCTATGGACAATGAAGCAATGTATCAGAAGATTTCAGATACACTCACTATGATAGCGACAGGTGGTGCAAGAAATGAGTAAATTATTTTATCCAAAGCTTGCCGCCACCAATATCAAAAAAAATTATCAAACCTACATCCCTTATATCCTAACAAGTATTGGTACAATTATGATGTATTACATTTTGAAATCTATTTCCCTGGATAAAGGGCTGGACAGTATGTCCGGTGGTGACAGCTTAAAAACCATACTGGCTATGGGGTCTTTTGTAATAGGTTTATTCTCATTTATATTTTTATTCTATACCAATAGCTTTTTAATAAAAAGGCGTAAAAAAGAATTCGGACTTTTCAATATTCTTGGTATGGAAAAGAAACATATATCCCGAATTATGTTTTTTGAAACCATCTATGTATCAATCATTAGCATAATCATTGGTCTTCTTGGAGGTATTGTTTTATCCAAACTTATGTATATGCTTTTACTTAAATTATTAAGATTTAAAGTTCCAATGGGATATGCTATATCATTTAAGGCTGTTTATAATACTTTAATATTGTTTGGATGTATATTTTTATTAACATTTATAAACAACCTCAGGCAGATCCATTTGACTAAACCGATTGAACTATTAAAAGGAGGGCAGGTTGGAGAAAAAGAGCCAAAAACCAAATGGCTGCTCACTTTAATTGGCTTAGCCGCACTTTCAGCAGGCTATGTTATTGCTCTTATTACAGAATCTCCTATAGCCGCCTTATATATGTTCTTTATTGCAGTTATATTAGTCATTATCGGTACCTATTGCCTTTTTACAGCAGGAAGTATCGCACTTTTAAAACTGCTGAAAAAGAATAAAAAATACTACTATAAAACGAAACATTTTATCACTGTATCCGGTATGATGTACAGAATGAAGCAAAATGCCGTAGGACTGGCAAATATATGTATCTTGTCAACAGCTGTGCTTGTTATGCTGTCTACAACGGTATCATTATATATTGGTATGGAGGATGTGCTTCGTACCAGATATGCAAGAAACCTCTTAATCACTTCCACTGATATTACGGAAGAATATCAAGCAGGAATAAAGGATACTGTTTCAAATACCTTGGAACAGCATGGCACAGAAGCAGAAAATATACTGGAATACCGTTATCTGAGCTTTCCTGCAGTAAGAAATGAAGACACCTTCGTTACTGGTGATGAAGTAATCAACTCCTTTTCATCTGATATTAAAATGCTATATTTTATACCTTTGGAAGACTATAATGCTATGAATCATACCTCATATACCTTGGATCACAATGAAGTATTCCTGATTGCCAATGGAGAAAGGTATACCCAGGAAAACTTCACAATATTTGATACTCCTCTACACATAAAAGAGCATAATAATACTTTAGGTGAACGTCTGTCAGACATTGGAGATGTCATCGATAGTTATTATGTAATTACAAATGATGTGGATCAGTTAGAAGAAATGTACCGTCAGGAACAGGGGAATTCCGATGAAACCGTAAGTTATTTTCGGTATATTTATGGATTTGATATTAATACAGAGGACGAAGAAACCATTCAAATATCACAAGATATTAGCTCCTCTTTACATGATAAAGATTATGAAAATAGTTATGTGGAATCTGCTGCTGGATCAAAAGAAGAGTTCTTCTCCTTATACGGCGGTCTGTTCTTCCTTGGTATATTCCTAGGCGGATTATTCATTATGGCAACTGTACTAATTATATACTACAAACAGATTACAGAGGGATATGATGATAAATCACGTTTTGAAATTATGCAAAAGGTTGGTATGAGCCGTACCGAAATAAAGAAATCAATCGGAAGCCAGGTATTGACCGTATTCTTTCTTCCTATAGTAACGGCAGCTGTTCACATTGCCTTTGCCTTTAAAGTAATCACTAAATTATTAGCTCTGTTGGGCCTTACTAATGTAGTTTTATTTGCATGGTGTACACTTGGCACATTATTGGTTTTTGCAGTATTCTATGCAATCATTTATGTAATGACGGCAAAGGTTTATTATAAGATAGTGCGGTAGTATTTAGTCAGGATGCTTTGCTTAATATGGGTTATTCAGACCATATTAAGCAAAGCTGTTTATTGAATTATTAATTTTGGTTATTATAACCATTTTGTTTATAAAAAAATGGAGTAATACCAATGGAAACTATTAATCCTATGCGTATGAACGAAGAAATCACTTTCTAAGCTATGAATTAAATAACGAACTCTTTACAATGTGATTTTCTACATAACAAATATTATCTTATCATCTGCTAAATACCTATAGACAGCTTTACCCCCATAAATCAGATCGACCTTCCTGAGTATGGGATGCTATGTGGTTTTTGTGACTTTGGGAAATTCGCCATGGTTCTTATACGGTAGGAATCGCGACAATATTTAAAAATTGTGATGTCTGAGCCGGGTATAACCCGGCGAGTTCGCAATTTTTAAATATGCTTTAAGCGATTCCTATCGTATTAGAACCATCGAATTCCCCTATGGAACAAAAACCACATAGCATCCCATACTCAGGAAGGTCTGAATAACCTTAAGATGGGTAAAGCGTCCTATTTGAATAAACTATAGTTTATCTTTGAACATCCCTTTTCTTTTTAAATGTAACAATTACAACCCCTAATGTCCCTAAGCCTGCAATAGCCACCGGCATAATTGGCGATACGGATCGGCTCCTTGCCGACACCAAACGAATTATAGTAAGTAATAAAAGAAAGGCTGAAACAGCCACACAGATATGCAAGCAATTAATAAATCTGGATTATGATATAAATGGCCATACAAGAATCTTATTACAACCGGAAGAATAGTTCTTACAGGATGAAGTCTTTTCTATTCATCCTGTAATTTCCTGACTACTACTGCTAACCTTCCACAATACCCAACATTCCTTTCGCTGTTATCCGATATAAAAAAGTTATGTCAACTTCTAATTAAGACTGGGTTCACCTGTCCTTACTTTTCAATTATACCATCTGATTTACAGTTTTACATTACATTTATTAGATCAATTAATCAGAACATTCATTGACTTTATTATGGATATCATATAAAATTTATTTAAAGAAAGTATATATTTTGTATACCATGGTAGATTGGAGTTCTCTATGTATTATTTTATTGTAAATCCAAATTCCCGCTCCGGGAATGGAATTAAGATATGGTATTTAGTAAAAAACGAATTAGATTCCTTAGAAGTACACTATAGAGCTTATTTTACAGAACATAATCTGCATGCAGCAGAAATTGTTCAAGAAATATGCGAAAGTACCTCCGGCGTTAAAAATATAGTTGTTTTAGGCGGAGACGGAACTATGAATGAAGTTATAAACGGTATCAAAGATTATGATGAGGTAGTTTTGGGTTATATTCCCTCCGGTTCCAGTAATGATTTAGCGAGAAGCTTAAATCTTCCTAAAGACCCCATTGAAAGTCTTAAAAACATTCTGACTCCAAATCACTTTCAATATGTGGATACCGGCTGCCTTAATTCTGTTTCAAATGATTTTCAGCGTAAGTTCACAGTAAGCTGCGGTTTAGGTTTTGATGCAAATATATGTTTAGAAACCAACCGTTCCAAACTAAAGAAGGTATTAAATAAATATGGGCTTGGAAAGCTGACATATATCATGATTACTCTGAAAGAACTGGCCTCTACCCCATATATGGATGCTGAAATTACCATTGATAACAAGACTGCCAAATCCTATAAAAAAGTTTTATTAATAACAAGCATGATACATAAATATGAGGGCGGTGGTTTAAAAATTGCTCCTGCTGCCGATCCATACGATGGTAAGCTTTCCATATGTATGGTACATGGTTTGTCCCGTTTAAAGATTTTATTCCTGCTGCCAACTCTGTTATTCGGTAAACATACTGGTTTAAAAGGAATCGAAACTTTCGATTGTAAAACACTGGACATTACCTTGGATAATCCCGCTTCCATTCACTTTGACGGTGAAGTGCCAGGTATGCTCAATCACGTTAACATATCCTGCACTGCAAAGCAGCTCAGGATCATTAAATAAACTATTTATAGCCGCTCATCTTTCAGCTATGCTTTATAGTACTTATTATTTGTGTTAAAGATTCTATTAAGAAACAGTAAATAAAATAAAAAGAACTTTTTATTAAAATAGTGTCTGCTGAATTAAGCTTAGCTTGGCTTAATCATCAGACACTATTTATTAACTTTTATTCCAAAAACATTCTAATTCTGTTTCCATGGATTGTAAATCCACCGTAATATTAGGAAACCATTCTCTGGGGAATAAGCTTATATATTGTTTTTGCACAAAACGTTCATCCAGTAGAAGTATGGCACCTTTATCCTCCATAGTCCGTATTACGCGGCCGGCAGACTGCTGTACTTTATTCATCCCCTGATATAGATAGGAATAGTCGAAACCTCTGCCGTTAATACTGTCATAATAACTACGGAAAAGTTCACGTTCATTGCCCACCATAGGCAGCCCCGTCCCTACAATAACAGCACCAATTAACCTGTCACTTTTTAAGTCAATCCCTTCACTGAAGATACCACCCATGACGCAAAATCCTATTCTGCTTGTCTCAGGCTCTGTAGTGAATTCCTCCAAAAAGGCCTCTTTTTCCAATTCAGTCATATAACTTTTTTGAATGACCAGACCCTCCAAAGAACCTTCTGCCAATTGAGCAATACTATTTAACATCTGGTAAGAGGGGAAAAACACCATGTAATTTCCTTTTTTAGCACTTGTAAAGGAATATATATACTCACATATTCTTTTATACTCTGTTTCGTTACGCCTTGTATATTTCGTACTTACATCCCTTCCAATCATAAGCAGCCTGTTATCCGTATGAAAAGGTGATGGGGCATAAACTGCATAATCTTCTTCCCTTCCCCCTAATTGTTCCTTATAGTAATGAATGGGCAATAAGGTGGCAGAAAAGAACACCGCACTTTTTCCTTTCTCCAGACATTTATTTAGATTACAGGAAGGATCCATGCATAGCAATTTGATCCGAAATTCTCCTTGTTCATCATAATCGGTATAGGTCAGGTATTTTTCATTATAGATATCATAAATATTCAAGAAATGCCTGATATCAAGATATAGTTGGAGAACCTCTTCCTTTCCTTCTATATTGGAATTATCCTGTAAAAACTCATCATACTCAGTCATTAAACGAAGTAAATGAAGAACAAAGTCGGTAATGTTTTCAACCACATTACAATTATCGCATTCCCGCTTTAATTTTAGTAAATCTTCATTACAGGTTTGCAGCCTTCTTTCTAATTTTTTACTTACTGCCTTCACTAAATTTTTCACTGTCAGGAATTGCTTTTTATAAAGAACGGCACTATACATCTCTCTTGCCCGTTCAACCAGATTATGTGCTTCATCTATTAAGAATACATAGTCATTCTTTTTCTCATTTATAAAGAATCTCCGCAAATACACATTAGGGTCAAATACATAGTTATAATCACATATTATACTATCTGCCCAAAGAGTTACATCCAAAGACATTTCAAAGGGGCATACCATATGTTTTTCTGCATACTCCTGAATTAACTCTCTGGAGATTTCATTTTCATTATTTAATAAATCAAATACAGCATCGTTAACCCGGTCATAATGTCCTTTTGCTCGGGGACAGGCAGCGGGGTTACAATCCGGTTTATCTAAAATACATATTTTTTCTTTTGCAGTTATGGTAACGGACTTTAAATGCAGCCCTTTTTTAACTAGCAGCTGAAAGGTCTCTTCTGCTACCGTTCTTGTTATGGTTTTAGCAGTCAGGTAGAATACCTTCATAACAAATCCTTCTCCCATTGCTTTCACTGTGGGAAATACAGTAGAAATTGTTTTACCTACTCCGGTAGGTGCTTCTATAAACAGCCGTTTATCCCGTATAATCGTTCTGTAAACATCAGCAACCAGCTTCTTTTGCCCCGGCCTATATTCAAAGGGAAATTCAATTTCTTTAATACTTTTATTCCTGTATAAGGACCAATTATACTGCCAGGCAGCCCACTTCCCATATTCCTCTATCACTTTTTGAAACCAATCTTCTAAATCTTCTATGGAAAAAGTCTCTTCAAAATACCGGATATTCTCCGTTTCCATATTACAGTAGGTCATACGGATTCCGATGGTATTGTGCATATGCTGTTTTGCATAAATATAGGCATAACACATAGCTTGGGCACGATGTACCGGAACAGGCGCCTCTAGATGGCTTAGCTCCATATATACACCCTTGATTTCATCAATGACAATAGATGGACTTTCTTCTGGCAGACTAATAATACCATCCGCCCTTCCTTCTACTGTTATTTCCAATTCCAGCTCATCTCTCTTAACTGGCACCATAATACTAAGGGGGAATTCTGCATTGTAATTAGAACCCATCCTCTTTTGTATCTTTCGATGAATCCTGCTGCCTTCCTGCATAGCCTCGGTATCTTTTCTGCCGCCGGTTCTATTATCCAAATCGCCAGATTTTAGAACGAACTCTACCAGAGACCTTACTGATATTTTAATTTCATTCTTATCCTTTTCCATAACTACATCTCTTCCTACGAAAAAAGGTATCCAAATGGTGTGCCAATTAGATACCTTTCTTATTTTATGTTATATTGACCATGTATACTTAGTTCATATCTGTATTTTATCACTTATCCAGAAAGAAATAAACTATACCGTCAACTTTTCTTATAAATATTCTGTATAAATCTCATCATCGTCATCAAAGAGCCCTTTTTCATATCCTTTTGTCCAGTCAATGTTATTCGTTCTCCTGTGTTTTACCAAAGGTTTATTTGGTTTTTCAGACTTACCGCTGAATTCCTGATCCAGCTTCTTCTGTTTGACTTTTTTCTCTTTTTCTAATCTTTTCAGTGTCTCAAATTTGTCAGGCTGTTGCTCTCTTTCTTTTGTCTGACCAGATTTTGATCTGGATTCTGAGCGTTGGTTACCTTTGCCATAGTTTTTGTCGTTTTCGTAATCATCGTCTTTGTTAAAGGAATTACTCTTAAAATCTCTGTTTTTGTTGTAGCCTCCTGTTTTACCGGATCTCTCTTTATTCCCACCTTGAGAATTTCCTCCGAAGGAGGTTCGACCGGCAGGCCTATTCTCTCTTTTTTCCGGAATGGAAGCTCCTTTATTACCCCCATTATCACGACTTGTTCTTGGCTTGTAATTTTCATTCGATCTAGACTGTCTTCCTAGATTTTCTCTTGGTCTGCTATCCCTAGCATTGGTTGTAACCACTGAAGTTCTCCTCTCTTAACTTTGAAATACTTCTTTCATTAAAATATTGCTTATTATGACCGGAAAGCTTGTTTATAACTGCATTGTTTTACCACAATCATATTGTATATTTTATTCTATTTTAATATAAAGTCAATCACTTTTTGTAAATTTTAAGATAAATTTAAATAATTAATATACCTAGAATTACCTTGCTTTTTTGTAATAAATCTGTTAAAGTCAAATTGTTAGAAATAATAGAATTGGTTATCCTATTCTTATTGTTTTAATATTTATAGAGCCCAGGCAGACACCCTGTAAATGGGCATGAAAGAGAGGTATTTATGAGCGAACACGGATGCGGATGCGGTTGTGGACACGATCACGAACACGAACATGAACATGATCAGTTGAATGTAACATTAACACTTGATGACGGTACCGAATTAGAATGTGCAGTTCTTTGCATCTTCCCAGTTGGAGATAAAGATTATATTGCACTTGTACCTGTTGATAATGAAGATGAAGAAGAGGGAGAAATCTTCTTATACCAATTCATAGAGCATGAGAATGAAGAAATCGAATTACTTAATATTGAAAATGATGATGAGTTTGAAGCAGTTTCAGATGCTTTCGATGAATTAATGGACAGTGAAGAATTTGATGAAATGTTCGATGATGAGGAAGATGAGGAAGATGGCGAAGAATAATTCCTTTGTATTCCAATAGGACGCTTTACCTTGTAGTTGTTAATAAAACGTTACAATCATATAAGGTTTAAAACTATAAAAGGGCTGTTGTAAAATGAATGTTTTATACCGTATATGGAGGATCAGTCTAATTCTCTATATCTGTTATCACATTTCATTTTGCAGCGGCCCCTTTTATAATTAATATAAAATGGTAATCATAATTACTCCAATTCCACACTCTTATTGTGTCTCTTCTATAATAGTCAACAACATGTTCTGAATGCAAAATTCTAAGTCTAATGTCCTCTCCTTCTTTAACCGGTCAAAATAGATCACCAATCTGCCTTGTTTATTTTCTTTGATTTCACCAAGTCCATAGGTTTTATGCTCAACTTTTGTGCCGGGGATTAATTTTTCTCTGTCTAAGAGAATTTCTCCAACGAATCTGGAACAGGTCAGCTCCTTATTATAACGTTCTTTTACGGAATAGATATGTAAATATTCTTTGGCACGGGTCATGGCTACATAAAACAGTCTTCTTTCTTCTTCTAAATCTGCATCAACCACCGCTTTTCGATGGGGGGTAATGCCTTCGTTAGCATCTACGATAAAAACAGCTTCATATTCCAGACCTTTAGAACTATGCATAGTTGCCATAGTTACACTATCCCTGTCTTTGTTCTTCCTATTATTTGCTTGTTCCTTTAATTCTTCTTTATATTCTTCAATATGATCAAACCATTCTTCATAGCTTTTATATGGTTTTGCAGCTTCTTGCAATTCATTCAGGGTTTCCATTAGCTCGTCCCCTTTTATTCTCCGATAGTCTGCATATTCGGATAAATATTCTTCATAGCCGATTCCCTTTCGAATATAATTGATAGCCGCAAAAGGACTCATGGTTTTCAGCAGGTGTATATCATATTCCAGTTTATCAATCCGGTCTATCATCCAATCCTTGTCCTTATAATATTCCCTTAACTTTGGAAATTCCACATAAGGCTCATCAAAACATTCTCTGTTCAGATATCTTTTAGGGCGATTGGAAATCTGTAGAAATAGCCCTCTTTCCCTGCTTCCCATTGCTATTTTAATATAAGTTATAATATTGGCAGCAATCCAGTGGTCATAAATATTTGGAACCATATCCTTCATCTGAAAAGGAACGTTATATTCCATCATCTTTTCAATTAAGGCTCTTGGTCCGGTATTGGTTCGAAATAGTACAGCCATATTGGAAAATGGCATCCCCAGTTTATAATATTGCAATATATTCGCCACTACCATACTATTTTGTTCTTTTAATTCTTTGAAGGTTTTTATTACCACATCATGACCATATGGCTTAACCGCTTTTATGTTCTTGGCATATCTTTTTGTATTATTTTTTACTAAAGATGCGGCTTTACTTACAATATTAGCCGATGAACGGTAATTGGTATCCAGCAGTATCTTTTTAGCACTGGGATAATCATTTTGAAAGTTTAGCATAATTTCAGGCTTAGCACCACGAAAACGATAGATGGATTGGTCATCATCCCCTACAATAAACAGGTTGTTTTCTGGTAAGGCAAGAAGCCTTATAATTTCATACTGCACTCTATTAATATCCTGAAACTCATCAATTAAAATATATTGAAACTTCTGCTGCCATACCCTTAATATATCCGGTCTTTCTTTTAACAGTTCATAACACATAATCAGCATATCATCAAAATCTATCATATTAGCTCTTCGAAGCCGATTATCGTATGCCGTATATATTTTCTTAAAGACCTCTTCCGAACAGTTAATAGAATAATAATGTTCTAAGTCCAGTCCTTCCCCTTTAACCAAGCTAATTTCAGAGAATATGCCGGAAATAAAATCTTTTTCATCTTCAATCTCTAAATTATTCTGTTCAATAATCTCTCTCATATATTGGTATCTTTGTTCTTCACGGATAATATTAGACGCTTGAAAGCGATAGGCATATTTTAGAATTGTAAAAAACACAGCATGAAAAGTTCCAAAATTTACTCCATTACATTTACCGGAAGTCAATCGGAGAAACCGTTCTTTCATCTCTTCTGCTGCTGCCTTAGTAAATGTAATTACTAAGATATTATGAGGATTCACTCCGTATTCTTCAATCAACTTGGCAGTTCTTCTTGTAATAACAAGAGTTTTTCCAGAGCCGGGCCCTGCTAATACCAGCATGGGCCCTTTATTATGATTAATTGCTTTTATTTGTGATTCGTTTATATCCATAGGCATTAAAGATTGCTTAATTTATCTATAGCAATTTTGATGCGGCGAATGCTTTCTTCCTTACCGATTATATTCATGATTTCATATGCACCGCCTGGTGTTGACTGTTTTCCGGATACTGCCGTTCTAAGAGGCCATAATCCGGTACCATTCTTAATACCTTTTTGTCCGATATAATTCATAACTACTTCCTCAATAGCTGGAATAGAGTAATCCACTAAGGCTTCTAATAATGGTAATTGTTCCTTTAAAACCTCTAAAGATATTTCTTCATTGGTTTTCATCTTTTTATGAGTATACATGGCTGTATCATATTCCGGTAATTCGTCAAAGAAATCAATCAGATCCTTGATGTCCAGGAAAGTTTCTATTCTGGATTTTACCAAATCAGCTATTTTGTATAGGTCTAAATCTTTATGAATGGCTTCTTTAATATAAGGAATGGCCATTTCGTAATATTTTTCATTGTCCATTTTCTTAATATATTCGCTGTTCATCCATCTTAGCTTGTTCATATCAAAAACAGCTGGTGCCTTATTAATATGAAGATAATCAAATTCTTTTATTAAGTCTTCTAAGGAAAATATTTCTTCATTACTGGAAGAGCTCCAGCCAAGAAGAGCGATAAAGTTAACAATGGCTTCTGTTACAAATCCCTGCTCCAACAAATCTTCGAAAGAAGAGTGTCCGCTTCGTTTTGACAATTTTTTATGCTCTTCATTGGTAATCAAAGGACAATGTACATAAATTGGTTCTTCCCATCCAAAGGCTTGGTAAAGTCTTGTATATTTTGGTGATGAGGATAAATATTCATTTCCCCTAACTACATGAGTTATGCTCATAAAATGATCGTCTACTACATTGGCAAAATTATAGGTAGGAAAACCATCAGACTTTATTAGAATCATATCATCCAGTTCTTCGTTATCAACTGTAATATCTCCATAAATAGCATCATGGAATGTAGTGGTTCCCTCCGTCGGATTATTCTGTCTGATAACATAAGGCATGCCTGCTGCAAGATTTGCTTCCACTTCTTCTTTTGATAAGTGCAAACAGTGCTTATCATATTTTATGATTTCTTTATCTTCTTCTTCAGAAACCACGCTTTTTAGAGTTTCTAATCTTTCTTTGGTACAGAAACAGTAATAAGCCTCTCCCTTTTCAATTAATTCTTTTGCATATTTTAAATAGATGCCTTCCTTTTGACGTTCACTTTGTACGTATGGTCCGCATCCCCCATCTTTATCCGGTCCTTCATCATGAATCAAACCGGTCTTTTCCAGGGTTCTATAAATAATTTCAGTGGCACCTTCCACAAATCTTTCCTGATCCGTATCTTCAATTCTTAGAATAAAATCTCCGCCCTCATGTTTTGCAATTAAATATTCATACAGTGCGGTTCTTAGATTGCCAACATGCATTCTTCCTGTTGGACTTGGTGCATAACGAGTTCTTATTCTGCTCATGTTTTATCCTGCTTTCTTTATTTATCTGGGTATCATGCAGCTTTTATATATAATGAGCTGATAATGTGGTAAAAATCATTCTATTTTTCTGCTGCAGATATTGGTTATCATAGGTAATAATATAATCCATGTACTGGCGTATGTCAAGCATTGCAAAGTGTGATAAATGAATTATAATTCATATAAAATAAGAAGATTCTATACTAAAAAAACAAAAATAACTCCTATAAAATAATACTAAAGTTGTGATGCACAAAACCGGTATAGTATTCGTCCTTCTCCTCCTTTTTAATCAGATATTTGCATACTTGATTATCAGAATCTCTTTACCTCATTATTGATCCTTTGAAAACATATTTTACACCTAAATTCTATTGCAGTAATCCGTTTTACGTTATATGATAGAAACATATAAAAGATTCAAATGTAATAAACATAAAAATTAGAAAGAGGTGCACTATGTATTCAGCCAATGAAAAACGTTACGATACAATGATATACAACCGTTGCGGTAAAAGCGGTCTTAAACTTCCCGCTTTATCTCTAGGTTTATGGCATAATTTTGGTTCTTCCAATATATACGACAATATGGTTGATATGGTTACAACTGCTTTTGATCATGGAATTACACATTTTGACCTTGCAAATAATTATGGACCAAAGCCAGGTTCAGCGGAAGAAAACTTTGGAAGAATTTTAAAGAATGAAATGAAACCATATCGTGATGAAATTGTTATTTCATCCAAAGCCGGTTATTATATGTGGCCGGGCCCTTATGGTGAATGGGGAAGCAAGAAATATTTAATATCCAGTTTGGATCAAAGTCTGAAAAGACTAGGCGTAGATTATGTAGATATCTTTTATTCTCATAGACCAGATCCGGAAACACCACTGGAAGAAACCATGATGGCACTGGATCAGATTGTTCGTTCCGGTAAAGCACTTTATGTAGGTATATCCAGTTATAGTCCGGAGCAAACCAAAGAAGCTATTAAGATATTAAAAGACTTAGGAACCCCGCTTCTTATACATCAACCAATCTATAATATGTTTGACCGTTGGGTTGAAGATGGATTACAAGATGTACTGAGTAAAAATGGAGTTGGAAGTATCGCTTTCTGTCCATTGGCACAAGGCCTTCTTACCAACAAATATATCCATGGAATTCCCACAGATTCTCGTGCAGCGGACTCAAGAACCTCTTCCCTAACTTCAGAATCCATAAGTGAATCTGATATTGATAAAGTTAGAAAACTTGAGCAAATCGCCAAAGACCGTGGTCAAACAATGGCTCAGCTTGCATTGGCATGGGTACTGCGAAATGGAAAAGTTACCTCTGCATTAATTGGCGCCAGCAAATCTTCACAAATACTTGAAAACATTGATACTTTAAAGAACTTAAACTTTACCCAAGATGAATTAAAAGCTATTGATACTATATTAAAGTAGAGCATTATTAATCAGATTAAGACTTTTATAAAACATTAAACTGCCATTCTGAGCCCATATACAGCATATCCGAATAAAGATAAAGAATTACTCTTTTTAATGAGATTTCTCCTTTATTCAGCTGTGCTGAATATACCCTTAGAATGACAGTTTTGTACAGACAATATATCTTAATAAAATTGATCCATATTGTAGAATTCTCTCATATACTCTGAAAACTCTCCACTCATAATCATATTCATAGTAGATGCAAGGAATATAACCAATAATACAATACTGATTAAAATTACAACCAGACTTGCTCTTGCCCAATTCTTTTTAGAAGGGGGAGTATCATTGCTAAAAGCCCAAACTAACAGTAGTACCGGATACGCAAATATACCTACAAAAGGAATAAATGGTACCAACATAGATAACAACCAATTACCAAAGGAAATTGTTTTTTCTTTATCTTGTTCTTGAACTTCTTGATTAGTTTGATTTATCCCGGAATTATATTCCGTTATTGCAGAACCATTCTCACGGAATGAGTTTCCACAGTACTCACAGAAATTAGCATTCTCATTCTCTGTATTTCTACCGCACATTTTACAAATCATTGCTTGTTCATCCTTTCCTTTTCATATAACACCATTAATCCGATTATATCACATTTATCCAAAAAGCTAAACTTATTTTTATGGGGTTTTTATCCTTAGTGTTTGAAAAATACTGCAATCCCTTAGATTTGAACTATGCTTATCCAATCTGTTTCTACTCAAATTTGCCTTATAAAGCAAATTTGACCTTTAAAAGTATGAGACCCGTTTCATCTCATACTTTCAAAGGTCCAAATATCCTATATAGGCCAAAGTATACTTAGTTCCTCATCATCCGTCGGTCTTCATAGCTTCAATTGCACTGATTTTAGTTGCTCTACGTGCAGGATAATATCCTGAAACAAGCCCGATAACAATTGCAATTCCTGCTGCTACGAATGGCAGCCATATTGGAATGACTGAAAATTTAGTATTCTCCATATTATACATATAGTTTCCTGAAAATAATGATTTAAATAAAGGTTGACCGAACTTATTGATTCCCCATGAAGTTATGTAACTTAAGATGATTCCTATAATTCCTCCCATGAGTCCTATGATACCAGCTTCAAATAAAAACAATTTCTTTATGTCCCTGATAAAACAGCCCAGTACCTTCATGATACCAATTTCCTTCGTTCGTTCATAAATTGACATAACCATTGTGTTTGCTATATTAATGGCGGATACCAACATGGAAATAGCACCGATCCCACCTAAAACCATTTGAAGCATTCTAGAGGTTTCCTGCATTGGTTTTAAGAAAGTTCCTAAACTTGTTGGCTGGTATCCCATTTCCTTAATTGCATTTTGAACTTTATCTAAGTTTTTAACATTATCTACTGATATTTGTATACGTTCATAGGTCTCTAAGGATTTCAACGCTTTTTTACGATCTTCTGTCTTTAAAGAACTGGCATACTTTTTATAAAGACTTTCAAAGTAAGCAATGTCCATATAAACATTTCCGTCATATTGCCAGTTATCTGTCTTCTCCATCACGGCGTAATCTGTCACTGTCATGGAAAATTGCTTTTTACTTTCCTCTGGCATATATTCATATCCAAAGCGAAATATTATTTTGTCATTTTCTAAATCTACGGTAGTCGGTTCCCATCTTCTTGATCTGGGATCGTAAAAATTATTAGGAATTTCTGCACCCATTACCACGACTTTATTATTTTCATCTGTTGGATAACTTCCACTGGTTAAAGCCGGAAAATCAAAATCTTCAAAGGTACTGCTGTCCATAGCCATAATTTGTATGTAATTTTCGTACTTTCCACTGATTAACATGGCACTTTTACTGACAACTGGAGATACCGCCCTTACATGCTTTATTTCTTTTATCCGTTCGACCAGACTGTCATCCATTGATTGTTCCTTCATGTCTACATAATTACCTTCCTCATCCATGATCGGGGCATGCCTCTCAACTGTGATAGTGGTCAGACTACCCAGTTCCATGACCTGAGATTCGTAATTCTTATTCATTCCCACACCAATAGAAACCATAACCACAATGGAGATAGTACCAATGATGACACCAATAACCGTTAATGCGGTTCTTGCCTTACGTCTGCTTAAATTTCTTAGACCCATGATAAATAAGTCACTAATCTTCATACAGCTCAAGTCCTTTTTTGATTTTTCTCTTTGCTAACAATACTCCTATCCCTATTGATACGGCTAATGATACGGCAGTAATTCCTATTACAAATATCCAGTTGGAAAGCAGGGGATCTTTTGTTTTCATTCCTCCCATATCACCTCCCATGTCGCCTTCTATAAAGCCGCCTTCCATACCATCAATATTAATATCTGCACTTTCACTGATGATGGAATGATTAAAGGAATTGGCTGCATCTAGAAGTACTTGCACATTCATATCCTGATCTATTAATACTTTCATATTTGTTCTCCCTTCTAGTCTTTATATTATTCTCCTAATTCCATATCTTCTTTTTTTCTTAATTTTTTTAAATGCAAACCTAATACGATTTTTCTGCTTACAGGTATACCTACCACTAAGACACCAGCTTGAATAATTACAAACAGCCAGATTGGAAGGATTGGCTTTTTAACAGAGGCCTCCACCGGGAACTCTCCGCCCATACCGTCACCGCCTGGGAACTCAGGAACAAATTCTCCTTGAACTACGGATTCAAATTCTTTAGTAACTTTTACTTCTTCACCGTTACTATCTTCGAAGCTAATAACTAGATTACCTTTAGCAGTTCCCTCCAATGTTGGTATAATTTCCATTTCTACATATTCAGAAGCACCGGATTGTACATTTCCAATATAATACATATTTCCAGTAGTTAGTGTATAATCTCCTTCTACAGTAGCATATACATTGTTAAGAGTAGATTTACCCATGTTATAGAATTCAAAGGTAACTGCTGTAGGCTGGTTAACAGTAGGAGTACCCCAGGAACCTACATAGATATTATTTACAACCGGTCTTGAATTCTCTACTGCCTGCAAATTAATAGTTTCTGTTACTTTCTCGCCGATTTCACCGGTAGTTGGATTAACTTCCGCTCCGGCATATTCATATTCAAATTTAATTTCTAACGGATATGCTTTTGTAACTGCGTCTGACTTTACCTTTAATTCGATGGAATTCTCCTTGGTTTGTCCGGCAGATATCTTGTCAATATAGAAAGTATTACTGCCTTTGGTTACTGCAAATACATTCTCTGCCTGTGATACCGTTACTTTAATATTCTTGGCATCCACATTAGAATGAGTATTGTAGATATCGAATATGAAGTTAAATGTACTTCCTGCTCTTAATTCTTCTATGTCTGTTGAAAAGTTACTAATGATTAATTTCGGCTTACTGGTTGCTCCACTATTTTGTACATCCAATACATAAATAGTTGCGGGATCTGACTGTGGAGTTCCGCTATTATCTTTATAGTCACATTTTATTTCTAATGTATGTACACCTTCTGCAGCTTCGTTGGAAACTAATAAAGGCATGGTAATTCTTGCTTTTTTCCCACCTTCTAACTTCTCAAGGTATTGGTAAGGATCAGAATTAACAGGACTGAAATTAGTATTAGACAAATTAGTAGCTGCTATTTTTATTTCATTAATATCAATTTTACTTTTATTTATCAAATCAAAAGATACATCCACTCTTCCACCTGCATTTGGTGAGTTGGGACTTTGGGTTACATTACTGATTACAATATTGGGTTTTCCTTCAGAAGATACTCCGTCAGCCGCTGTTACCTCCAAATATAAAGTATTGGTAGCTGTATAAGGATTTCCTTTACTATCTTTATAAGAAATCTTAACTGTAACTGTTTTTAGCCCTCCTTTTGCTTCTTTTGAAACAATCAACGGAACTTTTGCATCAATTTTTTTACTTTGTTTTAAATTTCCTACTTTTACTGTTTTTGTAGTGTAATTAGGAAGAAAACTCTCAACTCCCAGTCCTTCAATTTCAACTTCTATATCTTTTGCCTCGGATGCACCTGCATTGCGTAAAGTAGTAACCAGGTTAAAAGTACTTCCAGCTTTTAATTCACCTGCATGTTTGGTACTGTCAATTTCAATTTTTGGTGCATTACTGTTTTCATCAATATTAATATAAATTTTATTTTCGGTCTTTGTTTCAACACCATCTATATCTTTTGAAGTCATATTAATGGTCAATGTTTTAGAACCAGCTGTTGCAGTTGATAAAATACTTACTGGGAGTATCACCTGAAAAGACTCTCCTGCAGTCAGTTTTCCATTATAACCTGCCTCCTGATTTAATTTGGAGTATTTAGGTGATATACCTGCTGCCTCATACCCATCTACACTAAAGCGTGTATTCAGAGCGGTTATTTCACCTTCATTCTTTATAACAAAAGATAAATCTGCACTGCTTCCTATGATAGCATTATCAAATGCAACATTATCAACTGTTAATTGTGCAGGTTCTTTTTCTTCTGAAATAACAACATCAAGACTTGGAACCTGAAGGGTAACTTCCTCACTTTGATTCTCCTCATTAAAAGCTGTATATTTAACGTAGATCTTTAATGGATAAGCACCAATCTTCGCCGTCTCTTTTACCTTTAAATCAAATTCTATGTAAGTAGTAGCAGCGGATATACCCACAGGTGGATTGTTTGATGAGTAACCGTCTGCGCTTAGTTGAATATTCTCAGCAGTAAAAGGTACATCTTTTTTATCCACTGAAATTCTTGGATTTGATATATAAGTACCTGTTGATCTAACTGGTAACTTAACATGAACTGTTTTACCAGGAATTCCAACAATATCATTTACTTTTTCAGTAAAGCTTAAAGATGCAGTGGCCGCATTCACGGATAATGGAGTTCCTGATAAATTGCTGATTATTAAAGCAAATATCACAATTAGCATTAATATTTTTCTTGCTTTTTTCATTCTTAATCCCTCTTCTTCCTTTTTAATTAGCTTTATTTATATCTCATTCTTCCTCAAGTCTACTCTGATTCCGTCCTTTATTTTTATGTATATGCATCTTTATTCTTTCGTAGATGCAATGTCTGACATATGGTCTATATTGTTGTCTTTTGACGGTGTTTCTGAATCAACTTCCTCCGGATACACAATATCTACATTCATATCAAAGATACCGTCTAAATCTATCTTTATATCTAGCTCTGTATCTGTATTACTTTTTGAATCTATATTCTCTTTTGTATCTGTAGTACTTCCCACATCTATTTTGTTCCTTGTATCTGAATTGCCTATTGTTTTTGCATTTTTGTCTTTCGCATTTTTGTCTTTCGCATTTGCATTTTTGCGTTTTGTGCTTGCGTTACGTTTCGAATTCTCATTTCTTTTCATATCCGCATTTCTGTCTTCATCTGCATTAACTCTCTCATCCGCATTTCGTTTCACATCTGCAGATTGTTTCCCATCCACATTGGTTTTTACAACCGCATCGGTTTTCATATCTACATTATTTTTTGATTCTGCATTATCTTTCGCAGCAACATTGGTTTTTGCAACTGTGCTGTTTTTCGCACTTACATTATCGTTTGCATCTACATTGATTTTTACATCCGGTTTATTCTCAGTTCCCTCCGGGCTCTGTTCTGAATCTTCATCATTATTCTGAGTAATATCCCGTCTGATTTCAATATCCTGAATTTTACCGTCCAATATATGTATAATCTTGTCTGCAAATTCTGCTAAACGTCTATCATGGGTTACCATTACAATGGTCTGTTTGTTTTCTTTAGCTATCTGACGTATCAGACCCATGACCTCCATAGTCGTTTTGGTATCCAGATTACCCGTAGGTTCGTCTGCAAATACAATTTCTGGTTTCGCAACAAAAGCCCTGGCAATACCAACTCTCTGCTGCTGACCGCCACTCATTTCTTTAGGTTTATGAGCAACACGGTTTCCCAAACCAACCTTTTTCAGCATATCCTTTGCCAGGGATTTTCTTTTCTTCGCCTTCACTCTTTTAAACACCAGAGGGAATTCTACATTCTCCAACGCAGTCATAGAATTAATCAGATTATAGGATTGAAAAACAAATCCTAAGTACCGCTGCCGAAATCTTGCTAAGCTGCTTTCGTTCATTCGATGTATTTTCTTTCCCTTTATAATAATCTGACCGGCTGATAGTTTCTCAATGCCGGCCATTAGATTTAGTAAAGTTGATTTACCTGAACCGGATGTTCCAAGCAAGCAACAGAATTCACCTTTTAAAATGTCAAAGCTCACATCATCTACCGCAAATATTCTCTCTGTTCCCATTCTGTATATCTTCTTTACATTCTTAACCTGAATTACAGTTTCAACCTGGTTTTGCACTCTAGCTCCACCTCCTAAATTATTCCTTGGTTTCTAAATAATCCTACTCTAAAAATCTTAAATAAAGACTATATAATTTCTTAAGAATTTCTGAATTCATAGCATATACTGTCATATTTTATATTATGACATTCCAATATGATCTTTGATTTTTGTTCTATTTTAATTTATTAATTATGTCTTATATCTTTTTTCTTTCCTGCACTCTTTCCAATTGTACTTTTTTTTCCTTTTCCCCCTTCTCTTCTCCTTCTTCCCCATTTTTCTTTTCCAGTCTGTAATCTATATATCTGACAAATAAGACTTTAATTAATGCACCTACTGGAACTGCCAATAACATACCCAGTAACCCGCCAATTGCATTACCGAATATTAAGGATATGATTACCAATACCGGATGAATCTCTATACTTTGGCTAAGTAATTTTGGTTGTATAACATTTCCATCCAATGTTTGAACAATAAACAGGGCAATAACGGCAATTAACAATTCCCTGTACTGTCCGTTAATAAGACATACGATTGCAGAACCTCCGTAGGCAATAAAAGGCCCAAGATAAGGCACTAAATTACCGATTCCTGCTATGATTCCTATAAGAAAAGCAAACTTCACCCCAACAACGGATAAGGTTAAGCTAATTAATATCATCATAACCACCGCATCTGTTAACTGCCCTCTGATATAGCCGCTAAATACATGGTCTACATCCTCTATAAATCTGCTGATTCTTTTATTTGACTTTTCACCTAATAAGGCTTTACCTACTTTACTAACAAACTTCTTAATCATAGCCCCATCAATCATAAAATATATGCCTATAATGGTAGAGAATATAAATGTAGTTAAGTAGGAGGATATATTACTAATAGAAGACACCAGAGAACTTGCCATAACTTTTAACCCATCTAATAACTTTGTGGAAACAAGTCTTACATAGTCTGATACTTCTTCGGATTGAATATCTAATTTATTTAATTGAACTAAAACAGAACTATAGAAATCATTGATATTCTTCTTGTAGGATTCTGCCAGTATTATAAGGTCATCAAAGTTAGCAAAACGGATTTGATCCGTTACGCTGAACACCAATAAGGATATTATACCAGATAACACAAATACAATAAGGATGATTGTAGTTAATACTGCTAATGTTCTGGGAGACTTGAGATGTCTTTCCTTCCCTTTTCTTCCTATCTTTATCTTTCTATAATTCTTTTCAAAGAATTCAATTACCGGATCAAAGATATATGCAAATACAAATGCCAAGACTATTGGCCTTGCTACTCTCACCAGCCAGGACAATTTATCCATGATAAATTGAAAGATTGCCGGTGCGCTTTTAGCAACTAAACTTAAGCTATAAATAATCATAGCTGTTACGATTACGTAGATGGATATTAAGGTGTATTTCTCATTCAGCTTTTTATTCAGTTTCATTCATTTTTTATCTCCCTATAATATTCTAGGTAATTATGAAATGATTCTTTCATATCATAATTACCTAGTTACATTTTTAAATATTAGATCTTATGTTCAATATAGTTCTTTATACATTCCACACAATTATCAATACCTATATAATCACTGCGCAGGGATAAGTGATAATTCTCTGCTTTTCCCCATTTCTCATTGGCATGGTAATTATAATAATTGGCTCTTCTTTTGTCAATTCTACGGATTTCTTCCTCTACTTTATCCTTAGGCATATGATCTAATTCCATCGCTCTCTTTTTCCTAAATTCTAAACTGGCCCATATAAATATATTTACTACATCCGGCATATCTTTTAGTATATAGTCAGCACATCTTCCTACTATTACACAAGGTCCTTCCTGTGCAACTTTACGTATTACGTCGGATTGAACAAGATATATTCTATCATCTAAAGAAAGATGAGTGAAACCAAGTTCCTGGCTGCCATAAGCATTTAATCCCATGGCAATAGAATAGAGTAAGCTATTGGTTGCTTTTCTTTCTGCATTCTCAAATGCTGCTGCCGCAAAACCACTTTCTTTTACTGCTCTGGCAATTAATTCGTTATCGTAGAAAGGAATGTTTAGGTTAGCTGCAAGCTTTTTACCGATTTCTCTTCCTCCGCTTCCGTACTGTCTGCTAATGGTTATAATTTTACTCATATAATCACTCCATTCTTTCATTTCAGGTAATATGTTCATGTACTAGTACATGGACGCACAAATGGTTATTGTTCTCTCCTATATTATACCATATTGCCAAGACTATGTGAACTTAATTTTTTTAAGTTTAATTTTTGAATAATATACCCATTTAGGCTAACAACTATCATACCATTTAGGCAAACAGCTATCAAAACCTTGACAAAATCTTGTTTAGCAAGTATACTAGCAAATGATAAGGGAGTAATTAGCACAATGTTTGTGTGATAAAGTCAACATACTGATGTTTTACATCTGGCTTTATAAACTTCAATTGCATTTAAAATTGTTAGTATAATGAGACTTATCTGCGGGAGAAGACTGCAGATTGGTCTTTTTTTGTACTAAAAATTAATATACTAAAGGAGTTTTTAAAATGAGTTTACTAGAGTTATTTCTGATTGCTGTTGCTGTTTCTATGGATGCTTTTGCTGTTGCTATTTGTAAAGGTTTATCCATGCACAAAGTCACCTTTAAGAAAGCTTTGACAGTAGGTTTGTATTTTGGGATATTTCAGGCGGGTATGCCCTTAATCGGTTACTTCCTGGGAGTGCAGTTTAGAGATATCATCACTTCCATTGATCATTGGTTTGCCTTTTTCTTATTAGCTTTTATTGGTATTAGTATGATCAAGGAATCCATGAGAAATGAAGGATGTCCAAGTGGTGATCTTGGTTTTAAAAACATGGTGATTCTTGCTTTTAGTACAAGTATAGACGCTTTGGCGGTTGGTATTACTTTAGCTTTTCTTAAAGTGGATGTTATTTATTCTGTTTCATTTATTGGTATTGTTACTTTTATCTTATCTATGGTTGGAGTTAAAATTGGAAATATTTTTGGAATAAGATATAAATCAAAGGCAGAATTGGTAGGGGGTATTGTGTTAGTCTGTATGGGGCTTAAAATTCTTCTTGAACATACGGGGATTTTGTGATTGTACTTAAATGTTGATGAGTCTCCTGCTATACTTTCTTAGTAGGGTTGTAGACAAGATGAGAGGAAGGGTAACTGTTAATAAAGTGTCTTTCTCTTGCTACGAGCATTTCAGCTCGATTGTTCGCTTTGAAAAGTCAACAAGTTGACTTCTCCAATCGTACAATCGGGCTGAAATGCTCGTAGCAAGAGAAAGACACTTTATTAACAGTTACCCTTCCTCTCATCTTGAGTTTACTTTGTTGGGGAAAGTATAGCAGGAGACAAGTTACGTTTTCGATTATAAAATATAAAATTTAGGAAACAGAAATGGGAAGTTAAAATATTGGTTATAGTTATAGGATGAATGGTTTGTTTTTGTTGGCAGATAAGAAAATAGCCGGGTGGGAATGTAATATAATGATAATCATTCCTCCGGCTATTTTTAGATATGTCTATTGGGGATAGGATGTTAATCCTATGGTTAGTTTTGTTTTTGGATATTTATATTGGATATTTTATTTTTATTGTGATTGTTAAGTATTTGTTCGATTTTATTATTCTTATTTTGCTCTTACTTTACTTTCGAATTTCTCCCTGTGGGAGCCATCGCAATATGGTTTGTTTTTGGATAGGCCACATCTGCATAAGTGTAGTTCGGATGAGGTTTCTATTGCTTTTCCTTCACCGTCTATTAATTCTGCTTCACCTTTTATGATAAGAGGTGCGTTATCTAATACTTGTACTGTTATCTTTGACATTTGTTTATCCTCCTTTATTTTAGTTCTTGTTTATTTAATTCATTTATTTGTAATAGTCCTAATAGCATATACTATTGTATGGATTTGGTTTCTTTGTTATTTGGGCAAAAAACCTGTCAATAAAATGTTTTTGCTTTTATTGACAGGTTTTTATATCTCTGATAGGCATTCATTTATTTAAATAAGTGTATGGTTCCTTCGTCATTCATTTTCTTTAATATGGTTACAATAATCGGGAACATAAATAATCCTAGTATTCCAAGGAGCTGAACTCCTACGAACATACAGATTAAAGTTACAACTGGATGGAGACCAATTTGCTGTCCTACTACTCTTGGTTCTAAGGCCTGCCTTACTGCAGTTATAATCAGGTACAAGATTAACATTCCAATACCGATTTTGGTATTTCCCAGTACGAACCCTATAATTGACCATGGTATTAAGATGGCTCCGGTTCCTAATATAGGCATTATATCTACAATTGCAACGACAACTCCCAGTAATATTGCATTAGGTATGCTTAAAATCGAAAATCCTAAGGACAATTCCACAAAAGTTATGGTTATTAGTGTAGCATATGCTTTGATAAATTTACCTAATGTTCCTATAATATTGTCCTTTATTCTGATTACCATCTGACGTTTTTCATCAGATAATTGTCTTAATACAAAGTCAACAATCTTGTGAAAATCAATTGTAAAGAAGAAAGAGGATACAATGGTGAATATTAGATTAATAATCATGGATGGAATTTGCGTAGCTATCCTGGTAACAGCCCCAATTACTGATTCTGACGTGGACTTTATGTAGCCAAAGACGGCATCATTTATAGTATCCAATCGTTCTTCTAAAAATGGTTCGATATTAGGGAATCTTGTAAGTAAATCATCATTTAATGAATTTAATGCCGGTTCTAACTTTTCTGCGTATAATCCGGGCAGCTTAGAAAATAATTCTACAATAAAGGATATTACTTTTGCTCCAACCATAATTGCTAACAATACGATAATACTATAAAAAACAAGCAGAATGAATATGGAAACAAAAGAACGTTTTACATGTGTTTTCTTTGATATAAAATCAATGGATTTACGCAAAATAGCCGCAACCAACATACCAATGACAAAAGGCATCAAAATAGGTAAAAAATATTTAAAGCCAATATAGATAATTCCCAGTGTCACTGCTATAAAAAGAAAATGTATCAAAAACGCTTTTTGTTTTTCCAAATTCATTCTGCCGCTCCTCCTTTGTTAACGAATACCTCTTAAAAACAGTTCAAATTTCTTAAGATCATCTCTTTTACCAACAACCACTACTTTATCATCTTCTCTAAGAACATAATCCGGAGTAATGTCGGTAATGGTATCTCCTTCGCGTTCAATAGCAATAATATTTAATTTATATTTTTGACGTAAATTTGCTTCTAATACAGTTTGACCTGCAATTTTATTCGTTAATTTCACTTCTGATATATTAATATCACCTTTTAATTCAATGCAATCCACTGTGCTGGATGATATCAGCCTGTTTGCAAGGCGTATTGCCATATCATTTTCTGGATAAATAACCTCCGCACCGATTTTTTCTAAAATCAAACCTTGCTCGTAACTAAAAGCTTTTGCTATTACTCTTGGCACACCCATACTGATAACATTTAGAGTGGTTAAAATGCTTACGTCAACCTTCTCACCAATACATACTATGACAGTACCACAGTTTTGTATTCCTGCATCCTCTAAACTTTCTTTATCTAAGGGTCCCACTACGAAAGCATTTTCCGTAATATTTCTTATTTGTTTGATTTTACTTTCATTATTGTCAATTACCAGTACTTCTTTTCCTGCATCTGCTAAAGTTTTTGCAAGTGCAAAGCCAAATCTTCCAAGACCGATAATACCAAATTCGATAATTGCTTTATGCTGTAACATTGCATATCCTCCTTAATAAAAAACATCTTACATTAAGATTATTTTATGCTGCAAATTAATATTCACAGCCTGTTTGGATAGCTATACGCTTATCCAATTGTAATACTTTCTTCTGAATAGGTCACACTTGATAGTGGTTTAAAGATCCATATAGTTGCTATAGTTAAAGGTCCCAAACGACCAATAAACATAGTAAATATAACAATCAATTTACTTATTACACTTAAATCTGGTGTAATTCCCGTTGAAAGACCAACGGTACCAAATGCAGATACCACTTCAAAAAGTATTTGAATAAATGTATATTGCGGTTCCAGAATACTGATAATAAAGGAATCAACACATACTAAAACAACAGATAAAAAGGTAAGTACAAATGCTTTATAAATAATTTCATTTGGCATCTTTCTCTTAAATGCGGTACAATGTTTATTGGTTGCTACACTTATTGTGCTCTTTATCAACGCAAAGAATGTAGTTGTTTTGATACCGCCGCCGGTTGATGCCGGAGATGCACCGATGAACATTAATATAATTAAAGCAAATAGACCTGCATTTGTAAAATTACCAACCGGATACGAACTAAAACCGGCTGTTCTTGCTGAGGTACTAAAGAAAAATGCACCTAACCAGGTAATGTCTTCTGTTAGTTTCAGTGTTACAGTACCTATAATTAGTAACGCTGCTGTCATAGTAATTACAACTTTTGAGTGCAGCGTAAATTTCTTAAAATTTCTTTTGTGTACAATCTCTTTAATTACAAAAAAGCCCAACCCGCCAAAAATGATCAAGCCACATGTAGTTAGGTTTAATAAGACATTATTTTGATATGGTATTAAGTTACGCAAACCTCCCAGAATATCAAAACCCGAGTTATTAAAAGCAGCTACCGAATGGAATAAACTGATTCCCAAAGCTTTCAGTGGTGGATAATCCTTTGAAAAGACGATAAAGCTTAGGATTGTACCTATTGTCTCAAAAAATAAGGTAACATAAAGTATGGATTTAACCAGCTTTACAATACCTTTCATAGAGTCCAGATTATACGCTTCTTTAACCAGTATACGATCTTTAAAGCTTACTTTTTTCCCAGCAAGTATAATAATACCGACTCCCACTGAAGTGACACCCAGGCCACCGATTTGAATCAACATAGCCACAACTGTTTGTCCAAAAACATTAAAATGATCTGCCGTATCCACAGCAATTAATCCCGTAACACAAACTGCACTTGTGGAGGTAAATAATGCATCAATAAAAGCCACTTCTACTCCATCATTCTGAGAGATAGGGAGATATAATATTAGTGCTCCCAATAATATTACCGTCATAAATCCAAGAGTAATAAATCTTCCCGGACTCATTTTCTTCAAAACAGCCATATTTCCTTCTTTCTGCAACGTACAAAATTGCTTACCATGAAATGTACTACTGCATAATAACACAATTAAATTGTAATATCAATATGGTAATTGTAAAATTTAGTTCTAGAAAATATACTTAATATTTAATGCCATAAACTATTAAAAAAATGACCATTTGGGATAATGGCCATTTTTTTAATAAACATTTAAATCTTTTATGAAAGCTCAAATGCACCGGTATAAAGTTGATGATATTTTCCTTTTTTCTCAATAAGTTCTTTATGGCTTCCTCTTTCGATTACTCTGCCTTGTTCTAATACCATAATCACATCAGAATTCTTAACTGTAGATAATCTGTGGGCAATAACGAATACCGTTCTTCCCTCCATCAACTTATCCATACCTTCCTGCACGATTTTTTCTGTTCTTGTGTCAATACTGGAGGTGGCTTCGTCCAATATTAGAACCGGTGGATCTGCTATGGCGGCCCTTGCAATGGCAAGGAGCTGCCTTTGTCCCTGTGAAAGATTTCCTCCGTCACCGGTTATCATCGTCTGATAACCCTCCGCCAAATGTCTGATAAACATATCTGCATTAGCTAATTTAGCTGCTGCTATTACTTCTTCGTCTGTGGCATCAAGCTTGCCATATCGAATATTATCTGCAACGGTTCCGGTAAACAGGTGGGTATCCTGCAATACGATGCCAAGGGATTTTCTTAAATCTGCTTTTTTAATTTTGTTGATATTGATATCATCATACTTAATTTTACCGTCCTGAATATCATAAAAACGGTTTATTAAATTAGTTATGGTAGTTTTACCGGCTCCGGTTGCACCAACAAAGGCGACCTTCTGCCCCTGCTTTGCATATAAAGAAATATTGTGTAATACAATTTTCTCTTCTGAGTATCCAAAATCAACATTATCAAAAACCACTTCTCCATGCATTTTCTTATAAGATACTGTACCATCACCATGAGGATGCTTCCATGCCCATATTCCTGTACGTTCCGGCACTTCTTCAATTTCACCCTTTTCATTAATTTTTGCATTTACCAGGTTTACATAACCATCGTCTGTTTCCGGCTCTTCATCCATTAAAATAAAGATTCGTTCTGCACCTGCTAAAGCCATAATAACTGCATTAATCTGATTGGAGATTTGTCCGACCGTTCCATTTAGGTTTCGTGACAATTGTAAAAAGGCTGCAATTCCTCCAAGAGTAAAACCGCTTACATGATGAATTGCTAGCAGAGAGCCCACTACCGCCACCAATACGAAATTCAAATAGCCGATATTACCTAATATAGGCATTAAGGAATTGGCAAATTTATTTGCATTGTAAGCACTTTGGCGTAGATTACCATTTAACTGGTCAAATTTCGCCTTGGATTCTTCCTCATAATTAAATACTTTAACGACTTTTTGACCCTCCATCATTTCTTCGATATAGCCGTTTAGAATACCCAGATTCTTTTGTTGTTCCATAAAGTGCTTCCCGCTTTTTCCGGCTACTTTCTTAGTGACCATTGTCATTAAAAGGATCATAAAGATCTCAACAATGGTTAAAGGTATATTCATTACAACCATAGAAATAAATACACTGATTATAGTAATGACCGAAGCCAGCAGCTGAGGTAAACTCTGGCTGATCATTTCTCTTAAAGTATCCGTATCATTGGTATATAGACTCATAATATCACCATGTGCATGACTATCAAAGAATTTGATCGGTAATGTCTGCATGTGGATAAACATATCATCTCTGATTTTCTTTAGAGTACCCTGAGATACTTTCATCATCATTCGGTTATATATATAAGTGAATACCACACCGCTGTAATAGATAAAAGCAAGAGTTAGGATACCTTTTAACAATGGGACAAAACTGGTTTCTGATTTATTTAATAATGGGGTAATATAGTCATCAAATAATACCCTAAGAAATAAAATACCGCTTAAATTTGCAAGAGAGCTTAATAGGATTGCTATAATTACAAAGAATAAGTAAAATTTGTATTCTCTTAAGATAATGTTTAACAATCTTTTAACGGTTTTTAGAGGGCTGGTTTTTGCAATCTTTTTTTCCCCTGCTTTATCTGCCATAGCTGCTCTTCTATTCTTCATCTGCGTCGGCCCCCTTTCCCTGTGATTCAAAAACTTCCTTATAAATGTCATTATTCTTTAATAGCTCTTCATGGGTTCCAAATCCATGGATTCTGCCATCATCCAGTACAATAATCTTATCCGCTTCCTGTACGGATGAAATACGCTGGGCAATTATAATCTTTGTTGTCTCCGGAATAGTTTCTTTCATGGCCTTCTGTATTAAGGCATCTGTTTTTGTATCTACTGCACTGGTAGAGTCATCCAAGATCAGAATCTTAGGTTTTTTAAGCAAAGCTCTGGCAATGGTAAGCCTTTGCTTTTGTCCGCCGGATACGTTGGTACCACCCTGTTCAATGTAGGTATCGTACTTCTGCGGAAATGTATCTATGAACTCACTGGCTTGGGCCAACCTGCAAGCTTCTATGATTTCTTCTTCAGACGCATATTTATTTCCCCATCTTAGGTTCTCTTTAATAGTACCGGAGAATAGGACATTCTTTTGAAGTACCATGGAAACCTGATCTCTTAACGTTTTAAGGTCATAGTCTCTTACGTCCACTCCACCAATCTTTATGGAACCACCGGTTACATCATAAAGTCTTGGTATTAATTGTACAAAAGTAGTTTTTGCACTGCCGGTACCACCGATAATTCCAATGGTCTCTCCTGAATGAATGGTTAAGTTAATATCTTCCAGATTTAAATTATCTTCTTTACCCGCATAGCTAAAATTCACATGTTCAAAAACAACAGAACCGTCTTTTACTTCGTATATTGGATTCGTTCTATTCGTTAAATCACTTTTCTCATCTAACACTTCCACGATTCTTTCCATAGCCGGTCTGGCCAAAATCATCATAACAAATATCATGGACAGCATCATTAAGCTGTTCAGGATTATGGCAGAATAAGTAAATAGAATCATAAGTTCACCGGTTGTCATGGTATTGGATACAATTTGCTTTGCCCCCAGCCAAGATAAAAGAAGTACAGAGCTATACATTGCAAATTGCATAACCGGAGCATTGAATATAACGTAATTTAATGCCTTTAAAAAGTATTGGTATATCACCTCAGATGCTTTTTTAAATTTATTTATTTCATGTTCTTCTCTCACATAAGCTTTTACAAACCGAATTCCAGTTAAATTCTCCTGTACACTGGCATTTAAAGCATCATACTTTTCAAATACTTTTACAAAATTAGGATGGGCATGCATGATTATCCAATATAGTGCAAAACCGAGAAAGGCTATTGTACCTAAGAATATAAGGGCTGCTTGACGGCTTATATAAAAACTCATAATCATAGATGCAACTAACATAATTGGTGCTCTTACCGCTACTCGAATTATCATTTGAAAGGCATTCTGAACATTGGTAACATCAGTGGTTAACCTTGTTATTAAACCTGACGTTGAATATTTGTCCGTATTGGCAAAGGAAAATTCCTGAATGTTATAATAGATCCCCTGTCTTAAGTTCCCCGCAAAACCAGAAGCAGCTCTGGCTGCATATCTTCCTGACAGTACGCCAAACAGTAAAGCTATCATAGAAACTCCCACCATAAGGAGTCCGCTTTTATATACATGCTCCATATTTCCGCTTCCTACGCCAATATCAATCATACTAGCCATTAGGTAGGGAATGATAATGTCCGCTATAACTTCTAAAATAATAAAAACCGGTGATAAAATGGCGGCTTTTTTATATTCACCCACATACTTTGCTATCTTTTTTATCATATAACTATCTCCTTTAAAAAATTGTTACTGCATTCTCAAAAAATCAATCGTCTATTTTTTTTGATAACTTATCTAATAATTCCTTGAGAATACCCTCCTCTTCCTTTGTCAATGCACTGGATAATAAGTTTTCCATATCAATTAATTCTTTATAAACCACATCATAAAGTTCATTACCTTTATCCATAAGGAGGATTTTTTTACACCGGCCGTCTTCGGCAGCACAAGCACGTCTTAGAATTCCACGGCTTTCCATTAAGTTCAATACACTTGTTACAGAAGATCCCCTTATATTAAATCTTTCTTCAATATCTTTTTGAAAGATATCACGTTTGGGAGATTCCCTATATACAAAACTGATGATTCTTCCCTGAATGTTTGTTAAACCATATTGGGAAATGTTCCTTCCAACTATTCTGTCAATTTTACGTGACAAATGAATTATCTTTTGCCCAATATATTCCTGCTTCAATTTCTGACCTCACTTTTCAATTAAAATTAATTAGATTTCTAACTAATTATAAATATGAAGTATATAAAAGTCAATATAAATGCTCTTGCAATTATCAAAGCTAGTGTATTTATTATGGTGATTTACTGTTTATAAAAATAGTATATAACCAGAAATCTCAATACTTACTTCAATTAAAAAGAAGAGGCTGTAAAAGCAATACCAGTCTCTTCTTTAGAGGTTAAAAGAATTATTCATCCATATTATCATTTTGAGCGGTCAAAACGCTTTGTGCCAAAAGCATTGCTCCATATTTCAATGCATTGTCGTCCGTAGCAAAGTCAGCATAATGCCAGGGAGAACTGCCCCCCTCTTTTCCAACTCCAAGCCAATAAAAAAAGGTAGGAACATATTCAGAATAAACTGCAAAGTCTTCAGAACCAAGACAAGGTTCGGTACTTACCACCGCTTCTTCTCCCATGGCTTGTACAGCCGCCTTATAGGCTAATTGATACATGGCTTCCGAATTACTTAAAAGTGGAACCCCGCCAGATTCATATGAAACTTCAGCTTTACAGTTGTAAGCACTTGCAGTATTCACAACAATCCCTTCCAGTCTTTTCTTAGCCAGTTCATGTCCTTTCTTAGATAAGGCACGAATGGATCCAGTCATATTAAGTTTGTCAACTATAAGATTATCTGGAGTTCCTCCGTGTATGGAGCAAATGGATACTACTGCTGAATCCAGAGGATCCATATTACGGCTTACAATAGTTTGGACAGCGCTAATGATACCGGCGCCACAAACAATGGGGTCAATGGTTTGATGAGGCATACCTCCGTGACCGCCTTTTCCGGTAATTTGGATTGAAAAGTTATCCTTGGCCGCCATAAGGCTGCCTTTTTTCACCGCAACTTTCCCCGTTACAATTTCAGGACGATTATGCAATCCAAATAAATAATCTATTTTTACTTTCTCAAATAGACCATGTTGGATTAATGCTGCCGCTCCGGTAGTGGTTTCTTCTGCAGGTTGGAATAGAAATACCACATCCCCGGTAAGTTTCTCGTTATGGTCTGTCAATAATTTGGCGGCTCCCAGTAAAGAAGTCGTGTGGAAGTCATGTCCGCAGGCATGCATAATTCCTTTTACTAAGGATTTCGCCTCTACCTCTGCTGTTTCTACACATTTTATAGCATCAATATCTGCGCGCAATCCTACAACCGGTCCGTTTTTACCGGTTTTTAAAATTCCTACTATCCCCGTATCCATTCCCAAGTCAACCATTTCAATTCCCAGTGCCATCAGCTTTTCTTTTATGAATTTGGTTGTTTCGTACTCCTCCATGGAAGTCTCGGGATGTTGATGTAAATGGGTTTTTATCTCTTTTAATTTCTTTTCTTCTAACTCTGTAATATATAACATGATGTCCTCCAAATACTATAAAAAGATTCCTTCTGGTAAATTTTATCTCTTTTTTAATTCTGTATAGAAGCGTTCTGTAACCGGTAAACTTAACCCATACTTTTTGCCTTCTTCCAATAAATAACCACTGAAGGTATCCAGTTCGTTTGGCTTTCCTGAATCCATGTCTCTTCGAAGGGAACTGGTGGCATCTTCTGTCTGTATATATAATAAATGTTTCAATTGTTCTTCTTCCATATTATCCGGGATAGAAACACCTTTTGTCCTTCCCACCAGACACGCCTCAGCCAATAAGTCTTTAAATTCCTCCACTTTTTTTGGATCTTTTCTCAATTCCCCGGTGGTAGCTCTGTAATATGCAGTTAGGACATTATATGCACAGTTTAAGATATATTTTTTCCATATAACCGCCTGGATATCCTCATCGACTACACACTCAACTCCTGCTCCCTGTATTATCTCATACATTTCTTCAATTGCTTTTTGTTCTTCTTTATCCGGTGCCTTTAAGCCAATATGCACGGAAGCATAATCACCTTTTTGGATAATGGTAAAGTCCTCATTACTTCCGGATACAATATAGATCAAAGCATCTAACACAATGCCTTTTCCCAAATACTTTCTTGCTCTTTCTCCCGGATTGGTACCGTTCATAATAGGTATTATAACGGTTCTTTCACCAACTATAGGTGCAATCTGACTGCACACTTGTTCCAGGGAGTAATTCTTCACACTGATAATGATATAATCCATAACGCCAAATTCTTCTGCTTTATCGGATACTTTCTCAGGCTTTACCGTAAAGTTTCCCATATATTCACTTTCAACAGAAATTCCTTTTTGGAAAAGAACCTCTTTTCTGGTACCTCTGGCATAAAACATAACATGAGGATATACTCTTGCTAAAGCTCCTCCAAGAAAACCCCCTACACCCCCAAGACCAACAACACATATCTTTTTGTCGGTTATGAATGTATTATTTTCTTTTTTAGTCCTGGATTCTTTCTTATCTCCAAGCATGTCTTTCATACCTCCTCTTGTAATTCCGTTAATTTATATATAAACTGTTATTTGTTTTTATTTAATGTTTTTAATACTTTGCATATAGAATCGATTTCTTCATCTGATAAATTAGAAATATCATCAAGCCGATTTTTAATTGAGGTAATGGTTTCTTCTTTAAAGTCCTTCTTTTCAAGATTTAAAAAGTAGCTAGTTATGGTACTGGTAATAGAACCAATTAAGCCAATACCAAAAATCATCAGAACCGCTGCAATCAATCTGCCTAAATTGGTGCTTGGCGATAAATCACCATATCCTACTGTGGTAGCAGTAACAAACGCCCACCATAAGGAATCTGTAATAGTCATATGCTCCGTATACATAATACCAACCGAGCCAAACAGAATAGCCACCACCGTAAAGAACAGCATATTCTTTAATCCATTGGTGTTTAGGAATAGATTTACCTTTCGAAATGCTTTTCTGGGAAATGCCCCAATAATACTTAATTTAAACAGTTTTGTCAGTCTGGTAATCCGAAGGACTCTTAATGTTGAGCTAAAAGGGAAAATTGCCAATAGATTAAATACATTTTCGATAAAAAATATTCTTTTATCTTTGGCTAATATAAATCTTACAAGATAATCTATGGTCAAAACAATTAAGATACCCCGATCTAGCCATATTTGCCATAAGGTTAATCCCTGATTGATATCAATCACAGCCAATATAGTACCCATTAATGCCAGTACACAAATACAATATTCATAAATGAGTATATTTCTTTTTTTCTTTTTCTTCTTATTTCTTTCTTTAATAACCTCTTCCTTACTCTTCTTAGATGCTGTATCCATTGTTTTACATCCCCAATTCTATATAATAGATGAAAGGTTGATGCTATTTGCATCAACCTATGCTTGTATTATACAGCCATTTTTTCGCTTGTCAAGAAAGCATTATTATTCTAAAATAATATTTCTGTTATATTTTTTGTATTAATTTTTATTATTTTTTAAGGGAAGCCAGTTCAGTACATTCTGTATCTTTTCATCCCAATATTTCCATTGATGATCCCCTGCTGATTCTTCATACGTTAAATCAAAACCTAAGTTCTCCAAATGTTCTTTCATGGCACGGTTGCCATTATATAAGTAATCTTCCGTGCCGCACCACATATACAGTCTTGGAAGTGGCTTACCGGATTCCTTTAATTTAGTTGCTAAAGCAGATAGATCATTCTCTTTTCCTATTACCTTATCCAAAGGTCCAAATATATTTTCAAAGAAATCTTTATCATTAGTACTTATATTCGCTAAGTCACTGCTGTTTAAAGCACCGGATAGAGAAGCTGCCGCGCAAAAACGTTCGGAACATCTTAGTGCAAGCTTGAAGGCACCGTAGCCCCCCATAGAAAGACCGGCCACAAAATTATCCTCTCTCTTTTCTGACATTCTTGGGAAGAATTCATGGCAGATAGCAGGTAATTCCTGAGAGATAAAAGTCCAATATTTATGCCCGTGACACATATCGGTATACCAGCCCAGATGTGTAGTGGGCATTACCACTGCAATACCCATTTCATCTACGTAGCGTTCTATAGATGATCTTCTCATCCAGGATGTATTGTTGCCGCCCATACCATGTAGAAGATAAAGGGTTGGGTACTTATCATCGCCATCCATTATATTATTAGGATTCATATGCTTATCACCCATCTGCGGTAATATAACATCCATCTGCATACACATTCCAATTACATTAGAGTAAAAATCAACCTGTAATAAAGCCATATCCATACCTCACTATTCTTTTTATAATTTAATATTACTGTTTTTCTTTGTAATTTCTTATTTTTTCAATAAGAAACTACATCTTCAGTTTACTATTTTGTAGAATATTATACCATAAAAATAGTATTGGTAGGAAATTTTTCTGTTAAAAATAATGTAAATTTAATTTTCAATATTAATACTTATCCTTTTAAGTATTAACAGATAATTATAAAAAATCATTAAAAAAAGGAGTCTTATGACTCCTGATTCTAATTACTAACCTATTCTTTTTTATTTAACTTCATTCTCTAATAATAGGTCCAATACTTTTTCTTTTACCTGATCCATCTCTATATCCAATGATACTGATAACTCGGAATACAATAGTTTTTCAGCCTGCTCCAGATATTTTTTATCTGCAACGGATATGTTTTTACCTGCTTTGTTTTTCTCGTCTTTCTCTAATAGTAATGTAAGTATAATTTCTGCTATTTCAAAAGGATTTCCCTCTTTTAATATTTTGCTATAAACTTTTTCTCTCTGTTTTCGGTCGGTTATTAAGTTCACATTACCATTCATGATTACATTAAATATATTTTCCGCTTCTTCTGAGGACATGACGCTTCTCATCTTAACCTTTTTGTTATTAATGGGAGTCATGATTCTTGTTTTGTCTTCATTCACAGGACGCATAATATAGAACAGTTTTGTTTCATCCGCTATGGTTTTTTCCGCAATTTCATCTATGAAACATGCTCCATAGTTTGAATACATAATGTAGTCACCTTGTTTAAACATTCTTTCACCTCCAAAACGTCAACTAAGTTGACAATGTTAATCATATCATATTTTAAATATTTAGTCAACCCGGTTGACATTCATCATCAATCCGTGTATATTAGTGCAGAGGTGATTCGTATATGGAAAATGAAAGAACTGATTATGGTCTATTAGATGATATAAGTGATAAGTATCTTCAACTAAGAAAGACTATAGAAGAAATGTGGAATAGTTCTTATAATGTTGCCATTACCAGTACAGAATGGCAAATTTTATCACTGATATATGGAAAAAAGCCTGCCATTGCAGAGATAACCAAAAAAGTTGATATAAGCAGGCAGGCTACACATAAAAATATTAAGTTGTTACATTCAAAAGGGCTTATTACCATTTATAATGTAGAAAACAACAATAGAAATAAATATTTGGAATTAACTTCATTTGGAGAAGCATGTTATTTAGACAGTAAATCAATGAAGGAATCCATCGAAAAGGATATCGTAACTAAAATCGGACCTCAAAATGCAGAAATTTTAAAAAACATACTGCAAATGGATTGGAATTAAGTTGGCTGAAGTTCGTTGATTTTTTCTCTATCTCCTTCTTGTTCACCAGTTAAAGATAGATTTTCAATATGGATTTCTTTTGCCAGCCGGCATGCTTTTATGGTATCTTCCAAAGTGTCCGCTGCTATTAGGAAACCACTGTTATGACAGAAATGTAAGGTATCTATACCACTGATATCCTTTATCTCTTCATCTCTTTTTCCCCTCCAGCTCTCCGGAAAGGATATTTTTAGCTCATTGGTATCCCGGTCTATCGGAACTCCCTGACCGGTATACCCTCCTCTATCGGAAGGTGATATGACAAATTCCATATCCGTTCCAACAATGAATCTTTTCCAAGGTGCTCCTATTGAAAGTACTGCTATATTATCTTCCTCATGATCCAGAGCCTCTTTAACAACCTCTTCTGCTCTCTCCACACTTTCTATTCGCAAGAATTTCTTCTCTAATATGGTCTTTGCTAAATTCATAGCTTCCTGAAAACAGGTATCCGGCTCTTCCTCAGAATCCCAAACAGGATTAAATAAGGATATTACTTCCGATATCTCATTTCTGCTGCCTGTATTATCGGATAAATCCAAGGACTGAACAAAAGATTCATCAAATTTTTCTGCTTCTTCTTCATTTAATATTAATGTACCAAACTTTCTCCATAGTAATCCAAAAGCTGCGTAAGGATTTCCATTTTCCCGAACTGGTGCCCCTTGCTGGTGATGGTCATATTCTCCGCCTCCAATGTCAAAAATAATGCCGTCATATTCTTCCGGCACCTCATAACCACGCTCAATTGTTATATTTGGATTTAAATAGGTTAATAAGGCAGCGCCAAAAACATCATCTGCATGGAATTTGCCGCTATGAGTAAAGGCCTTATCCGGCACTTGTTGTGATACTTGCATTCTACTATGTCCTTTCATGATCTGAAATTTTAAGTGGGAATACTTTCAGATTATTTCTTTAAAATTATTATTGAATTATTCTTTACAAAGTGTTATAATCTTATTCGGTTCACTAATTATTCATACTATTAGGCCGAACATATAATATCATAACATAACCTATCAAGTTATGAAATAAATATTTGCAGTCGTGGCGGAATTGGCATACGCGCTAGACTAAGGATCTAGTGAGCATTGCGCTCGTACGGGTTCAAGTCCCGTCGACTGCATTCGTTAAAAGTGAGAAAACCTTGAAAAGGATTTCTCGCTTTTTTTAATTATACTTAATTTCATTTTTATGGGCGTATTAATTCTGGGGGATGATTTCACACCATTGTTCAAAAGTAATAGCTTTTAGATAAGGCAGATAATTTATCATAACCTCTGATTTGCAAACTTTACTTCGAGTATAGGCTAACAAATGATTCTCAACTAATATGCGAGTTCTTTCACCTATTACGTTATAGGATTAACATAATATTCATGTTAGTATTATGTTAATAAAATCTAGGAGGTATTTTATGGCTACAATAAAACTTAAAATTGCAGAATTAAGAAAAGAAAAGGGCGTAGGGCAACAGGACTTGGCAAATCACCTAAGTGTATCTTTCCAGGCAGTCAGCAAATGGGAAACAGGTACCACAATGCCTGATATAACCTTACTTCCATGTATAGCTGAATACTTTCATGTTACCATTGATGAATTGTTAGGATTAAAACCACTTCCCCAGCAGGATTACATACCAAGGAATACGGATAATCACGATACTTTAAATGAAAAGGCAGATAATTTATATAAAAACAGAAAGTATTTCTGGAATAATGACTATCTTAGTTTTCTCATAAATAATGTATGGCACATAGATAGGCCCATTGATGTAATTGAATTCCGGTGCTGTGATGCTTACTTAGGACAGCAGTTACTGGAAATTTTTCCAAAGGGAAGCACCTATACAGGTGTCGATAATGAATATTATACGAATAAAGCAAGACTTAGATTTAACAATACGGATTTGGATACTTACTTTATTGAATCCGATATATATTCTTATAAAACAGATAAGAAATATGACATTGCCATTTGTCAAGCCGGTTTGAGGCATATGAATAATCCCATGGAGATACTAAAAATAATGACAGCTTCTGTTAAAAATGGGGGACTTATTGTCTGCGTAGATGTGAATAGAGAGCTGGAGCAGGATGGATTATATTTTGATACCATTGATTATGAGTATCTTTGCACTGCCTTTGATTTTCATAAAGTTTGGAAGAAAGAGCTGGAATGTGAAGGAAGGGATTATGCAATTGGAATGCGTTTACCATTTTATATGCAGCAATTAGGATTACATGATATTGATATTCGAGTAAATGATAGAGTCATGTATGTAAATCCTGAAATGGAAAACTATAATGGAATGATACAGGATTTTATTGCTATTAACGGCTTGGATAAGACTTTTAGCCCTTCCGAACAGGAAGATACAATAGAATTCCTGATGAATCACGGAACTGACAGAGCCCAGGCAAAAAACTATATGCAAAAACACGAGACATTAGTGGAATACTTTCGTAATACGGATAAGAAAAAATCCTTTTTAAAAGTGCAGGGATTATTAATTACTTATGGTAGAAAATAATATATTAATAAGTAATTCTACCCATAAGCAAATGGGAATGGACAATACCTCTATATCTTCGCTCCCATTTTATCATTCTGGCTTTTAGCTGCTTAGAAAAGTTAAGATTCTTATTTTAAGAAATTTTACTTAAGCAATATTAAGCAGGACGGAATCATGTAAAAACTTTATATGTATATTTAATCCTATGTACGAACATCTTTTGCGTATTTACTTATAATAATAAAAAGTATGTTTTTCACGGTGTATTGAATGAGAAAGAAATATTTATATCCAACTATGCTACGCTACCGTTACAATCAAGTATCAGACATGGTCTTTCAAGAGTTCCCTTATGAAATACAAGTTGTAGCCGAAAATCTATATGTTCCCTGGGCATTAGCTTTGAGTCCGGACGGAGATATCTATTTTACCGAGCGAAATGGACATGTGCGAAAAATTCAAAACGGCAGACTTCTTGAACAACCTCTTATTACTCTCCCTCCGCCTTTTTCAAGCCAGGGTGAAGGTGGTTTGATGGGTATCGCACTGGATCCGGATTTTATACAGAACCATTATCTGTACATCATGTATACCTATACAGAAAACAATCAAATATTTAACCGGGTTGCTCGATTAGTGGAACATAATAATATAGCAACCCTTGACAAGATCCTTCTTGATCAGATTCCCGGAGGAGCAATTCACAATGGAGGAAGAATAAAAATCGGACCGGATCAAAAATTATATATAACTGCAGGAGATTCCGGAAATTCTTCCTTAGCCCAGGACTTGTCAAGTTTGGCAGGTAAAATCTTGCGTATTAATTTAGATGGCAGCATTCCGGAAGATAATCCTTTCATGAATTCCCCAATATATAGCTATGGGCATAGAAATCCCCAGGGTTTAGCCTGGAGCGATAAAAATATATTATATAGTACGGAGCATGGGCAGAGTGCTCATGATGAAGTAAATATTATTTATCCCGGAGCCAATTACGGATGGCCGCTGGTGGAAGGGTATGATGTAATTAGTGATTTGCAGACACAAAGGCCGCTCATCCACAGCGGAGATGTAACATGGGCACCCTCCGGTATTTCCTTTATAAACCAAGGCTCTTGGGCAGGACGATTAATGATTGCATGTCTTCGGGGTGAGCAGCTGCTCCTCTTATCCTTAAATGATAGTGGAACTTCCGTAACAGACGTAACCCAATGGCTGCAATATGAATACGGTCGTTTACGGGAAGTTGTTCAAGGAGAGGATGGTTCTATCTATGTAACTACCAGTAATATGGATGGCAGGGGAATCCCACGTGTAGGTGATGATAAAATCCTGCGTTTTGTTCCAACACTGTAAATATAGTATGAATGAGGAAGTTATAGACCCCTTGACATCACCTTTTCCAATGCTATAATGAAATTGCTCTATAAAAAACAACCCAGATTAAAAAGGAAAAACTATGAGAATAAAATTTGAAGATCTACGAAATAAGTTTGAAAGCCTTTTAATAAGCAGAGGGTTTTCTCAGGAAAATGCACATAAAGCTGCTACCGTATTTGCCCAATCCAGTGCGGATGGTATATATTCACATGGAGTGAATCGTTTTCCACGAGTAATCTACTACTTAGATAAAGGATTGATTCAACCGAATGCTTTATGCGAAAAAATTTCCTCCTTTGGTTCATTGGAACGTTGGGATGGGAAACTGGGGTTAGGACCTTTAAATGCTTCTATTTGTATGGAAAGAGCTTGTGAACTGGCAAAAGAATACGGCATTGGTATCGTTGCCCTTAGTAACACCAATCACTGGATGCGTGGCGGCAGTTATGGATGGCAGGCTGCTAACAACGGCTGTATCGGTATCTGCTGGACTAATACCACTCCAAATATGCCCGCTTGGGGAGGCAAAAATCCTAAGATAGGTAATAACCCATTTATTATTTCCATTCCAAGATCTGGCGGAGCCCATGTTGTATTAGATTGTGCCATGTCACAATTTGCTTATGGTAAGATTGAAGAAGCCAGAATGAAAGGACAAAAACTTCCGGTACCAGGAGGATATGATACCGAAAATAATATGACTACCGATCCTGCTGAGATTGAGAAAACAGGCCGTGTACTGCCTATGGGTTACTGGAAAGGTTCCGGTATGTCTATCGTGTTAGATTTGGCTGCTGCTGTTTTATCCGGCGGTAATTCTTGTACCGAGATAGGGAAAAAATATGAAGAAGAAATTGCTTTATCCCAAATCATGATTGCAATTGATCCAAGTAAAATGGATACAAAAGAAATTTCGGATTCCATCATTAATACAGTAATTGAGGATATTAAGCAATCAGAGCCTATCAGTGAAGGGGGTAAAATCTTCTATCCGGGTGAAAGAGAATATTTAACCAGACAAGATAACATGGAAAATGGTATCCCCGTATTAGAAGAAGTTTGGGAAAAGATTAATGCATTGGAAAAATAGTGAGAATAAGTATATAAATTTAGCATATAAGGCAGTTATATTCGATATGGACGGTACCATGCTTGATACGGAACGCTTGGCTTCCATAGCATGGAAAAGAGCCGGAGAAGAATTAAATTATCCTATTACGGAAGAAATACTCTCACAAGTTCGGGGAAGAAATTTAACGGATAGTATACGAATATTTTCAGAGATTTTTGGAACTGACCAAGTCTATAAGAATGCCAAAGTTCTAAGAGACCGATATGTTGCCGACATGATAAAGCAAGACGGTGTCCCCACTAAAAAAGGTCTTTTCGAACTGTTATCATTTTTAAAAGATACCAATATAAAAATGGCAGTTGCCACTTCTTCAAAATCTGAAATTGCCAAAAAGCATTTAACAGGTGTGGGAATTTATAATTACTTTGAGGCACATATCTACGGCGATATGGTAGCCAAAAGTAAACCAAATCCGGAGATCTTTCTACTAGCAGCCCGTGAGCTTAAAGTAGAAACTCATGAGTGTCTGGTACTAGAAGATAGTAAGTCTGGAATACGGGCAGGTAAAAATGCCGGAATGTATTCTATTCTAATTCCTGATATGACCCCTCCGGATAAGGAAATGGCAGAAGATGCTTCTTTAATTTGTAAGGATTTAATGGAAGTATTAGAAATACTAAAAAACTCCATTGAATAATAACTCTGTTGCGAATAATGTATAACTCAGACCACCGGCCATTATCTGTTGCCAAAAGATTAGATTATTACCGGTGGTTTCTCTTATGTAGATACAATAAAGAACCTGCAATTTAGAATGGGGTATTTCTCAATCTAAATTGCAGGTTCTTTATATAAGAATGTTTTCTGGCTTTATTATAAGTTTCTCAACAAGCATCCATTCTTATTTCTTAATTAATTTCCTTTGACAAGTGTCAAATGCATCTCTTGTAGCCGGGTTACTAATCAGCCTGCCGTGATAATCGAATCTTGAACCATGGCAAGGGCAATCCCAAGTCAGTTCATTTTGGTTCCACTCTAAGCTGCATCCAAGATGAGGACATTTTGTTGTAACAAAATAATATCTATTTTCTTTGTCTCTGTATACACCATACTTTTCTCCATTGTAATTAATGGAACCAGCTTGATTAGGTTGTATATCTTCTAATTTGTCCTGGTGCATTTTTAAGCGTTCAGATAATTGACTTTTTGCAATGATTCCTGTATCTTTTAGCAATACTTTACTGCCGGAGAACATTAGTCTTCTCGGGTAGAATACTTTTTCATATTCGCTTTCTTTATTTACAATCATATCGCTAATAATCCGGGCTGCTGCCATAGAGCTGGTCATGCCCCATTTATTAAATCCGGTAGCAATATAGAGATTCGGTGTTCTTGCAGAATATCTTCCAATATAAGGTATACCATCTGGTGTGATACAGTCCTGATTAGACCATCGATACACGATACTAGCTTCCGGATACCATTTTTTTGCGGCCGTTTCTATTTTTTCATAAGCATCTAAAGGGTTATTATCTCCTGTTCTATGGTATCCGCTTCCAAGTATAAGATAATCACTGTACGTTCGAAAACTGAAACCATTTTTATCTTCATCCAAGTACATTCCATCCAATATATTATCCTGTTTTTTCCACCCTTGTAGTGCAGTAACATAACTTCTTTCCTGATGAAGTCTTAAAAAATAATATCCGGGTGTATTTATAAAGGGATAATGGGTTGCAATCACAATAGACTTTGCTTTTACATTTCCCTGTTCCGTTATAATAAGACCGTTCTTTTTTATCTCTATAATATTGGTATGTTCATAAATGGTTAGTTCCTTTGCTACTCCGTCCATAAACTTAATTGGATGAAATTGAGCCTGATTATGAAACCGAACTGCTGCTTTTACCTGGAAGGGTAAAGTAGTTTCTTTGGTATAAACAGCTGGGATTCCAATTCTTTTTGCTGCTTCTGCTTCTCTTCTTATTTTTTCTTCCCCTCTTAAGGAATATATATAATTAGGCAGAATTTCATAATCGCAATCAATGTGAAGATGATTGGATATTTCTTCGTATTTCTGAATAGCCATTTGATTTACCCTGGCATATTCTCTGGCTCTTTCTTCACCTTTATATCTTAATAATTTTTGATATATAAGACCATGCTGTGAAGTTATTTTTGCGGTAGTATTTCTGGTTGCTCCACTTCCCACCTGATCTTTTTCTATCACAACAACGTTAATTCCCCGTTCTTGTAACATATATGCAGTCAAAATACCTGCAAGTCCTGCACCTATAACTGCTACCTCTGTGTTAATATCATTCTTTAGAGTAAAAGATGGGGCTTCATTCCTGTATTCTTTCTGTCCCCATATAGATTCGCCCTTTTCTTTTCCGCTATTATGAGAAACGCTTTTTGATTTCCATAAAGTATCCATTTTATTCACCTCTGGGTTATAATTTCCAGATATGCCAAGGAATATTCATATTCACTATATTTGCTCTCTTATTTTGTAAATAGTATTCTATTCTAAATCGTCAAAATCAAATGCAGCTGCTTTGGTATAATTGGTTACTTTTGCTTCAAAGAAATCTGTTTTTGTACTGTTTAAATTGGAAAAACCTTCAATCCAGGCCATTGGGTTCTCTGTTATTTCAGGGTATAGTTCCTCTAATCCAATTGCCCTTAATCTTAAGTTTCCTAAATACTTAATATATTTATCGATTAATTCATTATTCATCCCCAATATTTCATTATTGGTAACATATTGTCCCCAAGCGATTTCATGTTCCACACCGGTACGCATCATTTCCCTGATTTCCTCTATCATTTCTTCTGTAAATAACTCAGGATTTTCATTTTTAAGTTCTTTCAATATATTCTGGAACAGAACCAAATGAGTAATTTCATCTCTGTTAATATATTTAAAAATGGTACTTGTGGCGGTCATCTTCCCCTGTCTGGCCAAGGTATAGAAGAAACTGAATCCCGAGTAAAAATAGATTCCCTCCAATATGTAGTTTGCAACTACCGCACGTAGGAAGTTCTCTGTACTAGAATCTTCATTAAACCTTTGATATATATTTGCAATGTATTGATTTCTTCTCAGAAGATATTTATCTTCTCTCCATTCATCATAGATTTTATCCCTTGTAACAGGATTGGTCACGGTGTCCAGAATATAAGAATAACTCTGGGCATGAATCTCTTCCTGAAAAGCTTGTATATTCAGGAGGGAAGATACTTCCGGAGCAGTAATATATCTTGATAGATTTGGCAGGTTTTCACTTTGTACGGAATCAAGAAAGTTTAAAAATGATATTATCTTATCAAAAGCATTTCGTTCTCCATTGGTCAGCAATGGAAATTGCTTAATATCTTCATTTAAAGAGATTTCCTCCGGTATCCAGAAATTATTTAACATGGTTCTGTAAAATACATTAGCCCAGTCATATTTAATCCGGTTCCATTCCCGTAAATTAGTTGTATTTCCATTGATTAAAGACTCCGTACCCCGCAGTCCCTGTTCATTAAATATCTTTTTCTTATTCATTTTTATACCCTTTCTATATGAGAATTTCAAATGATTTTCTTTCGAAATCCATTTATGGCTTCGCCTAACTGGAACAACTTGTACACTCATCCATTTCAAGTGACTGGTTTCTTACATAATAGATAGTTTTAACACCATTTTTCCAGGATTCTATATACAGGTTTAGTATATCCTTTGCGCTTAAACTTGGCGTAATGTAAAGGTTAAAGGATTGTGCCTGGTCAATGTGTTTTTGACGAATGCCACAGGCTTTTATGCTAAAAATCTGATTAATATAATGGGCTTCTTTATAAAGCCAGAAATTCTTCTCATTCAGGTCAGGAGCTGCTTTCGGTGTAAAGCTTCCCTTCTTTTCTTCTATAAAGAATTTCTGAAAGATCGGATCAATTCCTGCTGAGGTTCCTGCAATATTAGATGTGCTTCCGGTTGGAGCAACTGCCATAATATAGCCATTTCTTAAACCATATTTCTGTACATCTTCCTTTAATTTCAGCCAACGGGGTGAATTGTAACCTCGTCTCTCGAAATATTTACCTGACTGCCACTCAGAACCTTCAAACTCCGGATAGGCGCCTTTTTCCCTGGCAAGTTCCATAGAAGCCTTGATTGCCTCATATGCTATTTCTTCAAATAACAGATCCGCTTCTTTAAAATGTGCTTCACTTTCCCAGGTTATTCCCTTATTTACGAGATAATGATGATATCCACTGGTTCCAAGGCCTATCGCCCGGTATTTATCACTGGTAATTTTCGCTTCCGCCACCGGTGACTGATTTAAAGTTATCACATTGTCCAGCATACGAATCTGAAGTGGTACGGTTTCTTCCAATTCATCTATATTAACACGGCCAAGATTAATGGAATTCAGGTTACAGGTTACCATGTCGCCGGACTTTACTCTTGTTACTACATGATTTTCATTTTGATCCGTTACAATGCTTTCTTCAATCAGGGTAGATTCACTTACATTTTGTGCAATTTCATGGCAAAGGTTTGAAGCATAGATCATTCCGGCATGTTTATTAGGGTTGGCCTGATTGACAGTATCTCTAAAGAAAATAAACGGAGTTCCGGTTTCTACTGCACTTTTCATAATCTTTTTCATAATATCAAGGGCAGTTACTGTAACACGTTCCAGATTTTGATTTTTTTCACAGGCAAGATAATGTTGCGTAAAGGTTTTGTTGTCTTCATCATCATAAAAATCTTCTAAGTAAAATCCCATTTCTTTATGTACTTGATACGGGTCAAATAATGACCAACTTCCTCTTGCTTCCAATCTCTCCATAAAAAGATTGGGAATACTTAAAGCTGGGAAAATATCATGAGCTTTTCTTCTATCATCTCCATTATTGGTCCTTAGTTCCATAAATTCATAAAGGTCACGATGCCATATATCCAGTGTAATAGAGGCCCCGCCCTTTCTTCTGCCAAGCTGATCCACCGCCACCGCAGTATCATTATATAAACGAATCCATGGGATGACTCCTCCGGAAGCATTTTTATACCCTCTGATTTCACTATTTAGCGCCCTGATCTTTCCTGTATAGATGCCTAACGCACCACCATGTTTGGATACACTTGCGAACTTACTGTTCACATCATAAATAGACCACAGGTTATCCCCCACAACGGATATAAAGCAGCTGCTTAATTGATGATAAGGAGTACCTGCACTGGCAAGGGTTGGTGTGGCTACCGTCATCTTTAGCAAACTAAGCAGATCATAAAACTTTTTAGCATATTCCATCTTTTTGCTGCCTTCTGGAATGGCAAGATGCATAGCAATAGCAAGAAACCGTTCCTGTGGCAATTCCAATACTTCTTTATTAAAACCTTTAATTAAGTATCTATCTGTCAACAGTTTCAGGCCTTCGTAATTAAAGAGCAAGTCTCTCTCCGGTTTTATATAAGCACCTAACTCCTTAATCTCCTCTTCCTTATATTCCGTTATTAAATATTCTCCGTAATATTTATCCTTCACCAACTTATGTACTAATTCGGAAAAATCTCCATAGCCAAAATAATCATATCCTCTATTAATTGCGGCCTCTTTATATAAATCAGACATTAATAATCTTGCTGCAACATATTGCCAGTTAATATTTGTAGTTTTTACCGTATTACCGTGGGCATCTTTTGTGGTTTGAATCATCTTTTCTATGGCAGTTTGAATAAGAACTTTCTGTATTTCCTTTGTACTCATACCATCCCGAAACTGAATGTTGGAGTCCATTTCAAGCTCAATTGGGTCACAGCCCTCTAGCCCCTCACATACATAAGCTACCATCTTTTTTGTTTTTTCTACGTAAAGAGGTTCATAACTACCATCCCTCTTCTTTATTTTTATATCCATAACGCCCTTCCTTTCTCTCAGCAATAAATCATTATTAGAATATCAATCCACCCAGACAGCCTATATGTCTAAAATTAAGCGAGAAAAAGCCTCATAGTCAGAATGCAACTATAAGGCTTGAATTATATCTATATTTATTATAAATACTAGGTACAAAATAAAACTCATTTTACATGAGCTTACCCTAATAAATATAGCATGTCCTGTCCTCACAGAATTGCTATTCTATAAAACTTAGGCAGGTATTCTGACTTATACTTCAACATACATTTTCGCCTTCCCAGATATTCCAGTGGCCGATTTTTGCAATCCAGAAAATGTACTCTGTAAATACAGCAATGGGATTGTGCAGGATTCTCACCTATCTTCCCTATTAATTCCATAACCCAGGGGATTTGCCCAAAGCTTATCCTACTGAATTGGAAACCTAAATTCTTGGTTATTATTAAAATATACTATTCATATTAGGTTATTATAATATATAAATATTATCATTGCAAGTAAAATGCTCCCTGTATTATAGTGGGAAATTGTCGCCTGATAAAGAGCTATTTACAGTGTGGCATACGCGCTAGATTCAGGCTCTAGCAGCTGCAAGACCCTACGGGTTCAAGGCTGCATTTTTGAATTAAAAGGGACATAAATAATACTTAATTATACTGTTAAGACTACTATACCAAGTTAATTTTTATACTTTTTAAGTAAATTTCATAACCTTATACTTGACATAACTGAAAAAAGTAGTACAATATTTACGTTACTATTATTTGCAGTCGTGGCGGAATTGGCATACGCGCTAGATTCAGGTTCTAGTGGTCGCAAGACCGTGAGGGTTCAAGTCCCTTCGACTGCATACATAATTTTTATTAAAAGAAGCCGATTACTGCAATCGACTTCTTTTATTTTATATGTTAAAATAATCCCCAAAAACATAAAATAAGAGGTGCAAGCTTATGAATATAATAAAAGTCACAGAAAACAAAAAAGAATATATCGACCTGCTATTACTTGCAGACGAACAGGAAAGCATGATAGACAAATACTTGGAACGTGGCGAGATGTTTGTTCTAGATGATAATGGAATAAAAGCCGAATGCGTAGTTACAAAAGAAGCAGACGGAATTTATGAGATAAAAAATATTGCAACCAGACCTGATTGCCAGCGAAAAGGATATGGAAAAGCCCTGATAGAATTTTTGTTTTCTTACTATACGGATTGTAGAACTATGCTTGTGGGAACAGGTGACAGCCCACTCACTCTGGACTTTTATCAAAGATGCGGCTTTATTGAGTCACATCGTATAGAAAATTTTTTCACTGATAACTATGACCATCCTATATATGAATGTGGAAAGCAACTTGTTGATATGGTTTATCTAAAAAGGGAGTCATAAAGTTCCTCCTATTTTTGTTGCAATGTCCCGAAGTCATGGTATAATTTAGCATATCAAGTCCTTTTTAGGACAAATAAGTGATAGGAGGACGGAGTAAAAATGAAAAGAGCAAAGGTTCTAATGCTTCTGTTAATATCTGCTTTACTTTTTAGTGCATGTAATGGTGGGAAGCAGTCAGCAAAAGAAATTCCTGATGATTTTGGATTTGTTTATACCCACAATTTCACAGAAGTTGATACGTTTAATTCTACAATAAAAAACAGATTTCAATTTGACGAAGGAGACCCAAATGCTATAACAGATTTCAATTTTTCTGACGAGCAGCTACAGAAGATTTATGAGGCCTTTATAAAATATGACCTCCATGATCTGCCTGAAGAGATCGATCCGGATAAAGGCTATATGGCCATACCTCCATCCTATTATGAATTTCAATATGTATCCGATGGTGAGACTAAAAGCATATCCTGCAGTACAGGTGCCCACATAGACCAAAAGGGAATATCAAAGGCTAACAATAAATTTGTAAAGTTCATGACGGAAGTTTGGGAGTATGTTCATGAATCTGATGCATATGAACGTCTTCCATCCGGTCCACAAGTGGAATAAAACAAATAAAAAATCCGTTGTTCTGTAAGGAGCAGCGGATTTTTTAGGTTTAACAAAGTTATTCTGTTTTATTCTTTTTGTAACACACCAAAACAAATTTGTATTGGTTTGTCGGAAACTTGATAGGAATATTTACACTTGCTGGTATTGCCTAAGTACTTTTCTGCATTCTCCGGTGTGTCAAAATTTTTGCTGTCATAAGATGGTACCACTGGTGTGATCCAAGTCATATCCGACTCCATCTCCAATAACACAAAGTCCCTGCCTAGCTGAGCGTCAGGATTTTCAGCAAGATAATCTTTGAGAACAACAGACAAGTTAAAATCTAATACAATTGTGGCATCCTGTAGGTTTTCCACACTATAAACGGGACTGATAATCCGGTATGCTTCACCAATTAAATAGCTGACTGGTTCCTTTGGTGGTTCAGCAGCTGTCAGTACATAGCTTTCCTCTACCGCAGCTTCTTCACGGACACCCTGATAAATATAGCCTTCAGCGCCATTTCCCTGGCTGGCAAGAGCCGCAGGTTTGCTGAAATCATGCCCTCCACCTTTTCTAAGATTATCAAGTAAAATCCGGTTATTATCTAATATATACTCTGTGTTCAATGCCTCTAGTGCATCCACAGATAAAGAGGGTGGTGCAACCAGAACAGATAGGAACATATATTCATTTGTATTTCTTATTCTTGTGACATACTCGTCAAATGCCTCATAATTTTTACTGTAATCAGCAACACTATCCGGCCGAATGATCACATAAAAATTCGGTCTGTCTTCCCAGGATTCATTTTGAAACACAGTGCGATAGCGGCTTCCATGCTGAAGTAAAAAATCTTGTAGATCACCATTCCATTTTTCATGAAAAGCCCATTTAAGGCTATCCCACAATTCCCCTTTACTGGCATCATTAATCAAATTTATCTCTACAAGATAGTTATCTGATAATGGGTTATCAGCAAAAGCAAGTTTCATTGCTTCAGCAATCTCCCCATATTCTTTGGTGTCTAAACAATCATAGCCTTTGGATTTGCCTCCCTCCGTAAAGACATTCATGCGTATGTAGTAACCCTCCGTTGTTTTGGCGTAATAACCCTGGGAATAACCTTTCTTTTTATGCCAGCGAACCCACTCAAAAGTTGGCGTACTGCCGTATTTTTTCTGGATATACTCTGTCATAATCGTTTGGGCTTGTTTTTTGGAATACCCCCTGTTTCCACATTGTGTAAACAATACCAAAACCACTAACAACAATAAAGCTAAGCCATAATGAAGTTTTTTCATTCATTTCCTCCTTTGTATTCTTTATATTCCACCGTATTTTTCATGAATTTATTGAAAAAGCAGCCATGAATAATTGGACTTATTTGAAATTCCCTGGATAGAAATGCACACTTTTTCTTGGTGGAAAGTTGTACCCATTATATGTTGTGTACACAACAGCCTCTTCTTTATTCAAATTGGGATTGATACAGCTTATAATAAAACCCTTTCTTCTCTATCAATTCCTTATGTTTTCCCTGCTCCACTACCTTGCCTTCATTTACCACTAATATGGTATCGGCACCTTGGATAGTAGATAATCGGTGGGCAATAACGAAACAAGTTTTATTCTCCATAAGTTTCACCATTGCTTTTTGTATCTTTACTTCTGTTCTGGTGTCTACATTGGAAGTTGCTTCATCTAAAATCAGCATTTTGGCATCCAGCAGCATAGCTCTGGCAATGGTAAGCAACTGCTTCTGCCCCTTTGATATATTAAATCCATCCTCGCTGATTATAGTATGATAGCCCTCAGGAAGGCGCTTAATAAAGGAATGAATTCCTGCCATTTGGGCAGCCTTAGTCACTTCCTCCATAGTGGCATTTTCTTTACCGTAGGCTATATTATCAAAAATAGTTCCCCGAAATAGCCAAGTATCCTGTAACACCATGGCAAAGGACTTTCGAAGACTTGCTCTTGTCAGGTCTCTTGTTTCTTTTTCATCAATAAGAATCTCCCCGTCCCAAATATCATAAAAACGCATAAGAAGATTTATAACAGTAGTTTTTCCTGCTCCTGTAGGCCCTACAATGGCTGTTAGGCTGCCAGGTTTTGCTGTAAGATTTAATTTTTCGAAAATTAACTTCTCCGGTATGTAACCAAAGGTAACGTCTTTTAAATCCACTTCCCCTTCTACTTCTTCTAACTCTTGTGCTCCCTCTTTATCCAACACTTCCGGTGCTTCATCCATAAGCTTAAATACTCTCTCTGCAGCGGCGGCAGCAGACTGGAGTTCACTTATGATATTAGCTGTCTCACTTATGGGGCCGGAGAATTTACGGCTGTATTGTATAAAAGAAGATATATTACCAAGTGACATATTTCCTCTTAAATAAAATATTGCACCAACCACCGTAATAAAGGATAGTGAAATATTATTAATAAAGTTAACCGTCGGTCCCATGGTACTGCCGTAGAATTCGGCTTGATAATAAGCTTCCGTAGTTTCCTCATTTATAGCATCAAAACTTTCCATAACCGCATCTTCGGAAGCATAAGCCTCTATAGTCTTTAACCCTGATACCATTTCCTCAGTAAAGCCATTGAGCTCTCCTAATTTAGCCGAGCGCTTTCGAAAAAGGGGACGTACCTTTTTGGACATAAATCTTGTATATAATAGAGATAGTGGTATGGTAATCAGCATTACCCATACCAGAACCGGTGATATAATTATCATCATAACCAAAGAACCGACTACAATCATTACGCTGGCTGCTATTTGTACGATATCTGTAGAAAGGGAAGTATTAATGGTATCGATATCGTAAGATATTCTGCTGATAATATCTCCCGCTTGATTCCTATCAAAATATCCAACCGGTAATTCTACCAGTTTAGTAAATACGTCCTCTCTCATCTTATGGATGATTTTCTGGCTTAACTGAATCATTAATATGGAACGCAGATATGCAAAGAAAGAGGAAGCAATGTAAAACGCAACCATCCACCCTGCAAAATATAAAACATCATAAATAAGTACCTTTCCTTTACCCAGCTCGATGGCATCAATTGCATAACCGGATAACATAGGTCCTAAGAGTGCAAATACATTACCGGCAAGGGTTAGAATAATTGCAAGGGCTAATAACCATTTATAATGATATATATAAGGCCAGAGGCGTTTTAAAACATATTTGGTATCTCTTGGTCTTTCATTTTTTGTACTGACTCCTCTTTTTGCTGGTCCCGGATTTACAGCCATGTTTATGCCCTCCTTTCTTACATCATCTGTGAATGATAGATCTCCTGGTATACCTCACAGGTTTCTAACAAGGTTTCATGCGTTCCATAACCAGCCATTTTGCCCTCCTCAATTACAAAAATATGATCCAGTTTCATAATGGAACTAATTCTTTGGGCAATGATAATACTGGTAGTATCAGAATATTGTTCTCTAATTGCTTTTCTAAGCAGCGAATCTGTTTTATAATCCAATGCACTGGAGGAATCATCCAGGATTAATATCTCCGGATTTCCGGCTAAAGCTCTTGCAATCAATAACCTTTGTTTTTGACCACCACTCAAATTGCTTCCCTTAATGGCCAGTTTAAAGTCCAATTCTCCCTCCAGTTCCTGAACAAATGAGTCCGCCTGGGCATGTATAAGAGCCGCCTTTACCTGCTCTCTGGACAGTTCTCTTCCCAGCTTTATATTTTCATAAATTGTATCTGCAAATAATACATCATTTTGAAATGCTACACCGAATTTTTTACGAAGTTCCTGTTTATTATAGCTTTTTACATCTCTTCCATTAATAAGAATACGTCCCTGTGAAACATCATAAAAGCGCATTAACAGGTTGATCAAAGTCGTTTTTCCGGAACCGGTGGAACCTATGATGCCAAGGCTCTCACCTCGTTTTAGGCCAAAGCTGATGTCTTCTATACAAGGTTCTTTCGTATAAGAGAAAGATACCCCTCGAAATTCTATATGATATTTTGTCTGAACTGGCTCTATATCCATTTCTTTTAAGTCATCTTCTACAACTAATACTTCCTCAATACGAGCTGCGGAGGCACTGGCCTTAGAGTAGATTACAAATATTCTGGTAATACCAATAACAGCATTTAGCATTAGTGTAAAATAAGATAAGAAAGCCACTATCTTACCCGGTTCAGAGCTACCGCTGTTTACCCGGTAAGCACCGATAACAACCACCAGGGTAAGTCCTAGATTCAAAAGCAGATTCATCATAGGGTCTGTAATCGCCATGGTCATACCGGCTTTCAACTCTTTGTCAACAACCTCTGTATTCATTTTTTTAAAACGTTCCTTTTCATAGGGAGTTTTAGATAATGCTTTAATCACACGAATACCGCTGATATTCTCTCTTACTACCCGAACCAACCGGTCTGCAGAGGATTGTACCTGAATATAAAGGGGAATGCCTTTTTTCGATATGTAGAATACTACTAAAACAAGAAATGGGAAAATGCCCGCAAGAACTAATGTCAATACTGGTTCTAAGGTACTGGTGATTATGATTCCTCCAATTAGTAAGATAGGTGAACGCACTCCAAGCCTCTGCATCATACTAATCATGCTGTGGATGTTATAAGTATCCGAGGTTAACCTGGAGCCTAAAGAAGGTATTGTAAAATAATCGATCTGAGCACCGGATAAACTTTGAATCTTTTTGTATAAATCATGTCTTAAAGCCTTTACTGCATCTTTTGCTACTTTTGAAGCATTGCGATTTGCTTTAATATTAAAGGTTCTTGCCCCAACAGAAAGGAGAATCATAACTAATCCCCATAGCAAAATATATGAGATCTTCTTATACGGAATCACTTCATCTATAATATATGCTAACACCCATGGAAGACCTAGATCTAAAAATGTTCCAATCACTTTAATAAACAATCCATATAACATGGAACCCCTATAGGGTTTTAAATATGTAATCACTTTGTTCAAAGCAAAACCTCCCAAACCCGACTTTACCAATTCATTTTTTTCGGAGCTTACATTCAATTTTACAAAGCAGCGAGCTTTTCAACACTCTCATCTACTATAAAATACAATAATTATTCTATCATTGGTAAAAGTGACCGTCAAGTTAAGCAAGCAAATCTTTGTTATATTTTATATTATATGTACATTAATACCAGTTTTCTTATGATTTTCGTTCCATTAACGGGCAGATTGAGTATTTATTAAATAAATGGGTAAAACAACATAAGAAAAATAAAAAAGACCTGGATTAAAATATTCCCTGTTCCTATTTCGGAACAGGGAATATTTATATGTTATGCCTCAATAAATAATTTTTATATTTACTTTTTATTGGCTAGGAATTCATCTAACTGACGTTGTACTTCAGCTACATACTCATCCATACCTGCTTCTTTTAATTTCTTAATTGCCTTTGGATATTCCGTTTCAAAATCTACAAAGCCGGAACGGATTGCAGCTAAATCTTTGCCTGCAACTTCTCTAAGGGCAGTTTCTATTTCTTTTACATTTTCATTATTAAAACGGAATCCTATTGAATCGGATACAATAGCGTCATCATCCCATTTTGTATAATTATCAATGCTTTCCTGCTCTACATCCGGAGCAAACAATTGATAATTTTGATTTCTAAACATCCATTCATAGAAGAATTCATTTGAGGAAAGTTTATTAATTCTTCCATCCACAATTTCGTAATCTTTTCCTTCCACACCGTATAATGCGAATAAGTAATTTTCTTGTGAAGAATAAAGCCAGTTAAGGAACTTCATTGCTCCTTCCGGATTTGGTGCGGTTACAGGGATACATAATACTTCTCCGCCTGTTGAGGTAATATAACGAGGTTTTCCCGGAGCCAAAAGGTAGCTTTTTAATTTTGCATCTGGTGCATTGGCTTTAACAGAATCAATGATTTCCATTTCCTTACCTAAAGAGCCTTCTACCCACAGATATAAACCGGTCTGCATACGAGAGTCTCTTTCATTGTATTTGATTGTTAAATCTTCTGTATACAGTCCTTCTTTATACATGCTTTGGTTATACTGAGCAAGTTTCTGAAATGCTTCTGTTTCAAAATAACTGTATGCCTTTTTCGTATCTTCACCAAATACTACTAAGTCTTCCGCAGCGATCCAGTTATATTGTTCCTCTGTAAAATATCTGGTTAAAGGCTTAAAGATAACATCAGCAGGCCCTTTCATTTCAGGAAATTGTTCCTTAACTTTTATAGCAAACTCTTTTAAATCCTCAGCAGTTTTAATTTCTGTCATTCCAACTGCTTCTAATATATCCTGACGGACACATACTAATTGGAACATAGCGGAAGATGGTGCATAAGCAGATGGGATACCATATATTTTACCATCAATTGTTGCACCTTGAAGCTGTTGTTCCGGCAAAACTTTAAGCATATCCTGACCGTACTTATTAATCAAATCGTCTAGTGCCATACTTTGCTTCTTATTTACCATCGCTGCAAGATCAGGAAGACCGTCCCAATAAAGGTCTACTGGTTCATTGGCAGCTAACATAATGTCTTTTTGTTCCCAATATTGAGCCCAGGGTACAAAGGTAACTTCAACCTTTAATCCAAGATCCGCTGCCATTTTTTCAGCGAATTCATTTTTAAGGAATTCTGACATCCTGTCACTGGTTTCACCGGGATATAAAATAGTAAGTGTTTCAAGTTCTCCTTTTGCATTTCCCCCTTTTTTTCCACAGCCTGCTAACAGCGAAGCTGCTAACATCATTACTGCAAAAAGAATAAGTAATTTTTTTGATTTCATAAAAATATCCTCCTTTTATGTTTTTTATAGAATGCCTTTCAGGCATAATACACTCAGTTACTCCTTTACTGCCCCTGTCATAACACCATGAACAAAATATTTTTGAACAAAGGGGTATAGAAAGATGATAGGGCCTATGGTTATTACCGTTACTGCCATCTTAACCGTTTCTGCCGGTAAAGAGATTCCTCCTGCTGCCCCTGCCGGTACACGTCCTGAACTAATTGCATTAACATTGGATAATATGCTGTATAAATAATACTGTAATGGGAACAGATTCTTATCATTAATAAAGATTAATGAATGCCACCAATCATTCCAATATTGTAATGCATACATTAAGCCAACGGTTAATATGGCTGTCTTGCTTAGAGGCATTGCCATTTTTATAAATATAGTAAAATAATTCGCTCCATCAATCTCTGCTGCCTCATAAAGGGATGAGGGTATGCTGGAAAAGTAGGTACGCATTAAGAACATATTCCATACACTAAAGATGGATGGCAGGATTAGGGCTAAAATATTGTTCTTTAATCCATAAAAATTAACGCACACCATATACCAGGGTATCAGTCCCGCAGAAAAGATAATAGTAAAATTACAAATAAATGCAATGACGTTTCGATATTTTAATTTCTTTATTGAGATAGCAAATGCAAGCATACTGGTAATCAGCATAGCTCCTATTGTACCTACTACTGTAATAAATATAGTCACTCCATAAGATTTTAAAATTTTAGTACCGCTGTTGATAAATATGTACTTATAGGTATTAAACGTAAAATCTAAGGGAAGAATGGAATAACCCTTTCTTGCTATTTCCTGCTCTGATGAGAAGGAAACGCTGATGGTTAAAATTAGCGGATATAAGCATATAATCGCAAACAATCCAATAAAGCAATATGCAATAACCGTAACTAATTTATCTGTAAATAATCTATTTTTATTCATTAGAACAGCCCCTCCCCATCATTTACTTTCTTAGCGGCCCTATTTGCAATTGTTACAAGTATTAAGCCCATTAAAGATTGGAACAATCCTATTGCGGTAGAGTAAGAGAAGCCCAGAGTTCTCATGGTCTGATAAACGTAGGTATCAATTACGGTAACCTCATCGATTAGAACTGGATTGTTACCAACAATACCATAAATCATTCCGAAATCCCCGTAGAAAATTCGTCCGATACTCATTAAGGTAAGAACTACAACGGTAGGCTTTAACATAGGAATTGTTAAATAAAAGATACGTTGGAACTTATTCGCCCCATCTACTTTAGCTGCTTCATACAAGCTTCCGTCAAAACTGGACATTGCAGCCATATAAATAATAGAATTATAGCCGCTCCATTTCCATACGTTCGCTATAATAATAATTTCTTTCCAGTACTTAGGTTCTGCATACCAGCTTATAGGGTTCTTTCCAAAAAATCTTAATAAATTATTGGCAACACCCACATCGGTGGAGAATATTCCGTATATAATTGCACCTACTACAACCCAGGAAAGGAAATAGGGGAAAAACATCATACTTTGGGTAATCTTCTTATAAGTCTTGTTTCGAATCTCATTTAAAAAAATAGCTATAGTAATGGGAACGACGGTTCCAAATATAATACCAAAAAAGTTAATTACTAAAGTATTATAAGTTACTCTCCAACCCATACTGTTTTTTGAAAAGAAAAATTTGAAATTCTCTAACCCAACAAATTTGCTTCCAAAGATACCATCTACCACATTAAAGTCTGTAAATGCCATCCAAACTCCGCCAAAGGGTATGTAGCAAAATAGAATTAGTACGATTAATGCAGGTACGCACATGAAATACAAAATTCTATTTTTCTTTAACTCATAGAAAAAACCGTCTTTTCTTCTTTTCCGGCTTCGATTCAATGACTTTTCCGCAGCCAAATTCATATTAACCTCGATTCCGGTGCTTTAGCACCATTTAATAACGATAAAACTATTACCTCTCTACATTTGCTATTATCAAAGCGAATATTCCTAATCCGCTTACGCTGCCTGCTCATAACCTCATTATCACTACGCGGCATTTCAGCCGGAACCCTAACTCCTGCTGAAACAGGTAAGCCCGCTTCCCGGTGAGGTTAAATAGTATCTTTTAATTGTTCTTTAAATACGTGTAAATCAATATTTTTTCCAGTAACTCTTGCTTCTTCTGCTGCATACGCCATAATATGACTTTCGACTGATCTGTCAATGGAAGATCTGCTATCCACACCGTCTTTTTCCAGCATATCTAAGAAGTCCTCCATTAGGCCGGTATCTCCGCCTCCATGTCCGCCTTCCACTGAACCTGGGTGAATGACTCTTTGCTCATAACCTCCCACTGCATTGGGAGCAAAACGGGTCACTTCAATAATATTTAAACCATCATCCCCTCTTATTTCTCCATTCTCACACATAACTTTAATGGTCCGGCACATCCGGTTGGTAAATCCACTTAGATTAAAGCTGACCGTTACACCATTTTCGAATTCAACAAGAGATACCTGGTTATCACATACATCGTTATCACAACGGTATACACAACGTCCGTAAGGACTGGTCTCCAATGCTTTTAGCAGTCCTTCCTCTGTCTGATCCTGACTTACCACCGTAGCCGGCCACTGCCCTCTTACCGGCAGATAAGCTTTTCTCACATCAAACCGGCATTCTTCTGCTGCTTTACAGGTGAGACATCTATCGGAACTACCCATTGGTGCATTTTCTTCTTTAAAATAAGTTAAATTTCCATAAGATGAAATTCGTTTTGCATTGCTGTTTACTAACCAAGTCAGAATATCCATATCATGACATGACTTTTGCATAATCAGAGGACTGGCTAAGTCGCTTCTTCTCCAGTTTCCTCTTACAAAAGAATGGGCGATGTGATAATTACCTATGTTTTCATTATGCTGAATGGTGATTACTTTTCCCAATTCATTGCTGTCTATAATCTTCTTAATTTCTGCAAAAAAGTTTGTGTAACGAAGCACATGACAAACAATAACATGGCATTTCTTTTCATGAGCCTTTTCCTGTATCTTTACACATTCCAAAGGACTTGGGGAAATTGGCTTTTCTAAAAGAATATCATAGCCCAGTTCCAGTCCCTCCATAGCCTGTTCATAGTGATCTCTATCCATAGATGCAATAATAATGGCATCACATATTTTCCCTAACTGATAAAATTCTTCAATGGATTTAAATTGTCTTTCTAATGGTATATTAAATTTATCTGCTGCCATCTTTCTTCTTTTATCATCCGGTTCTACTACTGCAATAATGTCAGCTCTTTTACTGTTATAGGCATATTCTGCATAAATCATGCCTCTTTGTCCTGCACCTATTAAACCTAATTTCACTTTAACCTCGATTCCGGCGTTTTAGCGCCTGCGTTTATTTCTTTATCTTAATGCTTCCTAATGCCGCAAATAAAATAAGACTTGTAATTAAAAATAGCATTTGTATGCTTCCCATGGAAATGACCTTCCACTCTATTCTAAGATTCTTAAGCAGCTGTGAAGCTGCTGCTCCCAAAATTCCTCCAAAGAATCCGGTAACATAGGCGATAGATTGGGTCACTCCTAAATATGTGGTTTTACCCGACTCCGGCCCATGGATATATTGAATATTAACCGCTGCCATATTAAATGCTCCATTGCTTCCTGTTAACAGGATCTGAAAAACAGGAACCAACACAAAGGCATTATTAGCCGTAACAAAAGCCCACCCCATATAGCAAAATGCAATTATCACTCCACTGGCTTTTAATAAAAAGTTCCAAGAAGTTTTATCCGCCAAACTTCCCCACAAATAAATAGATATCATTCCAAATATATTTCCCAGCACTCCCACCACGGAGATAAAGGAATAGCTTAATTTAAGGGAATTAACCATATATATAGGAATAAAAGAAATCGAAAAATGAACTGCAAAATACCAAATACTTAAGAACAAAATAACTTTACGAAAATGTAAATCCTTTAAAGGCTTACTAATCATTTCAAGTAAAGAAGTATTATGCATCTGCTGTATATTAACTGGCTCCCCTATACCGGATAAAAGTATAAAATCCAGTATGGATATTACTAATACAAGAAGAAAAATAATAGTAAATCCAGTTAAATATTTATTGTTTATCTTATAATAATCCAGCATCCGCCCTATGATTAACGAAGCGGCCGCCACCCCAAGCATGGAGGTAATATCTTTGATGGCAAGAAACTTACCTCTTCCGCGAACCGGGGTCATACTCATATTCCAGCTGCTAAGCCCCGGCGTAACAAAACCTGCTGCCAGATATGCAAAAGAATAAATTATCATGATTACTATAAGCTGGGAAGCTTTTTTATGTAGTACATAAGGTACAAAGATAATGGTTCCCACTGAAAACCGGAACAAAAAGCAACATATGCATATTAGCAATTTTCTATGTTTTAATCTTTCAAAAATATAAGGGGAGAACATTTGTAATATACAGCCTAACTGTGGAATTGCACCTATTATTGCAATGTATCTTTCTGATGCTCCTAAATAGCTTAAATAGCCTACTAAAAAGGTCCCCGTTGTCAGTAAGCTAATCATGCCAGCTGTTAACCCGGAAAGGATTAACTTCTTTTGACCTCTTTTATATTCCTGTTCTGTTAGTTCATTGTTGTTGTAATATATTTGATGAAGCATCCTTTTTAATTTTGTAAACATAAGTATCCTTTTAATACCCTTGGGTATTACTCTTATTTTTCTTCTTCCGGGACTTGGGGATCCTCTAAGGGATAATATCCTTCAGGATAATAGGTATCCCAAATGTTAAAAAGCTCATCCCTCTTCTTATTATCAATACAAACCGTCCCAATTTCATAAAAACCATTTACTGAAATATTTTCATTATTCAGTTGTATGGGAGTGTTATCTAATAAGAAAAGTCCTATGGATATAGTATAAATCCCAACTTCCATATCCGGCAGTTGCAGGATTTCATTATGGGTGATATCACCTACCGACCATGACTCTGTGCTGTCTCCCAAGGTCAATTCATAAGATGTGTCCTTACCATGGGTTTGAGGTAATCCCTGGGGTTTTATTCGTAATTTTATTGTAAATGGCTGATAAACCTTTGCAGTTCCCATATTCACAAACCATAGCCGAAGAGGTAATGCACCCTTCTTTGAAACCACCTCCGGATAAGTGACCCTTCTTAGGGTTAGGTTATATCCCAAATCTAAGAGTATATTGGAAAGTCCACCATGCCATCTATAGATTTCCCTGCTCATATTAGTCTCACAAACATCATCCGTTAAATGTACCAACACCGGATTCTTCTTCCATATATGTTGAAGGTTTTGTTTTGCAAATCCCTCACAACAATCGATCCAATTTTCTTCATTGCACTTAACCAATAATCCAAATTCCTTATTCTTATCCTTCAAATAACCTATTAATTCCTTATTATTTAAATCAGCAAAAACGGTAGTACTCTCAAAAGAATCTAAATATCCGTCCCACTCCGCCCAGCTGTTATTTATTGTTGAAATAACAACTCCAACCAGGTTCTTATTTTCACCGATAAAACTTCCAACCCTTCTTATAAGTGCTGCAAAGGCATCTGACTGATGATTGCTTACCCATACCGGAATCTCCGGAACTAACATTAGAACGGGGTTTTTTACATTTTCAATTTCTTTGTTAATGAATTCTAAATTAAATTCACCCCGGTTTGGTTCTAAGAAAGTCCAGGGAAGCCTTACATAATGAATCTGACCCGCTCCAAAATTAGATGGTGTCTTACTTTGGGGTTTAAAACGAATTGTTTTCGTTTTATACTTCTCATAATTCTCAAGTGAATAAATTCCCATGTCCCCTCCTACTGCAGATGACTGTCTACTGTTTCTTTGAATTGTTTGATGTCTTCCTCGGTTATGTATGGCATGTTCCCCATTTTGCTGGCTTCTTCTTTTAAGACTATCATACATAAGGTATTGAACCGTCTTCCTCTTTTCATGTATTCCGCAGCTGCTTTTTGTAAGGATGTCTTTAAGGGAATACTGTCAGGATCTGCTTTCCACTCCCCAAAAGCTTCATATCGCAGCATACTGTCGCCTTCAAAAATAGGATAATTATAAAATTGTCTCTGTACCTGTACAATGTTGCTATTTTCATTTAATACCAATGACAGTCTGGTATCATACAGCCAACTTTCACTCCAGAATCCCTTTATTGATAATTCCGGAAAATACTTATGATAAAATTCAATTGCCAGCTCCATTGAATTTTTTACCCTGTCTGGAGTATAGCCGGGCCCGGAAGGAATGTGGAACGCTAAAACCGTATCTCCTTTTTTCAGTACGATATCCCATTCATTTTTACTAATTGTAGTCGTTTCTTTTTCTACAAATCCCATTGGGTTAATCCTATTGGCAATAATTAAGTCCCTAGTTTCATTCCATACAGAGGTGAACTTACCCTTCTCATCGAATACGTCATTAATTCCATCTCTTTGCCCATCTCTGCGGAATTCTTCCCCTCCATGTCTTAAAGCAATTACTTTTTGTGAATTCTTATTACGAAACATAGTGAATTCATCTTCAAAACGGTATGGTATAAAGAAAAATCGGTCCAGTAAAAATATAGAGCAAGTATAGAAATTCATATCCCATGGAAAATCACTTACTTTAGTATCATTGCTCTTAATCAATTTTTCTAATTGATTCTTTAAAGGCTGGTGAGGTATCTTTTCATAATACTCTTTTGGTATTCCTCTACTCTCCATTTGTTTCATGGAAGGCACTACACAAGATAGCAGCAACAAAAAGGAATATAAATCACCATGATTTTTCATACAATCGGGGGTAAGATTGGTATAAAAATCTTCATCACAACGGTTACGTGCCGAACACATATCATCTACCAGGAATTTAGTAAAATAGAATAACACAGAATCCTTTTCTATTTCTTCCAGGGCAGATAGTAGAAATTCCTTCTTATCTTCTGGGACATTATATTGATTCCATATTCCATATAAAAACTCCCGTTCAATTAAATATTCATTATTATTCGGTTCATATGTTACATACTTCTCTTCAATTCCTTTTGGCAGTTGATCGAACTTACAATAATCAATACAAGCCTTATATTCTAATTTTTGATCCATAGCGTTATTCCCTTTCTATTAAAATCTTACCCATTTGGTAATAACCGTTCTTTTCTCCTGCAATGGCAAGCTTTATATTACCAATTTCAGCTACGTCAGTTTCTATTCCTATTTCTAAATCATAGGTACCTTCTGGTACATTATCTGGAATTAAGAAGCTTTCTTCCCAAAGAATATCCATGTCCGGCAGCCACCCGCGAATGTCTTCCCTGCTCTTAAAAGTATATATTCCCTTTTCTCCAGCCAGTCTGACTACAAGAGTATAGGGATTGTAAATAGGTGCAACCCCTGTATTAGCCCATAAGCCACAGATATGAATCTGTTGTCCTCCCTTGACCTGGCTGTCAAAGATAAACTTTCTAAGTTCAAAACGATACCCCATTTTCTTAATCCAGTATTCTATTTTCTCTTTCCAAGGCTCTGGTACAGTAGTCCCTTTGCTGTTAAAGGAGGATATATGCCACTTTAATGATTCTTCAATAATATAATCAATATCCCATTCCTGATAATACCAATCATTCATATGCCAGCAGGCTTCAAACAAAACAGGCGCTGTTTCCCAGGCAGAGCCCATATTAAAGTTTTGAATATTTTCAGGATAAAAATCCAGCATATGGGACCATTTCTCACCATGGAATCCACCCATATCTCCCAGACAATCTACCCGGAAGCCAACCTTTGCCTTACGTTCCCTAATAATCTTAAGGGATAAGGGATCATGTAACAGCGCTTGAAGGGGAGTGATTTTAAATCCATCCAAATAGGCATCTGTAACCTTTCGAATTGCCTCTTCCTCTAAGAATTCCGTTCCGCCTCCTTCTCCCCAAGCTCCCACGATTGTCATGTCAACAGAGCTGATAATTGGATTTCCATCAAAATGCTTCCCAAATTCTTTAATAAAATTTGTCCAATATTCTATGTAAGGAGTGGTATTTGGATCTACTCTCCAAAAAGGAAATTCCGGTTCCTGGGGGCACTCTTTTCGAAACCATCCCGGTATATCCTCTTCTTCACTTAAGGCATAGGGAGAGCATCTAACCACCGCTGTACACCCTAAAGATTTTGCATACTCTAATTTATCCTCTAACAGCTTCCAGTCATAGAAACCTTTTTCACGTTCTATCTGCCTCCAGCCCACACTGCAGAAATACACTTTACTGTCGGGATGATTATAAGTTTTACTCTCTTCTGTAAACTTATACTTTTCTACCTTATTGCCCCGGTTGTCATAAACTTTTTCCTTACTTCCCATCAATTCAGGGGCAGCTATAAAACCAATGCCCGGATTTGTAATTACTGTATCAATTATTGTTGGATATATGGTAATTTTCTTATTCATAATCTTCTCCATCCCTACTGTAAATAATTAATTTTAAAAAGATTGCATCCTGAACTTTTATAGTAATCGGACAGTTCTGTCAGCTTAGATGTACTACAGTTCATCACGGCAGCCAGACAATCATAGCAGCGTATGCTGCCAAGTTGCTTGCCAAGTATTTTTACATTCAGGGCAATTTCATCATTTTTTACATTTTTGTTACATATGGCACAATGAACCTCTTTCATGAATTTCCTTTCTCAAACTTTAATTAGTACTTTTTAAAGAATTCAATGGGTTTTCCTATTCATTTTTATGGTTTACGTTGATTTGTTACGTTTGTTTACTAAAATTTATAGTTATTATAGCATTGAATTTTTGATTTGTAAATAATAAACCGTATAATTTTCACAATTTATTTTTTATTTCACTATACTATTTGACATAGGATGATTTAAATTGTATTATATATATTACGTAAATATCGCGAAACAAAAGATATAAATTTAAATAAGGAGGGGATCCTTTCTATGAGTACCATAAGAGATGTTGCAAAATTAGCTAACGTTTCTATCGCATCTGTATCCAGAGTGATTAACAATGATACCACTTACAAAATGACAGACGAAACTCGGGCCAGAGTATGGAAAGCCATTCATCAGTTGAATTACAAAGTAAATCCTGGCGGGAAAAGTCAGGCATCAAACACTGATAATAAAACCAATGTTAAAATCGGCTGCATTCTAAGTGTAACTAAGAAAAAATTTAATGATCCGTATTTTATGTCCATATTATCAGGAATTGAAGACAGACTATCCAGCAAAGGATATGATATATCATTTATTAGGACCGGGGCTGAATTGGAAGACAAAAAGACTTTGTTTGGTACCTTTAACGAATCGATAAGCGGTTTAATACTGATGGAAACTTTGGACGAAGAGACCTACGAATTCATTCGTAACCAAGTTCCCCATATTGTTGGTGTTGACACTGAGAGAGAAGAAATTGATAATGTGGGATATGACCATTACAATATCGCTACTTTAGCTGTAAAACACTTAATCGAAAGAGGCCATAAAAAAATTGGTTTTATTGGGGGAAGCGGAAGAAAAGGTAATATTAAAGAAAGTCAGCGTTATAAAGGTTATTACGCCACCATGCACGCAGAAGGATTAGCTGTAAATCCTGACTGGATTATCGATTGTATGTGGGACGAGGATATTTGTTCAGAGAAAGTGAATCATTTATGCGAAACTGATAATTATCCGGATGCTTTTTTTGCTGCAAGTGATTTAATGGCTATGGCAGCCCTTAATACTTTGTATAATAACAAAATATCCGTTCCGGACCAAGTAGCTATCATTGGCTTATCAAATATTGAAGTTTCAAAATATTCAAATCCACCTTTAACAACTATGGAAGTACCAACATTTGAGATAGGAACCGTAGCTGTTGACCTTCTATTAGACCGTATTAACGGGAATGATCTTCTTCCCAAGAAAGTAATTTTACCAACCAAATTAATAGTCAGAAGTTCTACTTAACAAGAACGGAATTTTACCGGCAAAGTTAATAGTCAGAAATTTTACTTATCAAGAATGGAATTTTACTAACCAAGTTAATAGTCAGAAATTCTACTTATCAAGAATGGAATTTTACTAACCAAGTTAATAGTCAGAAATTTTACTTAACAAGAAAGGCTTATTTCAAGGAAACTATAAATAGTTTATCCATGAAATAAGCCTGATATTTTAATTGCAACGGATTGTTATAATCCTTTGCACTATTTTATTTAATAATTGGAACAATCACATCACAGCGGATATTCGCAATCCGTTTCCCTGATGCATTAAGCTATTTTAGATTTTGCAACTTCAGCTAAAGAAGCGAAGCCTGCGGGATCGTTAATAGCCATGTCAGATAACATTTTTCTGTTCACTTCTACTCCGGCAACTTTTAAACCGTACATAAATTTGCTGTAAGAAAGACCGTTCATTCTTGCTGCAGCATTGATTCTTGCGATCCATAATTGTCTGAATTGTCTCTTTCTTTCTTTTCTACCAGCAAAAGAAGTTGATAATGCTCTCATTACGGATTGTTTTGCTACTCTATATTGTTTAGATCTGGCTCCTCTATAGCCTTTAGCCAGCTTTAATACTCTGTTATGTTTTTTCTTTGCGTTCATTCCGCCTTTAATTCTTGCCATGTTCTATTTCCCTCCTTATCACCAATATCTTATAGATATGGCATAATCTTCTTCATGTTCTTTACTTTTGTTGCACCAACTAAAGTTGCCTTTCTAAGATTTCTCTTTCTCTTAGTAGATTTCTTAGTTAAGATATGGCTTTTATAAGCTTTCATTCTCTTTAATTGTCCTGTACCTGTTTTTTTGAAACGCTTTGCTGCTGATCTGTTTGTTTTAATCTTAGGCATAATATGTCCTCCTTAATCATGATACAATTAAATCTCCCCATATGCGAATTCCGCCAGGTTGTCCAATTGTCTTATTTATATTATTTATGACATTTTTCAATAAAAATCATAAAGTTACTATGATTGAGATTTCCAAATGTTACTAACGTTTTTCAGTTAAAAACATAATCATGTTTCTACCTTCTAATTTTGCTGGCTTCTCAACGACTGCAACATCCTCAAGCTTTGAATAGAAAGCATCTAAAATCTGTCTACTGGATGTTATATGTGCCATTTCTCTACCACGGAAACGAAGAGCAACTTTAACTTTATCACCTTTTGTGATAAACTTTCTAGCTTGGTTGGCTTTCGTATTAAGATCGTTTGAATCAATATTTGGAGACAGACGAATCTCTTTTACATCCGTAACCTTTTGCTTCTTCTTAGCCTCTTTTTCTTTTCTGGCTACTTCATATCTGTACTTACCGTAGTCGATAATTTTGCATACTGGTGGTTTTGCTGTTGGAGCAATCTTTACTAAATCAAGATTTGCTTCTTTTGCAAGTTTCATGGCGTCTTTGGATGACATAATTCCTAATTGTTCGCCATCTTCTCCAATTACACGGATTTCTTTGTCTCTAATCTGCTCATTAATCATTAAATCGCTAATAGTTGTACACCTCCATAGGTTGAATCTTAAATCATTATGTTACTTGGCATAAAAAAAGTGGATAGCAAAGTCCATCCACGTTTCAACCGGATCAATCTCACTGATTTCATCAGTAAGCGCTCAAGAAATTCAGCAATACACAAACATGCCATGCTTGCAGCTTAAATTCCATAATCCAGAAATATTAACCAAAGTCACAACTAAGTGCTGAGGTGAGAGTGGATACTCTGCTTTGTTGTTATCGTCCATCCTTAATTGTTTAACTAAGGATTTACAAGCTTTTATAGTCTATCATATTATGAACGAAATGTCAATAATTTTTTTAACTTTTTTATACAGAAAATTTTTAACTTTTTAATACAGCTTTATCTCAGTCAGAACCGGAAGGGTGGAAGAACCTCCTACTCCCTTCCGAATTCGGATAATTTTAATTCTTTATTTCTATCTAAAACCGTCTGTATGCTCCAACTATGAACAAATAGTAACAGTGGATTGCCCTTCATATCCTTTACCTTCTTGGTATCGGAAGTAACATTTAGCTTACTTACATCAATTCCTTTATTTTCAATCCATCTGATATGCTCAAAAGCAAGATTCTCTAAGCGGATTTCTACTCCATATTCCGATTCCAGTCTGAATTTTAGTACGTCAAATTGTAGAACACCAACTACACCAACTATGATTTCTTCCATACCGGTATTAAATTCCTGGAAAATCTGAATAGCACCTTCCTGTGCAATCTGGGTAATACCTTTTAGGAATTGCTTTCTTTTCATAGTATCTACCTGTCGTACTTTTGCAAAATGTTCCGGAGAAAAAGTTGGAATACCCTCATAAGAAAATTTCTGATCCGGCATACAGATGGTATCGCCAATTGAGAATATACCCGGATCAAATACGCCAATAATATCTCCTGCATAGGCTTCTTCTATAATCTTTCTTTCTTGTGCCATTAACTGCTGCGGCTGAGATAACCGCATCTTCTTTCCGCCCTGTATATGATTTACTTCCATTCCTGCTTCAAATTTACCGGAACAAATTCGCATAAATGCAACACGGTCTCTATGAGCTTTGTTCATATTTGCCTGAATCTTGAATACAAAAGCCGAAAACTCATTCTTAATTGGATCTATCAGACCATCATTGGACTTTCTGGGCAATGGTGTGGTAGTCATGTTAAGGAAATGTTTTAAGAAGGTTTCTACACCAAAATTCGTTAAAGCAGAACCAAAGAACACTGGTGATAATTTTCCTTCACGTACTAACTCCAAATCAAACTCACTGCTGGCACCATCAAGTAATTCAATTTCATCTGCAAGAACTGTATGATTTTCTTTTCCAATAAGAGAATCCAGTTTTTCATCCCCTAATTCCACCTCAATGGTGTCCACTGTTTTTTGGCCATTATTCGCTGCAAAAAAACGGGAGATATGTTTGGTTTCTCTGTCATAAACGCCCTTAAAATTCTTACCAGACCCAATAGGCCAGTTAATTGGGCAGGTTTGAATACCAAGAACAGTTTCTATTTCATCTAATAATTCAAAGGTATCCCTTGCTTCACGGTCCATCTTATTAATGAATGTAAATATGGGGATATTGCGCATTACGCAAACTTTAAATAATTTCTTTGTTTGTGCTTCAACACCTTTGGAAGCATCAATAACCATAACTGCGGAATCCGCTGCCATTAAAGTACGGTAAGTATCTTCCGAGAAATCCTGGTGTCCCGGGGTATCCAATATATTAATACAAAAATCTCCGTAATTAAATTGCATAACGGAAGAAGTAACCGAAATACCACGTTGTTTTTCTATTTCCATCCAGTCAGAAACAGCGTGCTTTGCTGTCTTTTTTGCTTTTACAGAGCCAGCAAGGTTTATAGCTCCTCCATAGAGTAACAGCTTCTCTGTTAAAGTCGTCTTACCGGCATCTGGGTGGGATATAATTGCAAATGTCCTTCTTTTTTCTATTTCCTTCGTATAATCAGTCAAAATGAATCCTCCAAACTATATCTGTCGCAAATGATAATATGCTGCCAGCACAATTTTCCTATAGAATGCCTTGGTATATTACTTGCATATTTAATCTATATTCTATCCAATATTATTTTCTTCAAAACTATTTAATCGTATAATAATGTGTGATATTTGTCAAGGATTTGTAATGGTAAGATTGCGTTTAGTTAGTTTAGGATTTGTTTGGGCAGAGAAAATCCCTTGATGATA
>NZ_DAMAUC010000010.1:0-8940 GCF_032079385.1 Anaerocolumna sp.
ACTATTAAAATTTTATGTCAGTTTTTTGAGTTTACACGGACTTTGAAACGGTCTCTAATGCTCTTTTAGTTATACAATAGCTCATTCTTATAATTATAAGCTTATATTTTATTTGTTCTTTTTTAAATTGATAATGTTAGAGATAATACTGGTAATTCCAGCTAAACAACTTCCTATTCCCCACTTGCGCCCCAATAAAATACCAAAAACACTAATTATGATTAGGAGTATACCAATTGCCATTCCTATCTTTGAACCTATTCTTGATACTTTTTTTGAAGGGTGTGTAAATTTTGTTACCCTATTCATAGATTTCTTCAAAGTCTCTTGTGACATTCTTTTTGTTGCATCCATTATTTTTTCGTTGTAATGAATCATTATATTGCCTCCTTTTTCTTTTACATTCATTTCATCATAGAAACTGCACATACTCACGAATATAGCCACTAATTTACTTCTTACCTCATTAAATTAAGCATAACCATACACTTTAGTACCAACCGACGGTATGTTTATAAGAAAAATAATATTCTTTAATTCTTAATGAAACTGTATAGCCTTAACAATTAAAGAATATATTATCATTTTATTTATTTTGAAAAACATTAATATCTCTATAGCTGCTAATAACTTTATTTATTAGTTCATCACTCACAATATCCATACCTAATTGTTTCATAATCTGTTGTAAAGCTTTTAAACGTTTTTCTGTTTCACTCAGATCACGATGAAATAAGACAGGATTAATCCATATATTTAGTAATAGCATAAATATTTCAGCACATTCGGTGGGATAGTCCGTTTCAATAGAACCATCTAGAACACCTTCCTCAAATAACTTGGAAATAACACTGGCATCATCATTTACGGTACCTTGTAAACCTGCAACAACAAATTGAGGGTTTTTAATTTGAGAACAAAGGATAATATCAATAGAATGAATTTCTGTATCAGTAGCAATCTGATATAAAATTTTTTTGATTTTTTCTTTTGTATTTTCAGCTTTTGTATTTTGTACTAATTGAGCTAACATTTCCCTTGCATAATTGGAACGTCTATTGATAACAGCATCCAGTATCTCTTCTTTGGATTTGAAGTGATGATAGATAGCTCCTTTTGACATTTTTAGTTTATCAATAATATCTTGTATAGTGGTTTTTTCGTAGCCATTTTCAATAAATAAAGCAGTTGAGATATTAAGTATTTGCTCTATAGTTTGTTCTGGATATTTATTTCGTGCCATGATAATCCTCCTCATATACCGACCGTTGGTATGTACCATAATATCACTAATATTATGAAATGTCAAAAATTATTTAATATAATGTTGAAAACTAATAACTATTGATTTAAGAAATAGATGAATACTTGAATAAAACTTTAGTTAAAAATATTATTTTTAATTAGTTTCAGCTAAGCTTTATAGTTATAGTTCGGAAACTAAGAAATATGGAACTTTTAGATTTCACAATCGTCTAATAATAAAGAGATGAGAAACGGAAGGAGGATATTAATTTATGAATAGAAGAATGTTTTTCTATCTATTTATATTGCTTATTAGCGGAATCTTAGCTGGATGTACTAATAAAAACTTCACAATAGAAGGTGTTAAATTGAAATACACGAATATAGAAGTTAGAGATGGTACAGCTGGGACTATGGTTTCTCTAGATAAGGAACAATCAGAAGGGTTATATAATTATATAAAGAAAATAGAATTTAAAAAAGACAGAACATCTGAGAAATCCACAGGATGGCGTTATGCTTTGGATTTTATGGCAGATGGGAAAGTAATTGACACCATCATGCTTCGAGATGAATCAACGATTAGTTATAGGGATAATTTTTATAAGACTGATGTATCTATGGATCTAGATTATATAGCTTCTCTATGTAAATATGTATTTAATGCAGTGGTTATTGATAACGACAATGGTCTTTTGGTAAGGCCAGATGTGGATTCCAACGAATTTAAATCCTCCGATAAAATCAGTGTAGGTACGAATAATACCATTATATATGATGAAAATAAAAAGAAAGTAGATTTAGATGAGGTTCAAATAGGTGATAGTATTAAAATTACTTATAACGGAATTATAATGGAATCATATCCTGCACAGATAGCAGCTGAGTATATCAATATTCTTGAATCTAATCTATTAATAAGCGGGTATATTACTATAATAGATGAAATATACAAAGAGGATAGTGGTTTGAACAATGATATAGGTATGATTGCTCTTAATTTAACCGAAATAGAGAATCTTTCTGAGGAAGATAAGGAAATTTTATTGATGAAACTATATAATACGTATGGTCTGGAAGTAAAAGAAAGTACTTATGAACAATTATTAAAAGAAGGACTTATTACCGAAAAGGGATTTTATTTTCCTTCAGGTATTTTAATAACCATTAGCAATTCAGAATATAATGAAAGCAAAAAAACACTGAACTATGATATAAAAAAATGGAGAAGCGGATTAGGTGCTGTTGGCTATAAAGGTAAGGCAGAATTCAACGGAGAAAAGTGGATAATATCAAAGGAAAATATGTGGATGAGTTAAGAAATTAATTATTGATTCAAATAAAATCATATTGGCAAAATATAATTATTATTAAGAGAGATTTAAGTTATTGACATTAAAATGACACGATGTATTGGTATTTTATGGTTAAGGAAAAAACTTAAATATGAAATGGGGAGTTTAATAATGAAAGTAGAAAAGATAAGAATAATTCAAAAGATATTATTCATAGTTACTATTTGTTTTTTATCATCATCCAATTCTGTTTTTGCTGCACAAACAAATTCTTATGATATCGGTAAAGGTAATATTACAATAAATAAATCTGGTAATTATACAATTTCAGGTAAGACGGATAAGAATATAATAATAATCAAAAAAGGTGTATCAACCAACATCACATTACGGGATGTTGAAATATCTACTACCGAAGACAATGTATCAATTCTGATTGAAGAAAAAGGAACTGCAAACTTTATCTTAAAAGGGAACAATAAGATAACAAATCAATGTCAAGAAGGTATTCATGTGAACTACGGAGGGAAATTTATTGTCGCCTCTAATAGTACCGGTTCTTTAGAAGTAGCCGGGGGGATTACTGATGCTGGTATTGGCGGAAGTGGCGCTATCACAATAAAAGGTGGTACCATAAAAGCAAAAGGCGGTCAATATGGTTATGGAATCGGATGTGGTTATGCATATCAGCTTGATCAAGACTATGACGGTGAAGCAGGAAGTATAACAATTAGCGGTGGTAATGTAACCGCAATTGGTGGAAAAGATGCTGGTGGTGGTATTGGTTTTTCTAGTAAAAAGTCATCAGGAAAAATAGAAATTACCGGGGGTACCGTCTATTCAATCTCGGGAGGTTCAGGAATAGGTTCTCATGCTTTTGAAGATAAAGGAAATAAAATTACAATCAGTGGCGGCAATGTAACTGCAATCGCCGGTGCTTATGGAGCAGGAATTGGTGATAATTTAAATCCAAATGGAACATCAGTTATAATATCAGGCGGAACCATTAAAGCAGATGGGGGCATGGGAACCGCTGTGTATGATTCCTGGTTCTATTCCAATGACATACGCCTTAGACAAAATAAACAAGAATACGACATAGCTGCTAAGAATATTACCATTACAGGTGGTCAAATTTTTGCGGATTCCTGTTCTGTACAGCCCCAAAATTCCCAGGGACAAGAATTATATCTTATGTTAATTCCAAGCGAGAAAGGCAAAGTAACTAAGATAATTGCTTATCAGATGAATTATGGTAATAAAGATATTAATTCACAGGGGATTTTAAGCTTATGGTTACCTAGATTAAATAGTATAGAAGGAAAATCCTGTTTAGATGTAACATTTTCATCAGGAAAACATACTAAGAGGGACGATTTAAGCACCTTAGATGTATTGCAAGATTATAGCAGGTCAAATGATATGGTATTTAATTTGTCCTCAGGCAGCTTGGACGTATATGAAAATGGTCTTATTTATAAAAATAAGATTTACCGGAGAAATAGCAATTATACTCCTATTAAAGTAACCGGCGCCACTTCAGATAATCAAATCGTAGTCCATAGTGGAAAACATAGGTTTGAATTTGAAAATGTAACTGTAGATTATTCAAAACAAACGGATAAAATGTTTTTCGTTGTGAGTGGCGAATCAGATGTCTTAATTAATAGTAAGAAACAAAACACAATAAAAACTGGCGTAAATAGTGTTGGATTTTATGTAGGTATTAATGCTAAGTTATCCTTTACCGGGAATTCCAATGAGAATAAATTAACCATAGAATCTTATGATGATTCGTATGGATTTGCTACTTCCGATGGTTCTATTCAACAATTTGGAGGAACAATATCAATGACTGCTAAGCAGAATAGTGTCGGAATGTATCTGGGTAATGCAGGTGTTTTCTCCTTATATAATGGAATAATCAATGGTACTGGTAATACTCAAAATGTAATTTATGGATTAAATTATATGAGAGTTAATGTGCATGGTGGCATAATGAATATGGATAACATTGGATACCATGATGAAGGCAATGAAGAAGTAATTGATGCAAGTAATTTTACTATTTCAAATGGAGAGGTTAATATCAACAATCGAATGATTTTTAACGCATTTGAAGTAACCGGTGGTACTATCAATGCTCATTTACTAGGTTCTGGAAGAGGCTCTGAAATTTTTATGTACCAAGGTAAGATAGTGATGGATCAATTTATAACAAATTATGCGAACATGGAATACGATCTTGCTTTTGAGTATAAAACACCGGATGGTGTATCAAAAGAGTCTGCTCTTGATACTTCTAACATCTATGGTGGAGAAATTATAGAAACACATAAAGTTACGATAGAGGAATTGGATAAGATATCATATGGAAGCTGCTAAAGTGAGTCATTAAAACTTTAATTTAATATGGATATATTAAATTAATTGAAAAATTAATATGAACTAAATAAGGAGGAAACTTTTTTATGAGACGATATGTTATTTTTGCATAGCAAAGGCTATTGCAAAATCAATAAGATAAAGTAGCCTTTGCTATTCCTGACAGATTAGTTGTGTTTAGGAGGGCAAAATGAGCTATATTAAAGCAGATAACATTCTACCATTAGAATTGGTGGAGTTAATACAAACATATATTGATGGTGAATATATTTACATTCCGAGAAAAGAGGAGAATAAGAAGTCCTGGGGATCAAGAACCAATACGAGAAAAGAATTGGATTTAAGAGATTGTAACATATATAAAGATTATTTAGAGGGTACGGTTATTGATACCTTGGCTGAGAAATATTATTTATCATCAAAGAGTATACAAAGAGTTGTATTAAAAGAAAAAAGAAAAAGTTAGAAAAATAGCCAATGTAGCCAATGTACTACATTGGCTTATTTTTATTTCTGAAACAATTATGAGGTTCCTTTTGCATTACATATCAAATAAAATATAGTCATTATGAGACAAAAAGGAGGAACTTGTTTTGAGAAAATATATTATTAATGCATAGCAGAAGCTATTGCATTATTAAATAAAGATAGTGAAATAGCTTTTGCATTTCTATTATATATATGAATGGAGAGGCAAATGAGCTATTTAAAAAAGAAACAATGGGCGTTAATACCAGATTCCGTACCGGAAGTAATAAGGTATTGCTCAAAGTGTGGAAGAAAGTCAAATTTTATTAATAGTGAAAAATTCAGAATCAATGCAAACCGTAATAATATCGATATTTGGTTAATTTATCAATGTGCAAAATGTAAGTCTACCTGGAATCTAAGCATTTATGAAAGAATTAATCCAAAAAATATTAATAAGAAATTATACGATAAATTTCTTGCAAATGATAAAATACTGGCTAAAGAATACGGATTTGATGTAACAATCCACAACAAAAATATGTCTGAATTAATTTTAGAAAATATGGATTATCATATAATTGAAATAGAAACCAAGGAATATTGTGAGAAGGAAAATGAACAGTCAATCGAGATAATTAGTGAATTTCCTCTTGATATTCGTATGGATAAACTTTTATCTGAAAACCTGAGAATTTCAAGAAATCAAATAAAGGATATGTTTGATCAGGGACTTATTTATAGCCAGGATGAAAAGAAATGGTTAAAGAAGAAAGTTAAGAATGGTATGATAATTAATATTGTAATTAGTCATGATTAAACTAATTAACACTTTAAAGGAATGGTGATATTAAATTCGTTAAGAGTATAAATATTGCTATTTCTTTTTTGTGAATTAAATAAAGCCAATTATAAGGTTTTAAATAATTTTTGCTTACCTTATATTATTGATGTAGTTATTTTTTTACAGATGATGTATAATCTTCGTAAATGTGTAAATTATTCAAACCTGTATAAATTATTCAAAACTGTATAAACAGAATAAAATATTAATGAATAAACAAGGACATATAACCTGTACTGAATGAATAAACTGTTAAAAATTAACAGCAATTTAAACATGATGCATCTTTCATGTTTCCGTTGTTTTTGACTAAACTTTGTGCTAAAATGTAGATATAATTCCTACTTTGTTTTAATAAAAATTTATTGATATAAGGAATTCACTATTTGATATTCTTGATTTTATCATAATGCAAAAGAACCTTTTTATATTATATTAGTAGGGGAAGAAATATTCAATAACGGAGGGGAACATATGTCAGTAAAACAGAGAGGATATAAATTATTAGCGGACTTTGACAAGGTCAATAATTTTCTAATTGATAGCTATTCTATAAAAAAGTTGAACGGTTATTTGCTGCAGCCATTTTGGGAATATGCTCATACACATCCGTTCTTTAACCACAAAATGACCCATCGTTTCGGAATATGGGAAGATAACGACAAAGTAGTGGCTGTTGTTTGCTATGAAACAGATTTAGGTGAATGCTTATTATATGCAGGAGAAAGATATGAATATCTTTATGAAGAGATGCTTAATTATGCAGAAGAACAATTAAGCATCCATAGGGATGGTAAACGAAAGTTGCGGATTTGGATAACAGATAAACAAAAAGTTTTATTTAATATGCTTGTTTTAGGTAACTATTCCATGATTAATAAAGAGCCAATAACCATATTTAACTATGACAAAGGTTTTAAAGATTACATATTACCGGAAGGCTATTCTATTATTTCTCTAGAAGATGAAAATGATATAAAAAAGTTACACCATTGCTTGTGGAAGGGATTTGATTGTGGTGATGACCCCGACGATAATCTGGATTCCAGGCTTTTTATGCAGTCAGCTCCACATTTTAGAAAAGACTTATCTACCATTATTAAAGCACCGGGTGGAGCGTACGCTTGTTTTGCCGGCATGTGGCTAGACGAAAAGAACCATTATGCCTACCTGCCTCCTCTTGCCACCGTCCCGGAACATAGAAGATTAGGACTTGCATCCGCTGCATTAACGGAAGCGATGAAAAAAACAGCTTCCTTAGGTGCCACCTATTGCTTTGGAGGTTCCCATGAATTTTTTAGTGCAATGGGATTTGAAACAATAGGATATAGAGAAGAATGGGAGAAGATTTGGTGAATAATATATAAAGGGCTATCTTTAAACCAATAAGGTAAAAGATAGTCTTTTTTCTGTTCTTGCCATAAAATTACCTACATGTTAAAATGAGGGAAATAGAAAATTTCTATATTTTCCCGGAGGATAAGATATGTTCAATATTTTGATTATAGAAGATGATAAGGCCTTAAGTGATGGTATTGTATTATCATTGAAAGATAATAATTATTTGATTTTACAGGCACATAATATAGCTGCGGCAAGAGAAGTTCTAAAAAACAATCCCATTTCATTAATTATTTTAGACATTAATTTACCGGATGGAAATGGTTTGGACTTCCTTCGTGAAATTAGGAAAAAGTATAGATTTCCTGTAATAATACTCACTGCAAATGACTTGGAAACCGACATTGTAACAGGTTTAGAATTGGGTGCTGATGATTATATTACAAAACCATTTAGCTTAATGGTACTAAGGGCCAGAGTAAAATTACAGCTGCGCAAGTCAGAAATTAAAGTTTCTAATGTAATACAAATAGATGATTATATTTTTAATTTTAATTCCATGGAATTCTCTAAAAAGGGTAATATAATAGAATTAAGTAAAACGGAGCAAAAGCTTCTTAAGATATTAATTGAGAATAAAGGACGTATACTAAGCCGCTCTGCACTTGTGGATTGGATTTGGACGGATGGTGCTGAATATGTAGATGAGAATGCTTTATCAGTAACTATTAAACGTTTGAGGGATAAGTTGGAAGAAAATCCGTCTTCTCCCATACATATAAAAACAGTATATGGAATCGGGTATACCTGGGCGGTGAAATAAATGGAATGGACGAGTACTGCGTTAATAATTCTATCAATTATAGCCTTTTTTCTTTCAATAGTTGTTGTCCTTTATAATAAATATAAGCTAAATAAAATTCTGAACCATTTATATGATATGTTAGAATCTGCTATCAGCAGTGACTTTACAGAAACCACTTACGATGAATCAAAAATGTCTGCATTGGAAGTGAAATTACATCAATATTTATGGGAGAGTGAGATATCTTCAAAAAATCTTGAAAAGGAAAAAGAGAAGATAAATTCACTGATTTCTGATATATCTCATCAAACCAAAACACCTTTAGCCAACATATTACTTTATTCTCAACTGTTATTGGAAAACAATCTTTCCGAAGAAGCAGAGCAATGTGCAGATCAGATTATGACCCAGACAGAAAAACTGAATTTTCTGATTGTCGCCTTAATTAAAACTTCAAGGTTAGAAAATGGCATTATTACTGTGCTGCCGCAAATGAATAAAATTAGCAGTTTACTTGATACCATTCGTAAACAGGTTATTGCTCAAGCGGACAACAA
>NZ_DAMAUC010000010.1:8950-165258 GCF_032079385.1 Anaerocolumna sp.
AACAAACATATTGCTTTTTTCATAGAGCAAACACAAGAGAAAGCATTTTTTGATATGAAATGGACAATAGAAGCTATAGTAAACATAGTTGATAATGCAATTAAGTATACTCCCGATTCCGGTAGGATTACCATTAAAACAACCGCCTATGAATTATTTTGCCGTATCGATATTGCAGATAATGGAATTGGAATAGATAAATCTGAGTTTAATAAAGTATTCACACGGTTCTATCGCTCACAAGCCGTTACAGAACAAGAAGGTGTCGGTATTGGCTTGTATCTTGCACAAGCCATCCTTTTAGCGGAAGGGGGATATATCAAAGTGGCTTCAAAAGTAGGAGAGGGGTCTGTCTTTTCTGTTTTCTTACCAAGATACAACTAAATCTTTCAAAACTGTTAGATTTTAGAAAGAATCTAGAAAGATTCTTATGATATAGTAAAAACGTAATGAGGAAAGCACAAGCTTGCTTGGGATTTCAGAATGGAGTGCCAGGATCATGAACAGGTTTTATGTTCATGATATAGTAAAAACGTAATGAGGAAAGCACAAGCTTGCTTGGGATTTCAGAATGGAGTGCCAAGATTATGAACATCCATTACGTTCGTGATACGTCTATGTGTAAACAAAGTTTATGCATAGATTTTTTAATGAATGGATTTAGCTGTTAAAGGGGATAAGAGAAAGCAAGAACACACCTGTTATGCAGGTGGCAGAATTAAGAAAGGCAGGGTTAAATAATATGATAATTCTTGAAACAAATAATTTAAAAAAATACTATGGAACAGGCGAGAATGTGGTGAAGGCTCTGGATGGAGTAAATATACAAGTTGAAAATGGTTCCTTTGTTGCCATTGTAGGTACATCAGGAAGCGGCAAGTCAACTTTGTTACATATGCTTGGGGGACTGGATAGACCAACGGAGGGAAGCGTAGTAGTGGACGGAAAAGATATCTTCTCTTTAAAAGAAGAAGAACTTACTATATTCCGCAGGAGAAAAATCGGATTTGTATTTCAAAACTATAATCTGGTACCGGTTTTAAATGTATATGAAAATATTGTTTTACCAATAGAATTGGATGGAAATAAAATAGATAACTCTTATGTGAATAAAATTATTCAAACCTTAGGCTTGGAACAGAAACTACAGAATCTTCCCAATAATTTATCAGGAGGGCAGCAGCAAAGAGTTGCCATTGCCAGAGCCCTGGCTTCAAAGCCTGCTATAATCCTGGCAGATGAACCTACCGGCAATCTGGACAGCAAAACAAGCCTGGATGTTATAGGACTTTTAAAAGTTACCAGTAAGCAGTTCGGACAAACTATTGTAATGATAACCCATAATGAAGAAATAGCGCAAATGGCGGATTACATTATCCATATTGAGGATGGAATCATAATGAAAAACTAAGTAATGGTATGATTCTGAATACAATATAAAAGCTATTAAGCGCTGGAATCGAAGCTAAGTTGAATAGATTATTTCGTCTGGCAATTTGCGTCGGAGTACAAAATTGCCTTCATTATAAAATGGTGCTAAAGCACCGGAATTGAGGTTATTATGTTAAATGTAGCAAATAAAAAAATAATCAGAAAGTTATCCTTTCGCAGTTTTCATTCAAATAGAACCAGAAATATAATCGCGTTAATTGCCATTGCACTAACGACTATATTATTTACATCCATATTTACCATTGCTATCTCCATGAATTATTCCTGGCAGCAGCAGACTATGAGAATGGTAGGCGGCTCTTCTCATGGGGGATTTAAGTATATAACGGAGGAACAGCTCAATAAGTTAAAAAATCATCCCTTAATAAAAGAATATGGATGTTCTCTAATGTTATCCATGCCTCTGGAAGCACCTTTTCATAAACATCATACAGAAATTCGTTACAGTGATGATAATGGGGCAAAAATGTTTTTCTCCTATCCCACAACCGGGCGGATGCCGTCAGAGGTGAAAGAACTGGCTACGGATACCAAAGTACTGGATTTGCTGGGGGTACCCCATGAACTAGGTCAAAAAGTAACTTTTACGTATCCTCTTGGAAACAAAAATATAACCGATACATTTACACTATGTGGATTTTGGGAAACAGATGAAACCATGCTGGCAAGTCAAATCTGGCTTTCTAAAGAGTATGTAGAAGAAAAATTAGCCTCTTATGACGCCAAAAGTGATTTAAGATGGGGTGATAATATTATTGGCACCTGGTCTTTAGACGTTATGTTTAAGAACAGCAGAAATATAGAGAAGAATCTTAGTATTGTGGCGAAAGATAAAGGTTATGACATTTCTGACAGTACTTCTGAGAACTTTCTCCATACAGGAGTTAATTGGGCATATACTTCCACGCACTTAAATTCTTCCGATAGAATGCTTACCTTATTTGCACTTGCCATGATTATGGTTCTCGTTGTTCTTACGGGATATTTAATTATTTATAATATTTTTCAAATATCCATATCCAATGATATCCATTTTTATGGATTATTGAAAACCATAGGAACAACTTATAAGCAGCTAAAACGACTAATTCGAAATCAGGCATTAATGCTATCGTTGCTAGGTATTCCAATTGGTTTAATAATTGGCTTTTTTATTGGCAATACCCTGACTAATGTTATTATGAGTAATATGACGAATACCAGCACTTATGTTACCTTCAATCCATGGATATTCATTGGTTCAGCCTTATTTTCCTGCATTACCGTACTTATCAGCACCAGAAAACCAGGTAAAATGGCTGCATCTGTCTCTCCAATGGAAGCGGTACGGTTTGTAGACAAAAGTGCAGTAAAGCAAAAAGTGAGGAAAACAAAAACCGGTTCTAAAGTGTACCGGATGGCTCATGCTAATTTAATGCGAAATGGTAAAAAAACTATTTTAGTAATTCTTTCACTGTCCCTTAGTGTAATTCTATTAAGCGGTGTATATACTTTTGCAAAAGGATTTAACATGGATAAATTTTTAAGCAAATTTGTGGTATCTGATTTTATAGCAGGTCATTCAGATTATTTTAAAAGTTATTTTTGGAATGACGAACAAAAAGTTACAGAATCCTTTATCTCCGCCATTCATGAGCAGGAAGGCATTACCGAAGAGGGAAGAGTATACTATTATACAGAATTAGCATCTGTTTTACAAACAAAGAAAAATTATATGGATTTTTTAAGTGGCTGGCCCGAAGATCATCTTGATTCTGATATTCTTAATAAAAAGGATGAAGATTTGGTAGAGATGAGTCTGGATCTTTATGGTTTGGATGAACTTCCAATGAAGCATTTAAAACTTGTAGAAGGCGCAATTGATTCGGAGCAAATGAATCAGGAACATGGAATCATTCAGATTATTTCAGATGATGATTATGGGAATCCCTTTATGTATCAAGCTCTTTATGACATTGGTGATAAGGTAAGCATTCACTATATTACCGACTATACCATTGATGATAAGGGGGTATTAACTGGAAATAATGGTTTTGACATGGAATATAAGGTGGTAGCTACCGTAGTTATGCCTAATAATATTTCTGTTCGGCGTTTTGGAAGTCTAAGTTTTGCACTAACCTCAGATACGATGAAAGAAGATATGAAAACCATCAACTATAATAAAGATGCATTTAGTATCATGAATTATATGATAAATGTTGCTCCTGAAAAGGAAAGCAAGTTGGAATCATTTATAAAAGATTACACAAGTAATGAGGAACCAGGTATGGATTATGAATCCAAGAGCACCTACATAAAAGGATTCCAATCTTATCAAAGCATGTTTATATTAGTAGGAGGAATATTAAGTTTAATCATAGGATTTATAGGAATTATGAACTTTATTAATGCAGAGCTGACAAGCATCATGTCAAGAAAAAGAGAACTTACTATGTTGAACAGTATTGGTATGACAGGAAAGCAGATAAAGAGAATGCTTGTAATAGAAGGGCTGTTCTATGGTGGAAACACCATTGTTATATCCTTATTTATAAATATACTGGTAGGATTTTTACTAATCCGACAACTGGAAAGTTTACTATGGTTTTTTCAATATCATTTTACTTTGATTCCAATATTAGGTGTATTGCCAATATTTATTCTTTTAGGAATAATAATACCTCTTTCTGCTTATAAAGCTACCGGCAAACAAAGTATTGTGGAACGCTTGCGTGAGGTGGATTAGAAAACCGTGATGATTTATAAAACGGCATTTTTAAAAGGTTATATATATTAAAAAACTGTCATTATAATGTTATGCTGCCCCATATAGGATTTATTATATTTCAAGGTGCTATATGGGGAGCAGCATATTAGAATGACAGTTTTTTAAGTTTGCCTTATGGAAATGATATTTTATCTTTTTGTAACAGCTTCATAGGTTTCATTTACTTTACAAATATCATTGATCCAATCTTAGCTGTAACAGGTTTGGATTTAATCCATTCATTTGTACATGTATCATCATAATAAAACATGGCTTTTTTACTTGGATCACTGCCGTTAAGAGCTTCTTTAGCAGCTTTTATTGCGTCACTAGATGCAGGATTATTGATGTAGCCATTTTCAACTGGTGTAAATTGATAATATCCTCCGGCTACATGGTTAATAACGGAGGATATGGTGTCTGGCCATTCTGCGCTTTTAACACGATTAACTACAACGGCACCAATTCCAACCATTGCATTGTATGGTTCACCGGTGGCTTCGGCAGTTATTAATCTTGCTAAAAGATCAAGCTCATCCTGGGTATAAGATATGACTGCTTTTGCCGGAGCGGCTTTTGCTGTACTGGAAGAGGAACTGGCAGTATTTGAAGTTTTACTTGCCGGTATAATTAATTTTCGTCCTGGTATAATTAGATCATCCCACTTATGGTTTGCTTTTCGTAATGAGAAAAGCTTTACATTGTATTTTTTTGCGATTGAATAAAGGGTATTACCTTTTTGAACAGTATGTAATTTCGCAGGGACATCTAATACTTGACCAGAATAAATTTTATCGGATTGTAATTTGTTTTTTGTCTTTAGTGTGCTTATGGAAGTTCCAAATAGATTTCCAATCTTATAAAGAGAGTCGTTTTTTACCACCTTATAATTGGCTGCAAAGGCAGTTGTTTGTGATAGGGTTAACGATAGAAGAACTCCTGCAATAAGAGTCTTTCCTTTATTTAATTGTTTCATATGTACCTCCTTCTGCTATAAAAAACATACACTTTTTATAACTTATGGTTGGGTTTTTAAACTTCCTTTCTATTGTAAATGATAATTCCTTGGTAAATCTATGCTATATTATTGGTAAGAGAGGTAAAAATGCTCAATTTGAAGTTGCTGAATGCCATATTGTATTAGTATTATGTACAAAACATATACTTTTGTAATAAAGAATAAGTGTGAAAGGAAATCTTGGACATAATAATTCTTCTTATTGTATATTCTTTTTAAGAGTGTTACAATCTATACTATTAGAATATGGAAAGGAAGTAATAAATGGTAAACCGTAAAAAACTGTCCAATGGCATTACTGTAGTTTTAGAAAAAATGCCATATTTAAGAAGTGCAGCTTTTGGCCTATGGGTGAAAGTTGGTTCTTCTGACGAAAATGATGATAATAATGGTATTTCACATATAATTGAGCATATGCTTTTTAAAGGCACTAAAAATCGAACTGCAAAGCAAATTGCAGATGACATGGCAAGAATAGGAGGAGATAGTAATGCGTATACCAGCAAAGAATGTACCTCCTTTTATGCTGTAACCTTAGATGACCATTTACCAAATGCAATTGAAATTATTGGAGATATGTTAAATAATTCTCTGTTAGATGAAAAAGCTTTGGAGAAAGAGAAGGGGGTTATCATAGAAGAAATAGATATGTATGATGACTCACCGGAAGATTTAGTCCATGAAATGCTTCAAATGAAAGTATGGGAACATCATTCCCTTGGCTATCAAATCTCCGGAAGCAAAAAGACCGTAAGGTCTGTGACCAGAGAACAAATTCTAAGTTTTATGGAGCAATATTATGTATCAGGGAATATGGTAATATCTGTTGCAGGTAATTTTGAAGAAGATTATATTATGGAATTATTGGAGAAACATTTTTCGGGTATAAAGAAAGGACCCAGACAACCGGAATGTTCTTCTCCGATTTATCGTCCTACTATATATACAAAAGAAAAGGATGTAGAACAGCTGCATCTGAATATAGCTTTTGAGTCTGTTCCTGCAGATGCAAAAGAAAAATACGCCTTAACTATTCTTAATTCTGTATTTGGTGGAAGTATAAATTCCAGACTGTTCCAGATTATCCGTGAGAACCATGGTTTAACGTATACCATCTATTCTTATGGAAGTGCCTATAAAAAGGCCGGTTTATATCAGGTATACGGTGCAATGAATCCAATGCAGCTGGAATCAGTAATTCAATATACCTTTGAAATCATTGAAGATATAAAGGCAAATGGAATAACAGATGATGAACTGCTTATGACAAAGGAGCAAATAAAGACAGAATTAATTCTAGGAAGTGAAAGTGCCAAGAACAGAATGAACAGCAATGGTAAATCCATTCTCTTTAAAGATTATGTCACACCTTTAGAAGAAACTATAGCAAAAGTTAATGCAGTGGATAAGAAAGAAGTTACTGACTTTGCAAAGAGATATTTAAACAGAGAGAATTGCAGTTTTTCATTAGTTGGTAATCTAAGTAATATAAATATTGGTAAAAGTATATAATACTAAACTCCGATAAGAAGCCTTAGCGAAAAATTGCGGAAAATACATGCAAGAAAGCTTTTCCGAATTTTGGTGGCTTATAATTGGAGTTTAATTTAAAGAACAAAAGAAAGGTGAGGAACATGAATAATTATCACATTAATACTAAGTGCATTCAAGAGGGTTATGTGCCAAAAAACGGAGAGGCAAGAGTGCTTCCCATATACCAAAGTACAACGTTCAAATACGATTCCAGCGAACATGTTGGTAAATTATTTGATTTAGCAGAATCCGGGTTTTTCTATTCCAGATTGGCAAATCCTACAGTAGATGCAGTAGAACAAAAGATTGCTGCATTAGAAGGCGGCATAGGAGCAATATGCACTTCCTCGGGACAAGCAGCTAGTACCCTTGCAGTACTTAATATCTGCGGTGCAGGTGATCATATGATTTCTTCCGCAGCTATTTATGGCGGAACCAGTAATTTATTTGCGGTTACTATGAAAAGAATGGGAATTGATGTTACTTTTGTAAATCCAGACGCTTCGGAAGCGGAGATCCAAGAAGCTTTCCGTGAAAATACAAAATTAGTATTTACAGAAACTCTTGCCAATCCTGCTTTAGTAGTTGCAGATATTGAGAAGTTTGCAAAATCAGCACATAAAAATGGTGTACCGTTGATAATTGACAATACATTTGCTACCCCTATTAATTGCAGGCCAATTGAATTTGGTGCAGATATTGTAGTACATTCTACTTCCAAATACATGGATGGTCATGCCGTAGCACTTGGAGGAGTTATTATAGATAGCGGAAACTTTAACTGGGATAATGGTAAATTTCCCGGACTAACCACCCCTGATGAATCTTATCATGGTATGGTATACACTAGGGACTGTGGAAAATCTGCATATTTAGTTAAAGCCAGAGTTCAGCTTATGAGGGATCTGGGATTCACTCCATCACCAAATAGTGCTTTCCTATTAAATTTAGGTTTGGAAACCCTTCACCTTAGAATGGAACGTCATTGCAGCAACGCATTAGCTGTAGCAAAATGGCTGAAAATAAATGATAAAATTGCCTGGGTAAATTATCCGGGACTGGAAAGCAATAAATATTATCCTTTGGCTAAAAAATATATGCCAAATGGAACTTGCGGAGTTATTTCTTTTGGAGTAAAGGGCGGAAGAGAAGCAGCTGTTAAATTCATGGATAGTTTAAAACTGGCGGCTATCGTAGTCCATGTAGCAGATGCCAGAACCAGTGTTTTACATCCGGCCAGTACAACCCACCGCCAATTATCCGATGCTCAGTTAGTAGAAGCCGGAGTTACTCCGGACTTAATTCGTATGTCTATTGGTATTGAGCATGTGAACGATATTATAGCTGATTTAGAGCAGGCGTTGGCACAAATATAAAGGTTAGTGTATTAACGCACCTACGCTTTGCCTGATATAGGTTATTCAAACCAACGAGAGTATGGGATGCTGTGTAGTGATATCACACAGCATCCCATACTTTCGTTGGTCAAGGTGGTCTTATGAGTGCAAGACTACATTAAAGATTTACAATAAGAATCAAGTTTTGAGATTGATACTATTTGAAGCTGGAGAATGCGCCCTGTTTCTTTTTTTGGTATATATCATATCACATCTTGAATAACTTAAAATATTATTTTATAAATAAAAATCCATTATTCTTATTTACGAATCTTTTTAATCCTTTAATAAATAATATTATATATTTTCCATATAATAAGCAGGTATATTGATAAGAATATGAGAAAGGCTTGGTAAAAGTATGGGATATGTTAAAAGCAAAGAATACGATAGCGGCATGGATTCAAACTTTGATAAAAATTTTTATAATCACAACGAGATTGATGCTCAGAACAATAGGAGTAATAATCGTAATACTAATTCAAATCTTCAAGAGGATGTCGAAGATAACAATAAAAAACCAGATAAAGGGAGTAAAAGAAGTAATGATAAAGGTCCTGACCCTGATTCTGTGGATAATAATGATAGAAAAATTCAACAAGAAAAAGAGCAGAAAGAGAAAGAAGAACTGGACGATGACAAGATCAGACAATTTGGTCAGACAACCCTCGTAAATGAACAACGGAAGTCTAAAATACATTTACTTTCTGTAATTGGTGAAATTGAAGGCCATGAATGTCTTCCTCAACATAATAAAACAACAAAATATGAGCATGTTTTACCACAATTAGCAGCCATTGAAGACAGCGCAGATATTGATGGTTTGCTGATTCTTATTAATACAGTAGGCGGAGACGTGGAAGCCGGACTTGCCATAGCGGAGATGATTGCTTCTTTAAGCAAACCAACTGTTTCCTTGGTACTAGGCGGAAGTCATTCCATCGGTGTTCCTCTTGCGGTATCTTCCAACTACAGCTATATTGTGCCTACTGCGACAATGATTGTGCACCCGGTTCGTATGAATGGAACTGTAATAGGTGTATCGCAAACCTTTGAATACTTTGAAAGAATTCAGGACCGTATATTAAGCTTTATTGTGAATCATTCCAAAATTAATAAAGAGACTTTAAAAGGACTGATGCTGAATACCAGTCAGCTGGCGAAAGATGTAGGCTCTATCTTAGTAGGAAAAGAAGCAGTAGAAAAAGGTATTATTGATGAAGTGGGCGGTATTAAAGAGGCTTTAAATAAATTATATGAACTTTCGGGCAGATCTTAGGTAATATTGGAAGGTTTGAGGGTTATGATGTAAGAACAGAAAGGAGATTCATATGTTATATACGGTTATGCCATTAGAACGAATTTATAGTAATAGAGCGCAAAGTATATTAGGTAATGGGACAGGGGAAGAGAAAGTGAAGGGCAGTGAGGAGACGGAATATCGTACTGTTTCTTTAGCCCATGGCAGTGTTTATGCCAGAAGGGAAGGAGATAAATATATAGTGGATGGCATTCATTCAACGGACATGAGTGATTATCTGAATCCCTCCTATTTTCCTGGTTCCTCTATAAATGTATAACTGGTTTTTCCATCATTTATATAACGTATTTTTAACTTGGAAGAAAATATTCCTTCAAGGAAATGGTAAAAAAGTATGATTCTGAGTATTGCAGAAAATAGAGTAAAAAGCACCCGCCAGCTAGTATTTATCAGGAATGGCGGGTTTTCTGTTTTGTCACAATTATTCTGTATCTCATAAATGGTTTAAAACTGGCTCTTAAAATTAAACTGGTTTTATGGTATAATAAAAAAATATGATGCGGAGAGGTATAATAATATAATGCCGAATAAAAATATGCTGTTTATTTAAAGAACAAATATGAACTTGCAGCTTTGGAAGGCAAAACCAGTACACCATCTCATAAATTCATCCCTGTATTATTCCACCAGATTAGTACGATCGGTAAAAATCACTTGTCTTCACTGCAATACCCACTGACCCTATTCTGGACGAATTTGTTATAGATAGAATCATTTCTTTACTGCAATCGTATTCTGCACAACATTCATCACAATAAAACACATCGACCCCAGTGCAGTAAAAGTCCCTATAAAAGATAAAAAGGAAACATATATTAATTTAGTTAATTGTAAGGAAACATATAAAAGTGCCAGCAATTATTTGAGACAAACATTCAGTCTTACATATGAAATGAAAAAGGTAAATGTTTATACTTTATATAGTTTAACCTCATCGGGGAAGCTACCGCTTTTGGAAGAGTGGGTAAGACTTGCCCGTTTCAGCAGGAGTTCAAGATTCTGATGAAATACCACATAGTGGCAATGAGGTTATGAGCAAGCAGTGTAAGCGGAAAAACTAGCCCGTCGGAAAAACTAGCCTGTCAGTAAAACTAGGTTGTCAGCAAAACTTACCTGACACCAAAACTTGCTTGACAGCGAAACTTGCCTGTCAGCAAGTGGGAATATCCGATTTGACTTGATAAACACAGAGGAGGAGCAAGGAAGATGTTCAAAGAGTGGAAAGGTAAAAAGAGGAGCGCAAAATCTTTTTCCAGACGTATCATAAAGGTCTGGATATTTGGGATTGCAGTTCCTCTTCTTATTGTGGAAGCATTGATCCTATGGCAGTTCTACAGGATTAATCATAACGATGTTGATAAGGAGATTGAAAACAGCCTGAACATGGTATCGAACAATATAAGCGTTCTGATGAAAAGTATGAATTCCATATCCTGGCTTCTGGAAGCCGACGGTACGGTAGGAAAAAACCTGCATCTTTATTTTGAAGAGGAAAATACTGTAAAAAAAGGAGACCTTCTTATTTACCTGCAGGAACAGATTGCCAACTATGAAGTGGCGAATCCGTCTATCGGCAACCTGACTTATATCTTTCTTTCCAAGGACCGGAAAATGCCTGAAAAGATCAATCAGTCATCCCTGGCAAACGGAGAGCTTCCGGAGGAGAAAGATTATTTATGCAAATGGAAGAATGTTACTTTTTATGGCCCTCATCCTTCCAAATCAAAGGCGGGGTCTTATCCCTGTCTTTCCCTTCTGCGTTCTTATAAAATCGATCAGAAACGTGGAAATATTTATATCTATCTGGAATCTGGCTACAAATATTTTCAAAAACTGATTCCAGAGGGGATTATGGGAATGGATACGGTTTTTCTCATTGAATCTGAAAACGGAGCGACCATGTACTGCTCGGATGAAAACCTGGTGCCCCTTTATTCCCGAACAGATGATTATCTGAATAACCTTACGGTAAACACACACCGTTACAAAGCATATGAAAAAACGGAGGAAGGCGGCTGGAAGATTCATTTATGGGTTCCGGTAAAGGAATATTACAGACAGATTTATGGCATGGCCTTGAATTTTGGCTTTGTTACAATACTGGCGGTTATCGTATGTATTTTTGTTTCCATTATTCAGTGGCGGAGTATTTACCGACCATTTACCCGGTTTGAAAAAAAGCTTCAGCTGATAGCGTCGGACAATGATGTGGAAACGAAAGTGGAGCAGATGAATATCCAGGAATTTGACGACAGCTTTGCGCTATTGGAGAAAATGAAAAAGAATATTCTTCTTCTGCTGAACCGGGTACAGATAGAAGAAAAGCGGCGTTCAGAGCTGGAAATAAAGGAAGTACTGGGTAAAATAAATCCTCATTTTCTCTACAATACGCTGGATACCCTGAAATGGTATGCGGCGGGAAAAAGCGACAAGGAAATGGTACATTTTATTACAGCTCTTAACCGGCTGCTTTTGTATAACATGTCCAAAACCACGGAAACTACCCTGAAAAGTGAGCTGGATGCTGTAAATGCCTATATTGTATTGCAGAAATTGAAGTATGATATTGATTTCCAGGTGGATACCGGAAAACACAAGGAAATCCTTCAGGCGGATATGCCCCGGTTTGTTTTACAGCCTCTAGTGGAAAATGCCATTCTGCACAGCGGATCCAATCGAGGGAAAATAGGGATCGAAGTAGAGCTTCTGGCAAACGGGAAAATAGCAATTTTAGTTAAAAACGACGGAATACCTATCAATCCGGAGAAAATTAAAGAGGTTCTTCTACAGAAAAATGATATTTCTTCCAATGGAATCGGCCTGCAGTACGTGGTGCGTATGCTGGAAAACCGGTTTGGGGATGAGTTTGAGCTGAAAGCGGAACGTACCGAAGACGGAATGAATGTGGTAGAAATCAGGATCCCCTTTGAGGCGGAGGAGATTGTTAAAAAGTCTGATACATTCGGAGAGGGGGCATCAGGAAAATGATAAAAGTATATGTAGTTGATGATGAAAAGCTGGTACGTCACGGAATTATCGGATTGATTGACTGGGAAAAGTATGATATGAAGGTGGTAGGAGACTCGGGAAGTGGGGAGGAAGCCGTGGAGTTTATAAGGAAAGAGGAAGTAAATCTCCTTTTCTCTGATTTAGAGATGCCCGGGTTATCAGGAATACCGTTTCTCCGGGAAGTAAAAGCAGTCCGCCCTGACATGCAGGTTGTTGTTCTTACCATGCATCAGGAATTTGAACTGATTCAGCAGGCACTGCGAATTGGAATTCTGGATTATATCACCAAAGCACAGATTGAAGAGGAAAATATAGACGCACTAATGCTCAGCGTGAAAAAACGTTATCTTGAGACAATGCATCATTCCCAGCTGGGAGAAAGAAAAATAACAAGTAATGAAGTCTATATCTGGGAGACGGAAGGAAAAAAGGAGTTGGAAGAGGCGGTAATGCTATTGGAAAAGAGCCGCTTTCCCTTTGAACCATTAAGTGAAAATCATCTTACTTTTTCCGGAGAATGTAATATTATCCGCTTAAAATCTCTCATTGAAGAATATGGAGCAGAAAAATCGTCCCTGCTGGAATTAAAGCAGGTCAAGGGTATTCCTTATGATCAGCTGGAAGATATTCTGCAGACTGTGATGAAGAGGAGACTATTTGCAGATTGTCGTCCTGGCTGCTTTACCTATATCTACATCTATCCTGAACTTTTGAATGTTAAACCAGGTGTTTCCAGAAAGGAAATTACACAGCTGAGCATGAAAATGGAATTCATGGTTAATGGAGACTGCTATGAAAGTGGTATGGAAAAAATAAAGTATGCAGATCTGTCTTTGGAGGAAAGAATTGCTGTCTTTTACCGTTTCAATCTGTATTGGTCCGAATTTTCAGGTAAGGATTTTACCCATTATTTTGAAGAGGTGGGCCATTTTCAGTGGTGGTATCAATGGCGGGAATGGTTTGATGAAATCCGGCGCCTGGTTCTGAAAAAAATCGGAGAGACCAATGCAGAAATCAGCACTATGGAAGCCATTCATACTGCGATGAACTACATCAGAGAGCACATGGACAGAGAGATTGCGCTAGAAGAACTTTTACGTATGACCGGAATGAGTAAAAGTCATTTCTCCAGAAACTTCAAGGAAATTACCGGTAAAACTTTTGTGACTTATTTAAATGATATGAGAATCGATTCTGCAAAAAAGTACCTGATGGAAACAAAACAGTCCATATACTGGATTGCACGACAAGTAGGTTATGCCGATGAACATTATTTTAGAAGGATTTTTAAGGAAAGGACAGGAGAAAATCCCAAAGAATATCGTCAAAATTGCTAAGTAAAAATATACATAAATAGCTTTAAAAGACAATAGTGCCATAAAGGGGGATAATTGTATTTGGAAAAATAAGAAAATACAATTATCTCATAATTATGCACAAAAAAGCCTTAAAACACAAGGGAATTAAGGATATAATGATGTTACATATTAAATTAATAGATTAAGGAGGAAATTTTATGAAGAAGAAATTGCTTGCATTAGTGCTTTCAACAGTAATGATTGCCGGATCCCTTGCCGGGTGCGGGAAAAGTAAGCCGGCGGTAACGGAGACTCCAAAGCCTGCAGACAGCGGGACGACGGATACTCAGAAGCCTGCAGATAAGGACATTGCCGGTGAATCGTCAAAAAGCGTGGAGGAACTTCTACTGGAGCCTTATGCTGAACCCGTTGATATTCATGTTGTACTGCAGTACAAGGATTCTGAGGATCCCGACACCCCTGAGGGTGTTACGCCTGAGAAATCAACTGCGGTTAAGCTGTTGAAGGAAGAACTGAATATTAATCTTATTTATGACTGGGTAGTAAATGCGGACCAGTTTAAAGAAAAATTCGGTGCCGAGCTAGCAGCCGGAAACCTTCCTGATATATTTTTGTTAGAAGATCCTAATGATTTTGAGGATCTGGCAAGTCAGGGCGGCCTTGCGGATCTCACGGAATACTATGAGAAATACCGTAATGACGATTTGGACAGTATCTTTAATTATGACGGGAAGTTCATCAATGTAGGCAAGAGGGATGGCAAACTCTACGGTCTTCCTATGGGAACGGACCCGGCTCAGATGACCTCTCAGATGATTTATAATATGACACAGCTTGAAAGCGTGGGCATCACATCTGTGGATCAGCTTCCCAAAACCATTGAGGAGTTTGAAGCTCTCTGCGACAAGTTGATGAAAGTGGATTATGACGGAGACGGAAAAACAGGCGGTCCTGTTATTCCGGCCTGTAAGAATTATATGGATGCCCAGCTTGCGGATTTCCAACCCTTCTTCCATGCCTATGAAACATGGGCTGATGGCTGGTATGATAAAGACGGAACACTGCAATATGCGGGAATCGATGAAGGAATTAAGACCACTTTGGAAAAGCTGAATCAATGGTATAACAAAGGCTATTTCCAGAAGGATTTTGCAGCATATGATATCTGGGCAGCAGATTCACCCATTGTAAATGATATTGTGGCAGGAAAGTATGCTATTGTACCCGCTTCCTGGTGGGTTCCCAACTGGCCTCTCAACACCAATAAGGTAGAGCATCCAGAATCCAACTGGGTTATAGGACCTAATCTTTCACCGGATGGAAACCAGCCAACTATCATGATTGACCGTTATCCGGTAAACAAATTTGTAGTTGTAGGGCGAAACTGCAAGAATCCGGAAGCTATATTTAAGATGATGTACTGGTCTTTACAGGATACACTGAAGAAAAGTACCCCTGAATATCAGAGGGCTATGACAGAAGAACAGAAAATAGAGTGGCACAGTAATGTTTATACCTGGCTTCCTTACCGCATTTTCTCTCCAACCAGCCTTAGAACCAATTTCGAGACTATCAATAAGCTAGTATCTGAAGGCAAGACAGAGATAACCGAAGCGGAAGCAGCAAGAAACAATGAATTTTGGGGAGCCTGGGACAGATATCTTAAATATAAAGAGAATCCAAACGATGGTGTTGCCTGGGGAGTTTATTTCAGTCGTCTTGCTCCGGACGGAGGCGTTGCCAATATGATAAAGACTGTGGAAACTGCTGATATTATTTACGATGAGGTTTATATTACTACCCCGTCAATGGTATCCAGAAAAGCGGAACTTGATAAGCTACGTAACAATACCTTCTTAAGTATGGTAATGGGTGAAACACCTATTTCTGATTTTGACAAATTTGTGGAACAGTGGAAGGCACAAGGCGGCGATGAAATTGCAAAAGAAGTGAATGAATGGTATCAGAGTAACAAGTAAATTTTAAGATGCAGCCTTTAAAGGAATTATGCCATGTTTTACATGTATGCCATACCTGATATGTACACTATGTCAGATATGGCGGGTGAAAAAGGATTTTTCACTTCTTTGTAAAATATGGCATTTCCTTTGAGATAGGAAAGGAGAGACTGTCCGTGGCACAACTAAAGACTAAAAAAAAGAATAAAAAGAAAAGTCTGTACAGATCCAGGGAACTGCACGCCATGCTAATACCGGCGATGATATTTACCACAATATTTGCATATCTGCCGATTTTTGGCCTGGTAATGGCGTTCCAGGATTTTAAACCTCTGATGGGATTCAAGGAGTCTCCATTTGTGGGATTGAAGCAGTTCCGATATATTTTTACTATGCCTAGTTTTCAAAAGGCATTTGAGAATACAATGATTATTTCCTTTTTCAAAATCGTATTAAGTATTATGGTTCCTCTGGTACTGTCCCTTATGTTGAATGAGGTAACTAAAAGCTGGTTTAAACGTTCCGTTCAGACCATTGTTTTTATTCCATACTTTTTTTCATGGGCTATTCTGGCGGGAATGGTGTTGGAGATATTTGCATATGACGGTTTTATTAATAATACGCTTCTACATTTGATTGGTAGGGAACCAACGGCCTTTTTGGTAAGCAACAAATATTTCCGTACTATTATTATAGGTTCGGATGTCTGGAAGGGAATGGGATATAATACGGTACTCCTGCTGGCAGCAATCACTAATGTGGATCAGACTTTGTATGAAGCCGCCCAGGTGGATGGCGCAGGCAAGTGGAAGCAGGCCCTTAATGTGACCCTGCCGAGTATTTTGCCAATGGTAGCCGTACTGACGGTACTGGGATTGGGAAATATTCTGAATGCGGGATTTGAACAGGTTCTGATTATGTATAATCCTACCGTAGAAAAAACAGTGGATATTCTGGATACCCTGGTTTACCGGCTGGGTATGACCAGTCATCAATATTCAGCTGCTGCGGCCATGGGATTGTTTAAATCGGTTATCTCTCTGATTTTTGTAGGACCCAGTTACTGGATTCTCTATAAAAAAAGTGATTACCGTGTATTTTAAAGGAGGCGAGATAATTGAAGGTAAAACGTCCGGTATCTTATTATATATATCAGGTTTTTAATACTATTTTTCTGACTCTTCTGGCGCTGTCCTGCATCTTTCCTATTTTGCATATATTAGCTATGTCCTTAAGCAGCAGCAATGCTGCAATGGCAGGTCGTGTGGCCTTTGCTCCGGTGGAGTTTACTCTTTCAGCTTATGAATATCTGCTGAAGAAAAAAGATTTCTTTCGTTCTGTAGGAATTGCAGGCATGAGGGTTCTTGTGGGTACGGCAATTAACATGCTGCTGATTATCCTGACAGCCTATCCGCTTTCCCGTTCTTCCAACCAGTTCAGGAAACGGACATGGTATATGACTTATTTTGCGATTACCATGTTCCTTGGAGGCGGATTGATTCCTACCTATATGGTTATTAAAAACCTGCATCTGCTAAACAGCTTTTGGGTATTGGTTCTGCCCTGCGCTATGAATATCTGGAATGTGATTATTATGATGAATTTTATAAGGGGACTTCCAAGGGCTGTGGAGGAGGCTGCGTATGTGGATGGAGCGAACCACTTTCAGACATTGTTTCGGGTTATTCTGCCAATGTCCAAAGCATCTCTGGCTTCCCTACTCCTGTTTTCCATGATTGGACACTGGAACGCCTGGTTTGATGGCATGTTTTATATGAATGACCCCAATAATTACCCTATGGCTACCTATTTGGCTACGCAGATTATAGGTAAAACCCAGAATATGACTAGTATGACGTCGGAACAGCTTGCTCTGCTTTCCAAATTAAGTGAAAAGACGGTGAGAAGTGCCCAGTTATGTATATCTATCGTGCCAATACTTGTGGTTTATCCGTTTCTGCAGAAGCTTTTCGTGAAAGGAATTACAGTTGGCTCCGTTAAGGAATAGTGATTGATATTATGTTTTATAACAAAAAAATAGAATAGTTTGAGGATGAGATTATGAGTTTTGCTGAGATAAAAAATATCAATGGAAGCCCTGCTCTGGTTATTGATGGAAAGGCCTGTCCTCCCATGGCAATGACCGCAAGATTCGATAAACCAGATTATATACGGAGTCTGGGGGAAGCGGGAATGAGAGTTTTCTTTCTGATGACCAATACGGACTGGCTGCGCCCGGGCAGGGATTATATGGATGAAGAAGGAGTGCAGCGTCATGAAATGAGTGGCATGGAAGCTTTTATAAAAAATGCCCGGACCCTTCTTTCACAGGTACCGGAGGCTTATATTATCGTGCGTATCGGTTTGCATCCTCCGGTGGAATGGATGGAGGAAAATAAAGAAGAATTGATTACTTATCAGGATGGAAGCCATGAACCGGCTATACTTTCCTCTGAGGTACATAAAGATGAGATTCCGGGAATGTATTCCTTTGCCTCTGAAAAATGGAAGACTGCGGTCGGAAAGGCTCTGAAAGAATTCTGCGATGAGGTGGATACTCTGCCTTTCGCAGACCGGGTAATCGGATATTTTCTGGCAGCAGGTGGAACTTCCGAATGGTATCCGGTAAATGACATTTGTGACAGGGAGAAAAAGAAATATGGGGATTTTTCCCCAGCGTTCCGTAAGTCTTATGGGGAATTTTTAAAAAAAAGGTACGAAACGGAAGAAAACCTTAAAAAGGCCTGGAAGAAAAAAGAAGCTTCTTTTGTAAATCCCATTATTCCCAATGTGGAGGAGCAGTATTTTATTTTTATGGAAGAGGGCATCATGGATGCCATGAAGTACTACGAAAGTGCGGAGCGTATCATTGGAAAAGCCATTGATATGGATGGGGAAAAACCAGCCAATCTGGGGGTATTCCTTAACATGGAGGATTACCGCTATGTGGCAGATTTCTATGATGCATTCCATGAGGCCACGGCGGAGGCTATTATCTATTTTGCAAAGCTTTTGAAGGAGCGTTATGAGGGAAAAGTGGTAGGTGCTTTTTACGGTTCCTATGGATGCACGGATTTCTTCAACAGCAGTACCGCCACATCCACCCTTCCCATTCTGGATTGCGGTTATGTGGACTTTCTGGCGGCGCCCGGGGTCTACAACAATAGAGAACCCGGCGGTTATGTGGCTCAGAGGGAAATGCAGGATTCCTTCCGTCTGCGTGGACAGATGTTTGTGGCGGAGGAAGACAGCAGAACCCATCTGGAAGACACTTTCTACAGGGATGCCATGGGGCTGTATGATATAAGAGACAGTCTTGTGACGCTGAAAAGGGATTTTGCCAGGGTTCTTTGTGAAGATATTTATGCATGGTGGTTTGATCAGCACCCGGAGGGGGGCAGATATCAACATGAGGATATCTATAAGCTGTTCCAGCGGCAAAAAGAAATTGCAGAATATGCTTACACTCTGGATCGCCGCAAGGTAAACGAAATTGCTCTCATATATGATCAGGAAAGCTGCCATACAGTTTCCATGTATACCAATATATTGATGCTGGATTACTACAGAACCTCTGATCTGGCGAGAATCGGAGCACCTGTGGATTATTATTTTCATAATGACTGCAGCAGGGAAGATATGCCGGATTATAAGCTCTATGTGATGATGAATGCTTTCTGTCTGACAGGCAGGGAAAGAGAAGCTATTATTAAAAAGGCCCAAAAGAATCATGCGGTTGTGCTCTGGCTTTATGCCCCGGGCTTTATTAATCCGGAGGAAGAAAAGGTGATGTGCAATGAAAATATAGAACAACTTACCGGATTCAGGACCAGGCGGATAGATCATACCTGCTCTCCCTGGTTTAAGATAACTAACCTTTCCCATCCGGCGGTGCGCTATGGGGTAGAAGATCGCAGGTACGGCTATATTGACAGGGATGTACACAGTAACGTATGGCTTGAAAATGTAATCCGTCCCCCTTATATGAATCCGGGCTTCTATATTGATGATCCGGATGCTGAGATTCTGGGAACCTATTGCGAGATGGGGGTTCCGGCCTATGCCCTAAAGGAAATGGACGGCTGGACCAGTGTATACCTGGCACCCCAGATTTTAAGGGCCGAGCTGCTTTCTTCTCTGGCTGAATATGCGGGCTGCCATCTTTACAATAAAGAGGATGATGTCCTTTATGCCAATAAGAATTTTGTGACCATTCATGCTTCCTATAAGGGAAAACATACAATTTATTTTAAGCAGCCATGCAGCCCTTATGAAGTATATGAAAAGCAGTATTACGGGCATAATGTGACAAAGTTGGAGCTTACCATGCGCATGGGAGATACGCTCATGTTTTCGCTGAATGGTGTAGTCTGATGATGAGGAGTGTGAATGGAAAATGGCACGTAAATTCAACAGCTATAAACAGTGGTATATTGCAGGAATAATGGTTTTATTTGTTAGTGTCATGATTGTCATCACAGGATTCGTTTTTTCAAAAGAGAACCGTCAGGATTATAATATAGCAACGGTAAACGGTGTTCAGATTCATGTCAATGAATTTCTAAAAGCAATTCAGGCAAATAAAGTCCAGGTCACCGACTATTTTCAAAATAAATATAAGGCACAACAGTCGGATTCTTTTTGGAGTACGCCATACGGAGGAGAAATTCCGCAGGAGGTGATAAAGAAGAAAGCGCTGGAAGATTGTGTGAGCATTAAAGTTCAACAGATGATTGCAAAGGAGCAGGGAGTTATGTCGGATATCAGCTACAAAGGTTTTTTGAAAAGCCTGAAAACTGAAAACCACAGGAGAGAAAGAGCAATCAAAAATAGCCAGGTCATTTTCGGACCTGTTCAGTACACAGAGGATGCTTATTTTGAATATGTGATGAGCAATGGGGTATTGGAGGTCAAGAATAAGTTGATGGAAAATGACTGGAAGCCGGATGAACAGCAATTGAAACAGTTTTATGAAACGAAAAAAAGCATATTGTACCAAGCAATGCCATCCGTTAAGGTACAACAAATAACCCTTTCATTTCTGGATGAAGGGTGGAATCTGGATGAACAGCTTAAAACAGAGGCAAAACAAAAAATGGATTCTGCTTTGACAAAGATTTTATCCGGGATTTCATTGGAACAGGCAGTAAAGGAAATGGATAAGAATGTACAAGTTACCGAGCAACTATATAGCTTTAGTAATTACATCCATGTGGCAAGAAGTCCGGTTGCTCAAGCCGTACAAAATCTTGGACAGGGAGAAGTTGGAGGGGTAATCGAAGAAAATGGCTGTTTTTATATCATCAAATGCATTGAAAATGTAAAGGCTGACTCAGGAGAGCTATCATTTGATGAGGTTAAAGACCATGTTATAAAAGACTATATCGATAATAAGTATGAGGAGTATGTTCATAAACGAATATTGGAAGCAGAGATTATTTTGAATGAAGAAGAGTACAGAAAATTTGAGATGTAGAGCCAACATGGCATTACATAAATAAAAAACGAAAGGGATGAAGTTATTTGAAGAAACACTGTTTTAAAAAGGTTGTTTGTTTACTTTTATTTTTTTCAATGCTTTGCACCATGTTTGTTACCGCTTTGCCAATGAATGCAATGGCCGGGGGAACGACCTACTATGTGGATAGCAGGGGAGGGGATGACAGCTATAGCGGCATAAGTGAGGCCTCTCCATGGAAATCGCTGGATAAAGTCAATGCTACCGACTTCAAACCAGGCGACAAGATTTTGTTTAAGGCCGGGGAACGCTGGGATGGCCGGCTGTGGCCCAAGGGTTCCGGACAAGAGGGCAATCCTATCGTCATCGATATGTACGGTACCGGAAACAAGCCATTAATCGCAGGGGTAACCTCCGAGATGGAAGCCATCTTTTTGAAGAATCAGGAGTATTGGGAAATCAATAACCTAGAGGTTACCAATACTTCACCATTGCCTTTTGATAGAAACTGGAAGAATCCCAGAGGGCAGCGCCGGGGCGTATACATTTTGAACGAAGAAGCCGGTATATTGCATCACATTCAAATTAAAAACATGGATATTCATGATGTTGACGGCGCTTATACCACCCGCTCCGGGGGAATTATTTTTGATTCAGTAGGCTCAGAAACACCAAGTGCCTTTGATGATATTCTAATTGACGGCAATATGCTCAAGGATGTGGATGCTTATGGTATTTATATTAGTTCTAATTGTATCTTGCGTTACGGAATGGGCGATTTATGGGAGTGGGTACCAAAGCCTTATGGACCATGGACGCCTTCCACAAATGTAAAAATCTCCAACAATACCATCATCAGAGCGGCAACAGGCGGAATCGCATGGAATGTAACCGATGGTGCAGTTGTAGAACACAACACGGTGCAACAAGCTACCTATCTGGCCACAAATGCCTCCATTTGGTGGGCATATACCGACAATAACCTGGTTCAGTTCAACGAATCCTTTGAGTGTGTAAACGGCAAGGAAGATGGACATGGATTTGATGTGGATGCAGGAAATATCAATTCCCTGGTTCAGTACAATTACAGCCATGATAACGCCGGTGGGTTTATGCTTTATGTAAACGATACCTACTGGACCCTCAATACCATCGTCAGGTATAACATCAGTCAAAATGACAAAGGCAGCATATTCCGTTACAGTGGCTCAATTGATAATGTTTATAATTACAACAATACGGTTTATGTGGGAGCAGCCTCCCAAAACCCGGTGATGAGCGATTACTTTACAAAGCCCTCCGGAGCACCGCGCAACATAAAAAATTACAACAATGCGTATTATAGTAAAGGGGATCGGGGATGGAAGAGTTTGACAGGACAAACCTTTGACTACAATGCCTATTACGGCGGAAATACCTTAGTAGCATCCGATGCCCATAAGGTTACCGCAGAGCCGAAATTTACAGCTCCCGGAACAGGAGCAGCCGGTATGAACACAGTCAATGGATACCAATTGCAGGAAGGTTCTCCTTTAATCGGCGCAGGTATCCGTATTAACAATAATGGGGGACGGGATTATTTTGGTAATCCGTTATATAACGAGGCTCCCGATATTGGTGCACATGAGTACACCGGCAGTGTGCCAGCGGCGGGGGATATGCCCGATCCGATTGATGTTATCAATCGCCACCCTATCGCCGCAGTCACCACGACCTTCCCTACAGGAGACGGCACAATTGCAAATATTATCGATGGCAATGTTGACACATATTGGGCAAGTACTGCCAATATTACCACCGCCACCTTCCCTCGCGATATCACAGTGAACTTCGGTGATAATCCCATAACCTTAAATAAGCTCACGTTGTGGGTACATTTCGGAAAAGGTCAAGGCATCACCAATTTTGATGTGGAGTATTACGACGGACAAAATTGGGAGACAGCCTTATCCGATGCAAAGATTGAATGGGAGTTGAACAATGGGACGAAAGAACCCCAGTCAGTTACCTTTCCAACGGTTACAGCGTATCAGCTCCGATTGAAGGTTACCGGTGCCAATCTGACATGGAAAAACATTACCCTTACTGAACTTGAATTTAAACTTGAAGATTCACCATCAGCCAGGCAAATGCCAGCTTCGACTGGTGATGCCAGGGATGCTGTCTTTGACTCCTTTGGCATGGAAGATAAGGAAAATTAAAAAAGTATATACCGTATGAGAGCTGCACAATGGTTTGGTCAAAAACGGAGGTTTGGAATGGAACAGATAGAGCTTGGTATAGCGACGGATTTTGCGGGAGAAAGTCCGCAGATTGAAGAAGTGGAAAAAATTCTTTATAAGGCAGCAAAGGCGGGTTTTACTCATATTCACTGGTGTCATGAGTGGGATGGAGATTACTTGTATTCTTCTTATGAGATGGAGCAGATTAAGGAGTGGTTTGAAAAATATGGATTAAAAGCAAAGGCACTCCACGCTTCTAAAGGTTCTAGACGGAATGTAAATATTCTGAATGGACATTACCGCAAGGATTATACCTCGGACATTGAGTACAATAGAAAAGCAGGGGTGGAACTTATTAAGAATAGAGTGGATTTGGCAGACTGCCTGGGGGCAACTGAAATTGTACTTCATCTTTATGTTCCACATATTACAATCAGAAAAAGGCCGGAAGTTAAGAAAGAATTTTACACACAGGTCTACAAATCTATGGATGAGTTGCAGCCTTATTGTATAAAAAAAGGTGTACGGATATGTATAGAGAATCTGTTTGATATGCCGGAAGAAGAACAACTGGAACAATTAGACCTTCTTTTTTCCAAATATCCTCCGGAGTTTCTGGGCTTTTGTCTTGATACGGGACATGCAAATATGATTTGGGGCAAGGATATTCCTAAAATAATAGAAAAGTATGGAGAACGCCTCTATGCCGTACATCTTCATGATAACAAAGGTGCCGTGGATTTTCATCTTATTCCGGGAGAGGGCTCAATTGAATGGCCTGCTGTGATGAAGGCAATTGCAAAATCAGCCTATATACCTCCTTTGGTTATGGAATTGAATTGCTATGAGGACGACATGGAGGAATTCCTTCAAAAAGCATATAAGGCAGGAATATGGCTTAATGAGATGTATTCTCATTGCTAGAAGTGTGTACCGCCTGTGAACCAGAGGAACTTGCAAAGGTTGTTTCTCCTGGTTCACCAGGCAGTTTTTTGATTATGTCTTGCGTTCCGGAAGAAAAATTCCATGAATGTACACGTAATCATTGCCTTATACTTGGAAAAAAGGAAAAATAATGTTACATTATCAATAGGATAAGATAAACGGATGTGAAAAAGGACATAATCCCAAGAATATATTTTCGAAGTCCCTTTTACAGATATGATAGGAAGGATAAAAAATCAAAATGATAGAATATGACTTTCGTGTGGTAAGTTCATTAGAAAAAATATTTCCTGAAACGGAACCCACTATATTAAAGGAAGGGCTGGAAATCAGCGGACTCCTTGGCGAAACCGTTTCATTCCAGCTGGCTTACAGGATTAATTGCGATGAAAATGAAACTGACCAATTATTCCGTTTTAAGATTGCCTCTGAAATTGAAGATAAAATTAATATCAGGAGCGTTGAACTGGTGCCTTCTGACCTGCCGGCCTATGATAAATATGACAGTAATTATATAAGTACCAGACCGGGCCTTTACCCGGATTTATTGCTTCCTAAAAAGGATGAGGAGTTAAAGTTGTATCCTTATCAATGGAGAGCATTATGGTTTGATATCGTGCTTACTGAAGATATGGCGGGGCAGAGATATCCGATTATAATCAGAATAAATAAGGGGGAGGAAACAATCTGGGAGGAAGCAGTCCACATCCGGTCTCTTAACGTAACTCTTCCCCATCAGGAATTGATTCATACCGAGTGGTTTCATACGGATTGTCTTGCCAATTACTATAAGGTACCTGTATTTTCAGAAGAACACTGGATAATCATTGAAAATTTTATTGAGACAGCAGTAAAACATGGAATCAATATGATTTTAACACCTATTTTAACGCCGCCTCTTGATACGAAAGAGGGAGGAGAGAGAATAACGGTTCAGCTGCTTCAAATTCAGAAAGAAAGCAGTAAGTATAAGTTTGACTTTACTTTGTTAAGACGGTGGCTTGGCATTTGTAAAAAGAAAAAAGTAGAATATATTGAAATTAGCCATCTCTTTACACAATGGGGAGCGAAACATGCACCTAAGGTTATTGCAGAGGAAAACGGAGTGCTAAAGAAGATTTTTGGATGGGAAACGGCTGCTTGCAGTAGAGAATATAAGGAATTTCTGGATCAGATGCTGCCGGAACTTAAAAAAGTACTGGAGGAGGAGGGTTACCTTGCTCATACATTTTTTCATATATCGGATGAGCCTGGGACAGAACACAAGGAGTCATATGCGGCAGCAAAAAGGATTGTATGGGAGCAATTATCAGATTGTAATGTGATTGATGCGTTAAGCAGTTACAGCATGTATCAGGAGGGAATCGTAGAAAAACCTGTGGTTTGCAATGACCATATCCAGGACTTCATTGATGCAAATGTACCTGATTTATGGACTTACTACTGCTGTGCACAGAGTCTGGATGTGAGCAACCGTTTCTTTTCCATGCCATCGGCACGTAACCGCATTCTGGGTCTGCAGCTTTATCTTTACAATATAAAAGGATTTCTGCATTGGGGCTATAATTTTTATAATTCCCAATATTCTATTTCACCAATCAACCCTTTCCAAATTACAGATGCCGGTGGTGCCTTCCCTTCTGGTGACCCCTTTCTGGTATATCCTGCAGAGGATGGGACACCTTATGCATCAATACGTTTGATGGTACTTTCGGAAGCGTTATATGACCTGAGAACTCTCAGGCTTTTGGAGAAATTAACAGACAGGTCTTTTGTAGAATCAATGATTTATCAGGGATATGACCGGCCTATTACATTTAAAGAATATCCTCAGGATGCTTCCTATTTATTAAACTTAAGAAAGCGGGTAAATAGTGAAATATCAAAAAGAATGGAAAAGTAAAATCAATCATCCAAATCCTCCTAATTTTTCTGATTTCGCTATAGATATATAACTGGTTAGTTAATTAAAGATTCTTTCACGTATTTTTTAACTTGAAAGGAAATTCCCTTGCATGGAAATGGAATAAAAGGTATAATGAAATTGGTTCTAATGTTTCATTGAATAAATATATTCAATGACTTAGAATCAATTTGTCGTTTATGACTGTATTATATTTTATATTATTTAGAATAGATTCAGTAGCTTAAGGAGGATTATAAATGGCTACGAAACAAAAAAGTTCACAAAAATCAACTACGAAAAGAAAAAGCAGTGGTTCCAATTCAGGCAGAAGAGGAAGACCACCTAAAAATAAGGGGAAAGCTGGTAACCTAAGTGCCGGACAGAGCATGGATCCGGAAAAGAAAGCCTTATTCTATGATGAAATTTTATTGGTAGCATCCTTAGTAATAGCCTTATTGCTTATTTTAAGCAATTTTAATTTAAGCGGTAAAGTTGGCGGATTCATTAATGGTGTTACTTTTGGTCTGTTTGGATTTTTGGCCTACCTTTTACCTTTTTTCTTATTCTTTGGAATGGCATTTTACATAGCAAACCGGGGTAATTATGTTGCACGTATAAAATTAATGGGTGCAATTGCTTTAAGTATTGCTGTCAGTTCCTTAATACATCTTATTACATATGGGTATACCCAAAACAGTAAAATTGGCGACATTTATAAAATGTCATCGGAATCTAAAAACGGAGGCGGAATTATAGGGGGAATTCTCTGTAATGTTTTATATCCTTTGTTTGGAAAAGCAGGCACTTATATAATACTAATAGCCCTTACTATTATTTCTATTATGTTTATTACAGGCAAAGCGCTTCTAACCATTCTTGGAGTAAAGAGTGAAGCTTCTTTAAAACAAATGAAAGAACGCAGATTACAAAGAGAAGAAGAAATGGCAGCAGAAGAAGAGCGCAGGCCTGCTAAAACTTTTACACTAAAGAAAGAGGAAGATTCTAAGAAGATGGCAGCTACAGGGGATGATTCCCAGGACAAGAATGCCGGGAATAAAGGAGCTGCTGAAAAAGGTGACGGGCTTTTTGGCTTTAAGAAAAAGAAAAAAGCTGCTGCACATGACAATGTTTCTTCACCAAATATAGATTCTTTTGATATGGAAGAAATCAAACCAATGGACGTAGATGATATTCCAATCCAAAGAAGTAATTCTTATTATGATGAAACTTCAGTAAATGAAAAGGTTTCGGAAGAGTTAAAAGCGAAGTTTGGTACCGGGGGTGATAGTACCCTATCCAATCCTGAAGTGCAGAATCGTCCTGGCATTGATGATGATATCAAGAGGCTCCTTCATGCAGCCGGTGAGGATGTAGTTGATAGTGATGCCGGAGCATATAATACAGAGAAAGAACAATCCCAGAGCACCCAAATGAATAGCTTTCCTGAAGAAGAGAAGCAAGGGGCTGTCCATGAGGTAACGAATAAAGTATCCTCCCGTAGTTCTTCAGCAAAATCAAGTGTTGCAGGAGATGGGGAGGTAGAACCTATGAATATTAATCAAAATCTGGAGGAAAAGAAGGAATATATTTTCCCAACCGTTGATTTGCTCACAAGGCCAAAGGCAAATGCGAAAGGTATGACAGATAAAGATCTAAAAGAAACTGCATTGAAGCTCCAGAAAACATTAGAGAGTTTCGGCGTTCAGGTAACTATTACCAATGTTAGCTGTGGTCCTGCTGTAACCCGCTATGAATTACAGCCGGAACAAGGTGTAAAGGTTAGTAAAATTACAAGTTTGGCAGATGATATTAAATTAAATCTGGCAGCCGCAGACATTAGAATTGAAGCACCCATACCGGGAAAAGCCGCTGTTGGTATTGAAGTACCCAATAAAGAAAATACTATGGTAATGTTTCGTGAATTAATTGAAGCCAATGAGTTTAAGAAGCATCCATCCGATATTGCCTTTGCAGTAGGAAAGGATATTGGTGGACAACCTATTGTTACGGACATAGCTAAGATGCCCCATTTACTTATCGCAGGTGCTACCGGTTCCGGTAAATCCGTTTGTATTAATACACTAATTATGAGTATCTTATATAAATCAAAACCATCGGATGTCCGTCTGATTATGGTTGACCCTAAGGTGGTAGAACTTAGTGTTTATAATGGAATACCACATTTATTAATACCTGTTGTTACGGATCCTAAAAAGGCTTCTGCCGCACTAAATTGGGCGGTTATGGAGATGACCGAACGTTACCAGAAGTTTGCGGAATTAGGTGTCCGGGACATAAAAGGCTATAACGAAAAGGTATCTAAAGTAGAAGAATTTAACGATGAGAAGTATCAGAAGATGCCTCAGATCGTCATTATTGTAGACGAGCTTGCTGATCTTATGATGGTTGCACCGGGAGAGGTAGAAGATGCAATATGCCGTTTGGCACAAATGGCACGTGCTGCCGGATTGCATTTAATTATTGCTACCCAAAGACCGTCCGTTAATGTAATCACCGGTCTGATTAAAGCAAATGTTCCATCCAGAATTGCCTTTTCCGTTTCTTCAGCTATTGATTCCAGAACGATTATTGATGGTTCCGGAGCTGAAAAGTTACTTGGAAAGGGTGACATGTTGTTCTTCCCATCGGGATATCCAAAACCTATTCGTGTACAGGGAGCCTTTGTATCCGATAAGGAAGTCAGTGCAGTGGTAGATTTCTTAACTGCTCAGAATTCTTCAGCGGAATATAATGAAGAAGTTGCACAAAAAATAACCAGTGTACAAGCGAATGAAGCTTCCGGTTCATCGCCTGCAAATGACCGTGATGAATATTTTATGGAAGCCGGTAAATTTATAATAGAAAAAGACAAGGCTTCCATTGGTATGTTACAAAGAGTCTATAAAATAGGTTTTAACCGCGCTGCACGAATTATGGATCAGCTGGCAGAAGCTGGTGTAGTAGGTCCGGAAGAAGGAACAAAACCAAGAAAGGTATTAATGTCTTTAGAAGAATTTGAGCAGTTTATTGACGAATACGTATAGACAAGGTTGAAGGTAATAAAGAAAGGAAAGGATTGCTGCAAGATAGAAAAAGGATGCCGGATATTAGTATTAGGGTGATTATTATAATTATATCCGGTATAAAGGATTCATCTGCAACAGGGCCTTATACGATAGGTATAAAGATGACGGCATGGCTTATTACAAATGGTTTTTTGCATACGTATAAATTTACGGAAATTAACCTTTGGTTAGTAGAAGCTGCTAAAAAAGCAGGTGTTGAATTAATTATTAAAACTAACAAAGAAGTGTTGGTACAATTGGGTTCTAAGAATTCAACAGAACATATAGAGGTGGGCAAAGGTAGACCAGACTTTATACTATTTTGGGATAAGGATGTAAGATTAGCTGAATATCTGGAGTTAAAAGAACTTCCAGTATTTAATTCCGCTAGATCTATTGCAATCTGTGATGATAAATCTCTGACTCACTTATATCTTCAAAGTTCAGGTATAAAGATGCCAAAAACAATACTTGCTCCTATGACATATTCTAATATAGGATATACTAGTATGGATTTTCTGGAGCAAGTTATAGAAGAACTTTCATTTCCAATGGTAGTGAAGGAATGCTTTGGATCTTTTGGTCAACAGGTTTATTTGACTTATAATAAAAAAGAGTTAGAAGAAAAGGTGAAAGAGATTCAGCCAAAGCCTATGTTATTTCAAGAATTTATTGAAACCAGCAGTGGTAAGGATGTTCGTCTTCAGGTGGTAGGAGATCAGGTTGTGGCGTCTATGTATCGGTATTCCGACACAGGTGATTTTAGAGCAAATATAACCAATGGTGGGAAAATGAAAGCATATCATCCAACAAAAGAGCAAAAGGACTTGGCAGTTAGATGTTGTAAAATACTTGGATTAGATTTTGCCGGTGTAGATATTTTATTTGGGGAAAAGGATGAACCAATAGTTTGTGAAGTGAATTCCAACGCCCATTTTAGGAATATTTTTGATTGTACGGGGGTAAATGCAGCTGATTATATTATGGAACATATTTTAAAAAGATTGAGTGATTCCATAAAATCATCTGATAAAAAAGCCCGTTCATATTAAAGTTCTCTTATTGCGTTACAAGGAAATAATATGGTGTTATTAGAATTGCTGTATTTTGAAATAAAGGAATTTTATAAGGGGCTGTTGCAAAATGGAATAGTTATATCAGATATGAGGAAAGCTGGTCATGTAATTAATATCAGGTATGAAACATTCGTTTTGCAATAGCCCCTTCTTTGAAAGCTTTATAGATAAGTAGATTAAAATTATTTTATTGAATTTTTATTAAGTAATTAGAATAACTAGAAAAAGAAAAATATGTAAAGAGATATGATAAATGATAAAGAGAAATAATAAAGAAAAATATGTAAGAGATATGATAAAGGAAAATAGTAAAGGGAAATAATAAGAGAGAAATATAATAATTTTAGTTTTAAGAGATAAAAGGAGAAACTATGGTTGGCTGGTTAATATACAGTGGGCATGATGTTGAAAAAAACAAAAGATATATTGAATTTTACATAAAAGAAGGCAAACTTCAAAGTATGCAAATCAAACTTATATTAATTGAAAAATTAGAGTTTGGTGTTCGTAACAATACATGGTACTTTAAGTATGAAAATAATGAAATAGGCCGTCCGGATTTTGCAATCTGCCGTACTATTTATCCTTTACTGAATAAGCAATTAGAGTATATGGGCATTAAAGTCTTTAATAATTCAAAAGTTGCAGAAATATGTAATGACAAGGCGAGGACCTATCAATACGTTGCTCAGTTAGATATTGATATGGTAGACTCTGCGTTTGTTAAGAATTATATGACAGAAGAGGCAATGAATCAGATACAGGAACCTTCCGTTATAAAAGCGGTTGCCGGACATGGAGGAACTCAGGTGTTTTTTCTGGAACCACCAACGAAAGAAACGGGGGAAAAAGAGTTTTCGAATGAAAAAACCAATAATACTACAAGTGTAGAATTCGATAAACGGGAGATTCTTAACGGACTAAATCAATCTGATATTGTATTACAACCTCTTACAGGATCTAAACATCAGGACCTGCGTGTTTATGTGATTGGGAAGAAGATAATTGCAGCCATACTAAGAACAGCCAAAGAGGGATTTAAATCAAATTTTTCTTTAGGCGGTGATGTGAGAGAATATCACCTGTCTAAAGGAGAAACTACAACTGTAGAAAAGATAATCAGCCTCTTTGATTTCGGATTAGTTGGAATAGATTTTATTATTGGAGACAAAGGAGAACTTATTTTTAATGAAATCGAAGATGTGGTAGGTGCAAGAATGCTTTATCAATGCACAGATATTAATTTGGTACGTTTGTATTTAGATTATATTAAAATGAACTTATAATTTCTAACTAAGCTCATAGAAAAAGAATAAATGAAATATGGGAGTTGGAACTAAAGGTTTTAGATGACAAGCGGCGTCCCATCTGGAAATTAAAAAAGTAGATATCGCAGGTTTGCCTGGGATATGCAACGGGGGTAAATATGAAAAAGCCAAAGATGATTTTATTTGATTATGGACAAACATTAATAAACGAAAGCGTATTTAATGGCTTAGCAGGTCAGAAAGCTCTTCTAAATAGGGCTATCCAAAACGGCTCCGGTGCTACAGCAGAAGAAATAAATAATTTTGTAGAAGAATTGGAAAAAGATATCGGCAGATATAATCTGGATACGGTAGATTCCTACAAATACGAAATTCATAATTTCAATTTTCAAAGATACATCAATGAATATTTTGAATTGGAATTTAATATGGAACTCTGGGAACTTGAGAAGATATTTTGGGACAATGCCTCCCCTGCTGCTGTAACAGAAGGAATTGAAGAATTACTTAGATATCTGGATGATAATACTATTCGAACAGGTGTAATCAGTAACATTTCCTTTGGGGAAGATTCATTAAAAGAACGCATTAATGAATTAATCCCCACCAATCACTTTGAATTCATAATGGCTACCAGTGATTATGTTTTCCGTAAACCGTCAAAATATATCTTTCAATTCGCCCTAAAAAAAGCCGGTTTAAAACCAGAAGAAGTATGGTATTGTGGTGATAATCCAGCCTACGATGTAGATGGTTCTGTAAATGCCGGTATGACAGGTGTGTGGTATACAGGTGCAATCAGACATAAAAGCGCAATGCCAAAATCTAATCATATTCATATAGAAAACTGGAGAGAATTGATCGATATGCTAAATAATCTTCATGTGTAGAATTGGGTAAAGCATGCTGAATATATCAGAGCACTTCGATTAACCGCAGGTACTAAATTAAACGAAGTAAGAACTTTAAGAATATAGATAATTAAATTTAAAATAAAGGAAAGCATTAAATATTTTATTCAGATGCTTTCCCTTTATTATTTCTGCATGATTGACTTCATTTTTCAGTGATAGAGTAAAATCATATTTTAGTCATAATCTGCTTATATAATAAGTTTATCTTTTAAGAAAGATAAATAAATTAAAGGAGTGATTCTTATGATGTATGGAAGAGGATATTCTAATACTCTTAGAAACAGCGGTTACAGTTGTTCGGGCTTTGGATTTATGAACAACAACTGGCTTACTATTATATTTACAACTTTATTAATTATAGTAGCAGTTATATTTATTGTTAAATTGATTCAAAATAATAAGTCTAAAACAGTTTCCAATATTGCAATGGACAATTTGAAAACTAAATTTGCCAATGGGGATATTACTGAAGAAGAATATCTCAGACATAAAGATATTCTGGAAAATAAATAGTATGCTTTAGAATGAGGTGAAATTATGAAATACAATATTTTGTTAGTTGAAGATCAAGAGCAGATTAGTAATGTGGTAGCCAAATATCTTATGAAAGAAGGCTATGATTATACAATTGCAAAAGACGGATTTGAGGCCTTGAACTTTTTTAATCAAAATAAATTTCACCTTGTTCTTTTGGATATTATGATGCCTGGTATCAGCGGTTTTGAAGTTTTAAAAGAAATCCGTAAAATTTCTGATATACCGGTTATTTTAGTAACAGCGAAAGAAGCGGAAGTGGATCGTCTAAAAGGATTTGAAATTGGTGGAGATGATTATGTAGTAAAACCATTTAGTCCAAGAGAATTGATGAAACGTATTAAAGTATTTTTAAAACGAATTTATCATGATTCCGATGAAACCGTTTATAAATATAGGGGTTTAAGTTTACATGCAAATAGTATGAAGCTATATAAAGAGGAACAGGAAATCTCTATTACAGCTGCTGAATATAAATTATTAGAAACATTATTTAAGCATAAAGGTCAAATACTTACAAGAGAACAACTGATAACATTATCCTATGGAGATGATTACGAGGGATATGATCGTAATATAGACAGCTATATAAAACGAATACGTCAAAAAATAGAAGACAATCCAAAAGACCCGAAATTGCTTAAAACAAAATATGGAGCCGGTTATATATTTGGAGGTGAGGAACTATGACTATAAGAAAACAATGGTTAATAATGCTTATTCTGGTAGCGATATTTTCTGTTGTTGTTAATTCATTTGTTTTAAGTTCCTTAACGGAAAAATACTTTAAAGATTATGTTCAAGACAATTATGATAAACATTTTGAACAAATTGTTGCATATATTACCGAAACCTTATCTGCAGAAAATTATTCAAAAAATCAGATGGCAATTCAATTAGAAACCCATCTGGTTGACCCAATTAACAGAATAAAAGTATATGATGCAGAAGGCCTTCTTATAGCAGATGTTAGTAGTATTGATACAATGGGAAAAGGCATGATGAATGGCAATGGACATGGCATGCACGGTATGATGATGGGAAACTATAATCCCGGCCTGGAAGAAATTGATAATGCCGAAATCCGATATGGAAACAAAGTGCTTGGCCAGGTTAACATCACAAAATACAGTTCAGCTGAGAATTCCATGGATGCCTGGCTTTTTCAATCCTCACTTATGGAAAATAGCATATATTCTATTAGTATTGTTTTAATCTTTGTAATTATAATTGGAGTTCTCATAAGTAAAAAAACCAGTAAAGATTTAATTATGACTGCTAATATGGCTCAGAACATTGATATGGGAAATAAAACAATAAAACTTCGGTCTAATGTGAAGGAAATCAGAGTAATACAACAAAGCTTAGAATCCTTACAGACAAGGCTAAAAATAAAGCAAAAAAGCAGAAAAGCATTAATCGATGAAATGATTCATCAAACCAGAACACCCCTTACTATAATGAAAACTCACTTAGAAGGTATTGAAGATGGAATCATAGAATTGACTCCGGAGGAAATCAGAATATGTGAGAACCAAATAGAGAATATAACTAATATTATTACTAATATGAGCAGCATGATTGATGCCGATAAAGAATTAGATATGACCAATATGGAAAAGGTTAATATTAATCATTTATTAAGACAGATAGTAAGCGGATTAAAGGCGCAATATGAGAAAAAAGAAATTGATCTTATTATAATTGGCAATGAAAAAATAAACATATTTACGGATCCATATAAACTAAGCCAAACTATTTATAATATACTTACAAATGCATACAAATATACGAGTTCCGGCGGCAGAGTACAAATTGATTATCAATTAGCAGATGATAAGGTAATAATATCCATCGAGGATAACGGCATTGGAATTAGTAAAGAAGATCAAAATAAGATATTTGAAGCTTATTATAGAAGTGACCATGTACTTAATTCAGATGGAGAGGGTATTGGACTATATGTAGCCATTGAGAATATGAAAAGCATTAATGGAAAATTGTCTGTTTCCTCAGAATTAAACAAAGGCAGTAAATTTATCCTCCAATTGCCCAGAGAAAAAGATATCTAATACGGAAATAAATAATTTAATACACCATTCATTCTGAGCCGATAGGGGAGGAGGAATGGTGTATTAAAAGGATTCTTTGCCTAATGGCTCAGAATGAAAGTAGAGACCGCTTCAAATTCAGTGTTTTGGAACTTTTGAGCCTTAATTATTTTATAAAATCCATGAACCACAGTCAAGGCTGAACCCCTTGCCTTGACAGCGTTTCATGGATTTTGTGTATTATCATTAAGCTCAAAATGGAGTATTCTGTAAAACGAGTTTACACGAAATAAGAAACGGAGCCTGAAAGTAATATAAAGATTAAGTATCAGCCAGAATTTTTAGTAATTCCATGGGTTTATCTATAATATAGTCAGCTCCTGCATTCTGGAGTATTTCTCTATCCCGAAACCCCCATGTAACACCAACGCATTTTAAACCGGCATTATGAGCCGTATGTACATCCACATCGGAATCACCAATATAAATGGTTTCTTCGACTTTGGAACCTAATTCCTTCATAGCGGTAAATACACTGTCCGGAGCCGGTTTTCTGGCAACATGTTGAGATTCTCCAATAGCAACTTTAATGTATTCATCATAATGTTCTTTACATAATGCTTTTACGGAAGAATCAAATTTATTTGAAACAATAGCCAGTTTATATTCTTTATCTTTTAATTCTTTTAACAAATCTATAATACCATCATATGGTTTGGTTTTATTTTGGTTATTTGCTGCATAATGTTTAGCATAGATTTCTAAACAGGTATCAAGGGTCTCTTTGGCAGTTCCGGCAGGAACTGCTCTTTCTATTAAACGTCTCGCACCATTTCCTACAAACTGTCTCACTTCATCCAAGGTTCTTGTTGGAAAACCCATTTGATTTAAAGCATAATTTAAACTGTCTTTCAAATCGTCCAGAGTATTTAAAAGGGTGCCATCCATATCAAAAATCACTGTAGTATAAGTCATAAATATCCTGCCTTCCTTTAAATAGTATTAGCTTTATTATAACCCGGGGATCGAATAAGGTCAAAGAATATATACTAATAAGTTTTCAGAATAAATATAATATATTTTACTCTTTTATTATTATACTGATTTGATATAATAGAATATAGCAAAAGAGATTGCTTTTACGAATTTCTGACGGAATTACTAGAAGTGTTTGATGCCGCAAAAACGGTATCCTATTTGAAAGGTTGAAGGAAAATAAGATATAGAAAGGATGCCACAATGAAAGTCTTTCAACCAAATCTTTGGTGGCAATATCACATCTGTAAATCAGAGTGCTATATCTGCAAGCAGATGTAATATGTAATGGGTGTATAAATGAAAACGGATATTCAAATTGCTCAGGAATCAAAATTAAAACATATTAGAGAAGTAGCTTCAAAACTTAATATTGAAGAAGATGATTTAGAGTATTATGGGAAATACAAAGCGAAATTATCGGACGAATTATGGAATAAAGTTAAGAATAATAGGGACGGAAAGCTTGTTTTAGTAACAGCAATTAATCCAACTCCCGCAGGTGAAGGAAAAACCACTACAACGGTAGGTTTAGGCGAAGCGTTAGGAAAATTGAATATAAAATCGGTGATTGCTTTACGGGAACCATCTTTAGGACCCTGCTTTGGTATCAAAGGGGGTGCTGCCGGCGGCGGATATGCACAAGTAGTTCCCATGGAAGACTTAAACTTACATTTTACTGGTGATTTTCACGCTATTACATCAGCTAATAATTTAATTGCTGCAATGATGGATAATCACATTCAGCAGGGAAATGCTCTAAATATTGACCCTAACCAGATAGTTTGGAAGCGCTGCGTGGATATGAATGATCGTGTTCTTCGTAATATCGTAGTTGGTCTTGGACGTAAAACAGATGGAGTGGTAAGAGAAGATCATTTTATTATAACTGTAGCATCAGAAATTATGGCTATTCTTTGCCTAGCGGATGATATGAAAGATTTAAAAGACAGACTTGGCAGAATTATTGTTGCCTATACTTATGATGGAAAACCGGTAACAGCGAAAGAATTAAATGGGGTAGGAGCTATGGCTGCCTTACTTAGGGATGCTCTGAAACCAAATCTGATTCAAACCATAGAGAATACGCCAGCAATTATACATGGTGGGCCCTTTGCAAATATTGCCCATGGCTGCAACAGTGTAAGAGCCACGAAGACTGCATTAAAACTTGCGGATATTGTGGTTACAGAAGCAGGTTTTGGTGCTGATTTAGGTGCTGAGAAATTCTTTGATATAAAATGTACCAGTGCAGGTTTAACACCGGCTGCAGTAGTATTAGTAGCAACTGTGCGTGCATTAAAATATAATGGCGGGGTACCAAAGACAGAGCTTGGAAGTGAAAACTTGGAAGCTTTAAAGGATGGTATTGCTAATCTGGAAAAACACATTGAGAACTTACATAAATATGGCGTGCCAATTATTGTTACTTTAAATCGCTTCTTAACGGATACGGAAGCGGAGTTAAAGTATGTAAAAGAATTCTGTGAAAAGAAGGGCTGTGAATTTGCTTTATCCGAAGTATGGGAAAAGGGCGGTGATGGTGGTATTGAGTTAGCCAACAAAGTAATAAAAACGGTGGAAACAAAAGAGAGTAGATTTTCACCTTTATATAAGAAAGAATTATCTATAAAAGAAAAAATTGAAACCATAGCGAAAGAAATCTATGGAGCTGCTTCTGTAACTTATGATCCGGCTGCTGAAACAGCAATTAAAAAAATTGAGAACCTTGGTTTTAAGGAAGTTCCCGTATGTATGGCAAAGAATCAATACTCCTTATCGGATGACCCTGCAAAGTTAGGACGCCCTTCCGGTTTTAATATAAATATCCGGGAAGTATATGTATCAGCCGGGGCAGGTTTTGTGGTAGCCATTACCGGTACTGTTATGACCATGCCGGGCTTGCCAAAGATCCCTGCAGCAGAAGGAATTGATGTAAATAATGAAGGAATTATAACCGGATTATTCTAATAGGAAACAGCAAGAGGCTGTTATAAATAAAAGATGTCATTCCAGAAGGTGTTTTTATCCTTGTTTTTGGTAGATAAAAAAAATATCTTGCGTATAATATAGAAAAACAATTTTTTGGAGGTGTAAATTGGAATTAGTAAAATTAGAATTCCAATATACAGATGATGTAACTGTTATCAACAGGGAACAATTTGATGTTCATATGAGATTATACGAAGGATATATTAATAAAATAAATGAAGTTGATAAAATTTTAATGAAAGATCCGGATTTGGAAAATGCCAATTCCACGTACAGTAAATTCAGAGGATTAAAAAGAGGAGAAACTTATGCACTAGACGGAGTAATACTTCATGAGTATTATTTTGAGAATATAGGTGGATATGAGAAAGAGCCGGATGAAATGATAAAAAAAGCTTTAGACAGAGATTTTGGCAGCTATGAAAAGTGGAAAAAATATTTTGTAGCTACAGCTACAGCTAGCAGGGGATGGGCTATCCTTTGCTTTGATCCACGTTCCAACCGTTACCGGAATATCAGTTTAGATGCTCATGACGTTGGTAATATTCAAATATCCATACCTCTTATTGTATTAGATATGTATGAGCACGCCTATTTTCTGCAATATGCAGATAACAAGGCAGAATATATCAATAATTTCATGAAAAATATTGATTGGGAAGTAATAAAAGCACGTTTTGAAAGTTGTATGTAGTAGTAGATGTATATAGTGTTGACATAAAAAAGAGTAATGTCATACACTGAAAAATAATGCTGGATAGAAGAATACCGTATAAAATAGTTCTAGAAAGAATCATATCGAATTTTGAAAGAATGGTGCTTAACATTTTAAAATGTCAAGCACCATTCCCTCTTTTTTGTGGGATGTTCAAATAAATTACATTTATGAGATATGTTCTTTAATTCTTTTTAAAGGCTTGTTCGCAATAAACACAGCGGTAGATACCTTTACTACGATCAGTTAACTTAAAGACATGCTTTAATTCCTGTTCGATGGAAGTGATACATCTTGGATTTTTGCATTTAATAATATTCGTTACTTGTTCAGGAAGTCTGGGATTACGTTTTTCTTTAATGACTCCATTTTCTATGATATTAATAGTAATATCACGGTCCCATACACCAAGATTGTCGATATCAATGTCAAGTGTTTCAATTTTAATAATATCTTTTCTTCCCATTTTATTGCTTTTTGCATTTTTGATAATGGCAACGCTGCAATCTCTATTTTCTAAATTCAGATATTCGTATATCTTCATAGCGCCCCCAACTGCAATATGGTCAATTACGATACCATGTGTTAATCCACCAATGTTTAGCATGCTTCCACCTCCAATAGTTTCATAATAAGAGCCATTCTTACATACACACCAAACTGAGCTTGCTTAAAATATACGGCTCTTGGGTCATTGTCTATTTCTGTTGAGATTTCATTTACACGTGGAAGAGGATGTAACACAAGCATATCCGGTTTTGCATATTCCATCTTCTTTCTGTCTAAGATAAAGGAATCTTTTAAACGAATATAATCCTCTTCATTAAAGAAACGTTCTTTTTGCACTCTTGTCATGTAGAGTAAATCCAATTCAGGCAGAACCTCTTCCAATACATTTACTTCTTTATAAGGAATGTTATTTGCTTCTAGAACTTCTTCTCTAATATAATTAGGTATTCTTAATTCTTCCGGTGATATAAGTACAAATGATACATTTTCGTAACGAACCAATGCGTTGATTAATGAATGAACGGTTCGTCCAAATTTTAAATCACCGCATAAACCTACCGTTAAATTATTCAATTTGCCTTTTAATTGTTTAATTGTTAATAAATCTGTAAGGGTTTGAGTAGGATGATTGTGACCACCGTCACCAGCATTGATTACAGGAATAGAAGAGTATTTAGAAGCGACTAAAGGAGCACCTTCTTTTGGATGTCGCATAGCACATATATCGGCATAACCAGATATAACACGAATGGTATCAGCAACGCTTTCGCCTTTTGCAGCGGAGCTTGAATCTGCTGAAGAAAAACCTAATACACTGCCACCTAAATTCAACATAGCAGCTTCAAAACTTAATCGAGTTCTTGTACTTGGTTCATAGAATAGGGTAGCTAATTTTTTATGATGACAAACATTAGCAAATTTTTTGGGATCTTGAATTATGCTTTCCGCTAAATCTAAGATTTCATCCAATTCTGAAACAGTTAAATCAAGGGGACTAATCAAATGTTTCATGAGCACCTCCATAATAATTGTTTTGTATTCAACTGCATATTATACTATAGCGTTTTTTCGATTACAATAGTTATTTTTGCTTTAATTATTAGTATTTTTTATGATTTTCATAGTAAATTTTAATAAAAGATAAATAAATATGTATTTACAAAAGTAAAAATGAGATGCTGCAAGTATATTTCTTATATATGCAACATCTCATATTATTAACAGGGGTATAGGAATTTAATCACCTATATTAATGAACTAATATTATTCAAATATATCAATTGCACTAACAGGACAGCCGTCACGGGCATCTTCCGCATCTTTTAATTGATCTTCTGGAATATCTTCTTCAATTGCATGTGCTAAACCGTCATCACCCATACTAAAAACTTCCGGACATACACTTGGGCATAACCCGCATCCGATACATAAATCCGGATCTACTTTTGATTTCATATAAATGCCTCCTTCCTAATTATCCATCCTATTATTGCAAAAACACTTGTAAATTATGCAAGGAATAAGCAAATAATGTTAGAATAGACACAGTGTTTTGTTTTAATAGAAAATAGTAATTGACATAGGATGGATTTATATGTAGAATATTCATGTATACTAGTGTATTACATGGGATTAAGGATTAATGTGAAGGCAACAGGAAAAGAATGATAATTTTATCTTTTGGTTAACCTAGTTATTGTAAATAGCCAGGTTAATTTATTGTTGTATAAAATTAAACTTAATGGGAATAACGTCAAAAATAGACGTCCAAATAATAAATAAAGGAGATATTATTATGGCAAAAATAGTAACAATGGGAGAGATTATGTTAAGATTATCTACTCCAGGATATGAAAAATTTATTCAGGCTGACAGTTTTGATGTAAATTATGGTGGTGGAGAAGCAAATGTAGCAGTATCATTAGCTAATTATGGACATGAAGCTCATTTTGTAACAAAAGTTCCAAAGAATCCTATTGGTGATTGCGCGATTGCATCATTAAGAAAATATAATGTAAATACTAACTTTATTGCGAAAGGCGGAGAGAGATTAGGTATCTATTACTTAGAGACTGGTGCTTCCATGAGAGCTTCCAATGTAGTTTATGACCGTGCTCATTCTTCTATCGCAGAAGCAACTGCAGCTGACTTTGATTTTGACGCTATTTTTGATGGCGCTGATTGGTTCCATTTTACAGGTATTACTCCAGCCTTAAGTGATGGAGCGGCAGAATTAACAGAAGCAGCTTTAAAGGCAGCAAAGGCAAAGGGAATCACAGTATCTGTTGACTTAAACTTCCGTAAGAAACTATGGACTTCTGAAAAAGCTCAAAAGGTTATGACTAACTTAATGCAATATGTTGATGTATGTATTGGTAACGAAGAAGATGCTGAAAAAGTATTAGGCTTTAAACCAAGCGGCACAGATGTAACCAGTGGTGAACTTGAATTAGCAGGATACCAAGACATCTTCAAACAAATGATTGATAAATTTGGCTTCAAATATGTAGTAAGCTCCTTAAGAGAAAGCTATTCCGCATCTGATAATGGCTGGTCAGCATGCATCTATGACGGAAAAGAATTCTATCATTCAAGAAAATACAATGTAAGAATCGTAGACCGTGTAGGCGGCGGTGACTCCTTTGCAGCCGGATTAATCTGCGGTTTAATCGATGGAAAGAACATGAAAGATGCGCTAGAATTCGGAGTTGCAGCATCTGCATTAAAACATACCATTCCTGGAGACTATAACTTAGTTACCCGTGCTGATGTTGAAACATTAGTTGGTGGAGATGCTTCCGGACGTGTACAAAGATAATTCGATAATTATGAATAAAAATTAATTTTTTACTGTATCTTAAATGTCAGGAAAGAACTATTTCTTATCTGTTATTCTAAGAACCGGTTCAGCTTTTTAAAGTTTGGGTGGAAGAACCTCATGTGAAATGTAGATTCTTCCAGCGTAAACCCGCCTTTGCTGAATTGGTTTTAAGAATGATAGGATTAGAAGTAGTTCTTTTTTATTTTTTTTATTTATGTATATTATTTTCGATAATTTATAAAAATGTAAATTTATAAAAAATATTTTATATAAATATAAAAATATCTTGATTATTTCACAATGAACTATTATTATATATAAAAACGGAATAGAGAAAGCACATTTACATAGATTAGAAGGAGAAGCATATGATTAAACTTTATGAAAAAGGTGCCTATGTATTAAATGGTACTGAAATTATGGATGAACAAAATGTAACTTCAGAACTTTTATTTCAAAAGCTTGGGAAAGAGTGGACCAAAGAATCAGCAGCTAAAAATACATTAGCTTATGAAATATTGGAAGCTCACAATACTTCCGGTAACATGGAAAAATTAAAAATTAAGTTCGATAAATTAACCTCTCATGATATTACATTTGTAGGGATTATTCAGACAGCAAGGGCAAGCGGATTAGAAAAATTCCCAGTACCTTATGTACTTACCAATTGTCATAATAGCTTGTGTGCCGTAGGCGGTACCATAAATGAAGATGATCACATGTTTGGCTTATCTTGTGCGAAGAAATATGGCGGAATCTATGTTCCACCCCATCAGGCAGTTATTCATCAATTTGCCAGAGAAATGTTAGCTGGCGGAGGAAAGATGATTTTAGGCTCTGACAGTCATACCCGATATGGTGCATTGGGAACTATGGCTATTGGAGAAGGGGGCCCCGAACTTGTTAAACAGTTGCTTTCCAGAACCTATGATATTAATATGCCAGGTGTGGTTGGTGTTTATTTAACAGGAACTCCAAGAAAAGGTGTTGGACCTCAGGATATTGCGTTGGCCATTATAGGAGAGGTATTTTCCAATGGTTATGTTAATAATAAAGTTATGGAGTTCATAGGAGACGGCGTTAAGAATCTAAGTGTAGATTACCGTATTGGTATTGATGTTATGACAACAGAAACAACTTGTCTGTCTTCCGTATGGACTACAGATGAAAAGGTAGAAGAATTCTATGAGATACATAATAGAGCGGAAGATTACAAAGAATTAAAACCAAAGAATGTTGCTTATTATGACGGTTTCATTTATGTGGATCTATCAGAAGTTAAGCCAATGATAGCCATGCCTTTCCATCCAAGCAATGTATATACTATTGATGATGTGAATGCTAACTTATATGATATTCTTGATGAAGTTGAAAAGAAAGCCGGAATTAGTCTGGATAATAATGATATAAAATATACATTGAAAGATAAAATCAGAAATGGAAAGCTTTATGTAGAACAGGGTGTTATTGCCGGATGTGCCGGAGGCGGTTTTGAAAATATATGCGATGCCACAGATATTTTAAATGGAGCTTATATTGGTGCAGACGAATTCTCCCTGAGTGTCTATCCTGCAAGTCAGCCGATTTTTATGGAACTAGTTAAGAATGGCAGTGTTGCAAAATTAATGGAGACAGGCGCCACGATAAGGACTGCCTTCTGTGGACCATGTTTTGGTGCGGGAGATGTTCCGTCTAATAACAGCTTTAGTATTCGTCATACAACAAGAAACTTCCCTAATCGAGAGGGCTCTAAGATTACCAACGGACAGGTTGCTTCCGTAGCTTTAATGGATGCACGTTCCATTGCAGCCACTGCAGCGAACAAAGGGTATTTAACATCTGCTGAGAATATAGATGTAGACTTTAATAAACCTAAATATTTCTTTGACAGTAAAATATATGATAACCGTGTATATAACGGAGCAGGAAAAGCGGATCCTTCCGTGGAATTAAAGTTTGGCCCGGGTATTGTGGACTGGCCTGCCATGTCACCTTTAACAGAGGATTTGGTGCTTAAAGTGGTTTCGGTTATCCATGATCCGGTAACTACAACAGATGAATTAATTCCTTCCGGCGAAACTTCCTCTTACCGTTCAAACCCATTAAAGTTAGCAGAATTTACCCTATCAAGAAAAGACCCTTCTTATGTGGGACGTGCTAAAGAGATTCAAAAAGCAGAGAAAGCAAGGATTGCAGAAGAAGATATCTATGGTGCTTACAAGGAAGTAAAAAGAATCTTTGAAAAAATAAATGAAAAATTCCCAGTAGATCCTAAGATTACAGAAATCGGAAGCGTGATCTATGCTGTAAAACCAGGCGACGGTTCTGCAAGAGAGCAGGCAGCAAGCTGTCAGAAGGTTCTGGGGGGACTTGCTAATATCGCAAAAGAATATGCTACGAAAAGATACCGTTCTAATCTTATTAACTGGGGTATGCTTCCTTTCTTATTAAAAGAAGAGATAGCTTTTGACAATGGAGATTATATTTATATAAAAGATATTAAAAAGGCAGTAGCTGAAAAGACTTCTGAAATAAAAGCTTATGTTGTAGGCAAAGATATGAAGGAATTTACTTTGAGTTTAGGCGAATTGACAGAAGACGAAAGAGATATTATTCAAAGTGGATGTTTAATCAATTATTATAGAGATAAAAATTAAGGAATACAAAGTATATAACATATTTCTATACGGAGTATTATAAAGATTATGGATGGGCATCCGGAAATTTATCTTTAAAAAGTGTAACAAGTACATCTACAGGATATTCGGTAGTATACTCAGGAACTATGTATTGTGTTTTTGATTAATAAAAATATATGGCTACTCAGTTGAGTGGTATCAGGCTGTCAACAAAAGGTTTTCGGGATATTAATTCTCGGAAACCTTTTGTTGACAGCTTTTAAATTATGTTAGCATAGTATAGAATAATGCTGACATTACAGGTAATGTACTAATCAAGAAATATTAAGAATTAATATACTTGTGATATACTTAGAAATGTATTACAATAAAGTAATAATAAAAATGTAATAATAAAAACTTATACATAGCAGATAAAACAGATATAACATATAATTATTATGTAAACTATATAGGAGAGTGATAATATGGCACTAATTATTGATGGTAAAAAAATATCAAATGAAATTAAAGAGGAACTAAAAGATAAGGTTTTGGCTCTTAAAAAAGATGGTGTTGAAATTACTCTTGCCGTAATTCAAGTGGGCAATGATCCTGCTTCCAGCGTATATGTGGGTAATAAAAAGAAAGCATGTGAATATATTGGTATTAACTCATTATCTTATGAAATGCCGGAAGAAACTACAGAAGAAGAATTATTACAATTAGTAGATAAGCTTAACCGGGATAGAAAAGTAAATGGAATCTTAGTTCAATTACCATTGCCAAAACATATTCATGAAGATAAAGTGATTGAGACTATTTCACCCTTAAAGGATGTTGATGGTTTTCATCCTCAAAGTGTAGGACGCCTTAGCATTGGACAAAAAGGGTTTGTTTCTTGTACACCTGCCGGAATTATTCAATTGTTAAAGCGTTCCGGTATATCCATTGAAGGAAAAGAATGTGTTATTATTGGAAGAAGCAATATTGTAGGTAAACCAATGTCAATGTTGCTGTTAAGAGAGAATGGAACAGTTACAGTATGCCATTCTAAAACTAAAAACTTAAAAGAAGTTGCAAAACGCGGGGATATTCTAATTGCCGCAATTGGAAAGCCAAAGTTTATTAATAAAGAATATATAAAAGAAGGCGCTGTAGTGATTGATGTTGGAATTCACCGTGATGAAAATAATAAGTTATGCGGTGACGTAGACTTTGATGACGTAGTAGACCATGTCAGCGCAATTACACCGGTTCCGGGCGGAGTTGGCCCTATGACCATTGCAATGCTGATGCATAATTGTGTAGACAGTATTGAACTTTTGTAAACTATTAATTTTTCAACATTTCATTATATGAATTTGAGGGGTTTTTAAATTATTATGAGAAGAAATTATAGACCAAATAATCGACCGTATTATAGACCGGGTAATGAGAACCAAGCTGCAGAAAGCGTGAAAGATGTTACGGATTCCGGTGTGAATATTCCTACTAATACAGAAAGTGAACCAAATATTGATCAAAACAAAGAAGATACATTAATAAATACAGCAGAAGCTAATTTGGATAAAGATATAGATAATAATACAAAGAAAAATAAGAAAAATAATCCAATCCAAAAGATTACAGATTCGGATATACCAGAAATGATGGCAGAGGCTATATCAAATACCACTCCAGAAAAAATAAAAAAAGCAATGTCAGATACTACTCTGGAAGTAACAAAAGAAATAATATTGGATACTACTCCAGAAGTAACAAAAGAAATAATATCAAATAATGCTCCGGAAATAACAAAAGAAACAAAACCAAATACTACTTTAGAAGAAAAAGAAATAATATCAGATACTACTTCGGAAACTATAAAGGAAACAATAAAAGATACTATTCCAGAAGCAATAGAAAAAGCACCATCAGATACTACCCCAGAGACAATAGTCAATACTATATCAGAGGTAGCAGATTTGGAATTAATTTTGGATGATATAATAGGCCAAAAAGAAGATGCCATGGAGATTCAGAAGCAAAAGGAAATTTTATCTGACAGTGATAGGGATATAATTATCATTAACAAAGAAAGATATGAAATTTTGGCCTGTGAACATTCTTATGTGTTTCATCCTGAATACTTTGGTATATCACCAACCTGGACAAACGATTCAAATTTCCGATATAAATGTCTGTTTGAATTAGAAGATCATCAGCTTTATTTAAAAAGCTTTCAGGCAACTTGTGACAGAGGATATCCTATTATTAATGGTGTAAAACCTGAGGTTTGTAATTTAGAACATGGCTTTGAAACGGTGCAGTATATAAATATAAATGAACCAATGGAATATTCCGGTGCAATTATGTTTGCTAATTCTTTAGTTAAGGATTATAGATTACCCTACCATATGGATTTGTACAACCCACCATGTTTTAGCTATAAGTTTGTTGGTGAATTAATTTTTGATGAAGGCAAACTTATTACATCAGTAAACCATAACAAGGCAATGCGTCGTATCAGAAAAAATATTGATTTAGGTTTGCGTTCCCTTGATAAAAAACAGGATATCAATTGTATTAAAAAATTCATCAAAGTTTCTTTTATCGGCGATTATCAGTATCAGAAGAAAAAGCAAAAGGGAATTTGGAAAGATACTAGTAAGAGTAAAAATGTTAAAAATAAAGATGTACATATTATGGAATCCGGTAAAAGAACATATTTTGATAAAATAAAACAGAATTTAATAAAATTTGGCTCCAAATAAATAGGAGTGAATAATTTGCGATTTGCAGATTATTCACTCCTTCATCTTTGAAATTTGTTCATCTTTGAAATTTGTTTATCTTAGAAATTTTTAGTTTGTTTATTCAATTTCTAATACAGTATTTGATTTGGTGCCTTTTGAATAAGTAAAGGTTATTAAATCTCCCACATTGTATTTAATAATATCTATGAGATCAACTACTTCAACATCGAATATTTCATCACTGGAATCCAATAAAATATAGTAATGGGAATTTCCTTCAATAACACCTTCAGCTATTTTCCTAATACGGCCTGTGACCTTGGATAAATTTGTAACGTTCTTTATAGTGAAGCCGTTGGATTGCAGTAATTCGTCATATATTTTTTCGCACTGGCTGACAGAATCTCCAATGGCTACAATATTATATTGCTCAATATTTACCATAGCATATTTTTTAACTAAGCCGGCTGCATCTTTTAAAGCTATAAAATAGGTAGGTTCTCCGCCAGTATTAAGGAGTAACGGGAAAGTTGCTCTATATCCTAAGTGTTGTACCTGGCCTTCCGCAGAGGCCATTGCAGAGTATTCTTCTGCACCGGCAATGGAATAGTAACGAGTTTCTGCAGTTCTTTGATTCATCAATACAAAACCTACATTGGATTCATCCCTGCCAACGGAAGTGACACCGGTATATACCCATACATCGTCTTCCAAGGCAAGGTAATTATAACCGTCTGTAGTCTGTAATGCGTCCCTTTGACCAAATACTGAATTGAAGAAACCGTGCCTTAATGTACCATAGTAATCATATAGCTGGATTAAAAGTTCTGCTGAGTAGACCCGGTCAATCCATTTTGGTGTATCTTCAACTTTATAAGAAACATGTTCTCCGGTTATTGCATTGACAACCACAACACTGCCAACCATTTGTCCCCCAAATAAGCCAATAGTATAATCTTTTGCAGGGCAAATCCAATAAGGAGTGCCTTCGTCATCAATTTCAAAATTAATGGTATCAAAGATATAAGTAGGATAATTAAATCTTAAATGACGGTATATATTTCTCCCAAAATGCTCGGATTCTGAATATCGGATACCTTTTTGTAATTTAACCGGTACAACTTCCTGTGAGGTCATATCTATTCTTAAGTAAGCCGGAATACCTTTATTACGATTCGTTAACCATTTTATCAAGCCCCCATATTTTAACGGAGTTACTCGAACTGGCTTACCCTGATAGTTAATCTGAGTATAGTTGTCTGCAACTTCAAACTGTGATACATATTCCACCATGCTTCCCATTTTTCTTGAGCCAAGTAAGGAGGCAGAATCTTTATCAAGAATAGGAATTTCATCATAAGAAATTTCTTTAATATCTTCATTAAAGTCTCTTTCCGTAATGGTAAGTAAACTTTGATATTTATTTGCATTTATAATAGCAGAAGATAAAATACTTCCAATAATAAATAAGGCGATGATAATGCCGGTTATACTTAAAGATATTTTAAAATAATTGTTTTTAAAAAATACAGGACCTGGAATTCGATGCCCATTTTTATCTATATTTGCAGTAGCAAAACCAATAACAATGGAAAGTATCAGCAGCCCCCCGATAATGAAGAACCAAAAACCTGGTGAATGGATGTTAATTGGCGGCAATGCAATATAGTAATAAATAAATACAATGAATATTAAAACTAATACCGCAATTAATCGTTTTATAAATTTTTTCATAGAAACCTCGCTTCCGGCGCTTTAGCGCCATTTGTACATGCAATCAAAGGACAAACTTATTTGACGGGCGGTTATTTGGGTGGAATGTCCATTTTTTGACTATTTATAAGATATATCATAACAAAATAAATGGTAAAGTCAATTAGAATAAGATTAGAAATATTTAAAATTTATAAAAGAATGAAATTAAGGTTCCATTTTAAAAAGAAAACTGTTAAAATGTCTTTGGGCATGCGAGCATGTTAATTTTGATAAATTGTTAAGTTATTTATTTTTGGAGGATTATATGAATATATTATTTATATCACTAGGTTGTGATAAAAATTTAGTAGATAGCGAAGTAATGCTTGGTCTTATTCGCGAGAAAGGCATTACAATCACTAATGATGAAGATCAGGCAGATATTATTATTGTTAACACCTGCTGTTTTATAAATGATGCAAAGGAAGAGAGTATTAATACCATCCTTGAAATGGCCGAATATAAAAAAAGCGGAAGATTAAAAGGGCTAATTGTAACCGGATGTATGGCCCAGAGATACAAAGAAGATATTCAGAATGAGATACCGGAAGTGGATGCAATTGTTGGTACTACCAGTTATGATGAAATCGGGAATGTTATCGATGCAGTATTAGAAGGTAAAAAGGCAGTGGCTGTAAAAGATAACAATAGTTCCTTACAGGTAAAAACCAACAGAGTGAATACGACGGGTGGATATTTTTCCTACCTAAAGATTGCAGAAGGCTGTGATAAACATTGTACTTACTGTATTATTCCTAAGATTCGCGGAAACTATAGAAGTGTACCTATGGAAATTCTGTTAGAAGAGGCTGCAAAACTTGCCGAAAACGGAGTAAAAGAACTGATATTGGTAGCACAGGAAACCACTTTATATGGTAAAGATTTATATGGAGAGAAGTCTCTTCCAAAACTTTTAAGAGAATTATGTAAAATTGAAGGAATTGAATGGATTCGTATTCTGTATTGCTATCCGGAAGAAATTACAGATGAGCTGATTCAGGTAATAAAGGAAGAAGATAAAGTCTGTAGCTATTTAGATATGCCGATACAGCATGCTTCCGATAATATCTTAAAAAGAATGGGAAGAAGAACCAACAAAGAAGAGCTGGTTAATATTATTAGTAAGTTAAGAAAAGAAATACCGGATATTGCACTTAGAACTACTTTGATTACAGGTTTCCCGGGGGAAACAGATGAAGAACATAATGAATTAAAGGATTTTGTAAATGAAATGAAGTTTGATCGTTTAGGCGTATTTACTTATTCTAAAGAAGAAGAAACACCGGCAGCTAAAATGAAGCACCAGATTCGCAGACATATTAAAAAGCGCCGTCAGGCTGAAATTATGGAATTGCAACAGGGAATCGCATTTACAAAAGCAAAAGATATGATAAGTCAAAAACTAAAGGTTATGATTGAAGGTAAATTACCTGCTGAAGAATATGCAGACAAAACACAGCTTTCCGAGGAAGAAGTAATGTCCATGGGAAATGTTTATATAGGAAGAACTTATAAAGATGCACCAAATGTAGATGGTTATATTTTTGTTCCAACTCGTGCTGAATTAATGTCAGGAGAATTTGTTGAAGTACTGGTTACGGATGCAAACGGTTATGATTTAATAGGAGAACTAATTTAGTTAATGACAATGAAAGAATACACAAAAGAAAATAAAATAGTTGATCTTTGAAAGGAAGGTTTGTCATGAATTTACCAAATAAAATAACCATATTACGAGTTTTTATGATTCCAATATTTTTAATATTTTTTCTGGTTCCTGGTATACCTTACGGAAAATTGATTGCTGCAATTATATTTATTACAGCAAGTCTAACTGACTTTATTGATGGATATATAGCAAGAAAGTATCATTTAGTCACAAACTTTGGTAAATTTGCAGATCCGTTGGCAGATAAACTTTTAGTAAGTGCAGCTTTGATTTGTTTTGTACAATTACAGCTAGTACCCGCATGGATTATAATAGTTATTATATCCAGAGAATTTATCATTAGTGGGTTCCGCCTGGTTGCTTCTGATAACGGAGTTGTGATTGCGGCAAGTTATTGGGGAAAATTTAAAACCACCTCTCAGATGATTATGTGTATTCTTTTAATCATTAACCTGGATAACCCGTTCTTTAATGTGTTAGAGTTGATATTTACTTATTTGGCATTGGCTCTTACGGTTATTTCCTTGGTGGATTATTTATATAAGAATAGGAAAGTACTTTCAGAAAATAAGTAAATATAAAACGAAGGTGATTAATCATGATTGCAGAACTAATAAGTGTAGGCACAGAGATCTTACTTGGAAATATTGTAAATACCAATGCCAACTACTTAGCAAGAAAATGCGCTGAGTTAGGTATTACAAATTACTATCAGGTATCTGTGGGAGATAATGAAGAACGTTTAACAGATGTTATTAAGACAGCATTATCACGTTCCCAGATTCTGATTTTTACAGGGGGTCTTGGGCCCACAAAAGATGATTTAACAAAAGAAGTTACAGCAAAAGTTTTAAACAAAAAATTAATAGAAGATTCTCATACCAAAGAGAGGATAAGAGAATACTTCACCAGAAAAAAAGGCCTGGAGATTACGGAGAACAATTGGAAGCAAGCCTTAATAATAGAAGGTTCTACTGTTGTAGATAATCACAATGGAACAGCACCGGGCCTTATTGTAAAGACAGAAGAAGAAAAAATTATTATTTTGTTACCGGGTCCCCCCAATGAATTGCACCCAATGTTTGAGGAAGCTATATTCCCGTATTTAAATAAACTTCAACCAGGAGTTCTGTATTCAGAAATGGTGAAAATATGTGGTATCGGAGAAAGTAAAGCAGAGACAATGATACAGGATTTAATTGCTCATCAGACCAATCCTACCATAGCACCTTATGCCAAAACCGGAGAAGTGCATTTAAGAATTACGGCAAGTGCTTCTGATATGACAGAAGGGAAAGCTTTGGTAAAACCAGTTGTAGAAGAACTCCAAAAGCGTTTTTCCACACATATTTACACCAACAAAGAAGAAGAAAATCTGGAAGATGTGGTAGTAAACCTGCTGGCAAAACATAAGCTGACCATTTCCACAGCAGAATCCTGCACAGGAGGACTTTTAACCGGAAGATTAGTTAATGTAGCAGGTGCATCGGAAGTCCTTGGGGAAGGCTTTATTACGTATTCTAATGAAGCGAAAGAAAAATATTTGAAGGTAAGTCACAAAACTTTAGAAAAATACGGGGCGGTAAGTAAAGAAACTGCTGCTGAAATGGCAAGTGGTGCATGCGAGAATATATCAGGCTATGACGGCTATACTGTTGACGTTAATGACGGAGACGATAATAACACTGGCAGAAAAACATCTTTAGCAATTACAGGTATTGCAGGACCAGGAGGCGGCACGGAAGAAAAACCGGTTGGAACCGTCTACATTGGCTGTATGGTAAATGGACATGTTAGAGTGAAAAAATATCAATTCAAAGGTAACAGGCAAAAAGTTAGAGAATATTCTGTTATTAATGGACTGGATTTATTAAGGACTTCCATAATTGAAGAATTCGAATAAACTCAAATTAGCGTATTTCAGATCAATCAAATAATTAAGATATGATGTTGACCATAAAATATCAAGGTTTTAACATAGAAATGACAAAGTTAAAGCATAATATTTTATTGTAGAGGTGTAGGTTAATAAATTGTACCCCAAATTGTATTTACCTATATAAAGTATAAATAATAATAAGAAGTCATGTTTAAATATATTGATATGCTAATGATGATACTGAAATATAATTCTTTTTAAAAGAAATATATTTAGTGCTCTTAAGCTAATTGAACTTAAGTAAGGAGCGAAGTTTATGAAAAAGAACTCAATTATGAAAGTAGGTATAATTTTATCTATATCTTGTATGTTATTCATAACCGCCTGTTCTTCCAACGCTGACAAATCTAATGAAAGTACACCAAACACACAAGTAGATACTGTAGAAGGGAAGACAACAGAAGAAGATACATCCAAAACGTTAAGTGATGATCCGGTTGAATACAAAGAAGCGGAAGCTTCCGGAGAAAAGGAAATCGTCGCACCGGTGGCCAATAAAGAAATTCCTATCTATACTTTTAATGATATCAGCCTTGAAATCGAGCCTGCAATCGCATTAGTACCGGAAGAAACTGAATTGACTCCTGAATTGGTAGTGAATATGGTAGTGGATTCCTTTGCAGATCGTTCTATTACCGTGGGAATTGATAAAATTCTCATAGAAGAAGATACGGTTGTTGTAAGTTTTCTTTCTGATCAGGCACCACTGGTAAATGTGGGATCCTCTCTGGAAACAACTATTTTGGATGCCATTGCCCAAAGTATCATTGAAAATTTTCCTGAATATCCAAAAGTAATTTACCGGGTGGAAGGGAAAAGCTATGAATCAGGCCATTATAAATTTAAAGTAAATGAAGTATATCTGGATGGAAACACCTCCAAATAATATAGACTTTATGTCATTTAATATGGATTATAGTATTTTTCTAATTTAGATTATGAATAAAAACAATAAGAATTTTGACTTTTACTATATACATATTATTGAGGTCAAAATTCTTTCTTGTATCATGAATTTAAGATGTTTTATAATAGCCTGGGAAATTAAAGATAAATAATCTACAAAGATAAAATATATGGAAATACCATATGAGAAAAGAGGATATATGCTAGAGGCGTTTTCAAGAAAAAAAGTAATTGTGGTAGGTGGAGGAGCTGCTGGTATGATAGCGGCGATTATTGCTGCCCGGAATAATCATGAAGTAATCTTATTGGAGAAGAACAATAAGTTAGGTAAAAAATTATATATTACCGGAAAAGGCAGATGTAATATTACAAATGCCTGCGATACTGAAGAATTATTTCATAACGTAGTTACAAATTCCAAATTTCTCTATGGTGCTTTTTATACATTTAGTAATTATGATCTGATTGCATTCTTTGAAGAGCTGGGATTAAGGACTAAAATTGAAAGAGGTAATCGTGTTTTTCCCGAATCTGATAAATCTTCCGATGTTATTTCTGCATTATCCAGAGAATTAAACCGCTTACATGTAGATATTCGCTTTGAGCAGGAAGTAGACCACATACTAATAGAAAACAATGCCTTTAAAGGTGTAGTTATAAAGAATAATTCCGATATATTATGTGGAGATAAAATCATAATTGCTACAGGAGGGCTTTCGTATAAAACAACTGGCTCTACCGGAGACGGATATGAATTTGCAAAGTCTATGGGCCATACCATAACAAAATGTAATCCATCTTTAGTTCCTATGAATATAAAAGAGATAGAAGCAATAAAAGAACTGCAGGGTTTATCATTAAAAAACATCGAAATACAAATTACTTCAAAAAAGAAACAGATATATAAAGACTTTGGAGAGCTGCTATTTACTCATTTTGGAGTCAGCGGGCCCGTTATATTAAGTGCCAGCAGCTATTGTATTCCCTATATGGAGAATAAAGATTTGACTCTTTCCATAGATTTAAAACCGGCACTTACCCTGGAACAATTAGATGACAGGGTTTTAAGAGATTTTGGAGAATTTAATAACAGACAATTTAAGAATGCGTTAGATAAACTATTGCCACATAAACTGATTCCAGTTATAATAGCATTAAGTTTTATTGATCCAGAAAAAAAAGTTAATTTGATTACTAAAGATGAAAGAATCAGACTTGTTAACTTATTAAAAGGTCTTACTTTCCATATAACCACCTTGCGTGAATATAATGAAGCGGTTATAACAAGAGGCGGTATAAAAGTAAAAGAAATCAATCCATCCACTATGGAATCCAAATTGGTTTCCAATGTGTTTTTTGCAGGAGAAGTACTTGATTTAGATGCGCTAACCGGTGGCTTTAATCTTCAAATTGCCTGGTCAACCGGATATATTGCAGGAAACGCAGTGTAAATTGGATTGAATTATCATAAAATAAATTTATGACCAATTTGGTTTTACAAAATAAAGGCAGATAGGACAAGTAGAATGATAAATAAAAATATAGCTATTGACGGACCTGCAGGTGCAGGAAAAAGCACTATAGCAAAAAGTATAGCAAAGAAACTTCAAATTGTATACGTAGATACAGGTGCCATGTATCGGGCAGTGGCGTTGTATTTTATAAGACATAATATAAATACCGAAAGTCAGGAAGAGATAAAAAAAGCTTGTGATTCTCTTGAAATTACTATTGATTACAAGAATAAGGATCAACAGGTTATTTTAAATAATGAAAATGTAACAAATCTTCTTCGAAAGGAAGAAGTAGGAAAAATGGCATCTTCTGTGGCAAAACATTATGAAGTTAGAAAAAAAATGGTGGAGTTACAGCAAAATTTAGCCAAAATCAGAACGGTTATTATGGATGGAAGAGACATTGGAACAGTTGTACTTCCCGATGCTGGATTAAAGATATATTTAACAGCCGATTCCGGAGAAAGGGCCAAAAGACGTCAGAATGAACTGAGACTAAAAGGTATTCCTTGTAATATAGATGAAATTGAACAAGATATTATAGCCAGGGACAAACAAGATATGAACAGGGAGATATCTCCTCTTTGTCAGGCTGAAGATGCGGTGCTGGTTGATTCCTCCCATATGAACATAGAAGAAGTGGTTGATACTATCATTGCTCTATACCGTGAAAGACTAGAAATAGGTTAAAGGTTGAAGTTCATTCAACCGGAGATTTGTGCTATCCGCAAAGTCTCCAGGCTTTGAAAGGAGCATGGTCATGAAAGTAACATTAGCAAAAACAGCAGGATTTTGTTTCGGTGTAAAACGAGCTGTTGATATGGTTTATAAAGAAGCTGAAAAGGGCAAAAAAGTCTATACTTTTGGACCGATTATTCATAACGAAGAAGTGGTGGATGATCTAGCTTCCAAAGGTGTGGAATTGATTCATACAATAGAAGAATTAAAAGGAATTACTGAGGGCACAATAATTATACGTTCCCACGGTGTATCAAGAGAAATCTATGATATCATTAAAGCGCAGGGGCTGAATTTAGTTGATGCCACTTGCCCTTATGTATTAAAAATCCATAGGGTTGTAAAAGAACACAGTGAATTAGGGCATTATATCGTAATCGTTGGAAATGATATCCACCCAGAAGTGGAAGGAATCAAGGGATGGTGTGAAAAAAATAACTATTCTGTAATAAAAAATGCCGACGAAATTGAGCATTTAAAAATACCGAAAGGAAAAACAGTATGTATTGTATCCCAGACGACATATAATTACAAGAAATTTCAAGATTTAGTTGAAATTATCTCTAAAAAGGGTTATGATATAATTGTTTTAAATACGATATGTAATGCTACTGAAGAACGTCAGACAGAAGTCAGACAGCTTGCAAAAGAGTCAGATGCCATGATTATCATTGGTGGCAAGCATAGTTCGAATACCCAAAAGCTTTACGAAATATCTAAATTAGAATGTGAAAATACTTACTATATACAGACACTTAGAGACCTGGATTTGGAGAAACTCCAATCTTTTCGTAGCGTAGGTATTACAGCAGGGGCATCCACCCCAAACAATATTATCAAGGAGGTTCATACCGCATGTCAGAAATGAGTTTTGAACAATTATTAGAGGAATCATTTAAAACAATACACAATGGAGAGGTAGTAGAGGGCACTGTAATACGTGTAAAAGAAGACGAAATCGTCTTAAATATAGGCTACAAAGCAGATGGTATTATTACTAGAAATGAATATACTAATACCCCTAACGTAGATTTAACTACACTTGTTCACGAAGGCGAAGTTATGCAAGCCAAAGTATTGAAAGTAAATGACGGCGAAGGACAAGTTCTTTTAACTTATAAAAGATTGGCCGCTGAAAAAGGAAACAAGAGATTAGAGGAAGCATTTAACAACAAAGAAGTATTAAAAGCGAAAGTTGCTGCAGTATTAGACGGAGGCTTAAGTGTAATTATTGATGAAGCCAGAATCTTTATTCCTGCAAGCTTAGTTTCCGATACTTATGAAAAGAATTTAGCAAAATATGCAGGACAAGAAATTGAGTTCGTAATCAGCGAATTTAACCCTAAGAGAAGAAGAATTATCGGCGATCGTAAGCAATTAATCGTTGAGAAGAAAAAAGCTATGCAAAAAGAATTATTCGAAAGAATCAGCGTAGGAATGACAGTAGAAGGCGTTGTAAAGAACGTTACTGATTTCGGTGTATTTATTGATTTAGGTGGCGCTGACGGTCTTCTTCATATATCAGAAATGTCTTGGGGCAGAGTAGATAATCCTAAAAAATTATTTAAAGTAGGAGATTCTGTAAAAGTTCTTATTAAAGATATCTCTGGTGAAAAAATTGCTCTAAGTCTTAAATTTGAGAATACCAATCCATGGTTAAAGGCTGCTGAGAATTATGCTGTTGGCACTGTTGTAACAGGAAGAGTTGCAAGAATGACTGACTTTGGTGCTTTTGTGGAATTGGAACCGGGTGTTGACGCATTACTTCATGTATCCCAGATTTCCAAAGAACATGTTGAAAAGCCATCTGATGTTTTAGCTATTGGAGAAGAAGTGACTGCACAGGTAGTTGACTTTAACTTAGAGGAAAAGAAGATCAGCTTAAGCATTAAAGCTTTACATGCAGCTGATGAAGCAACAGAGCAAAGAGAAGAGAATGTTGAAACTACTGAAGAATAGATAATATAAATACTAAAGAATATGTAAACACATGTTATAATTATGTGTTACATTAAATACATGTATTGAGAATGTGGAGGTTCTCTGTGACTGATAATTATGAGGCCTTTAAAGCGCAGATTTTAAGTTTAACTAAAATTGATTTACATGCATATAAAGAACGTCAAATGAAACGGAGAATTGATGCATTAATTGCCAAACATAAAATTGATTCTTATAACGTATATGTGGAAACCATTAAGAAAAATCCAGTAATGTACGAAGAATTTATTAATTATTTGACCATTAATGTATCAGAATTTTACCGTAATCCGGAACAGTGGAATCTATTAGAAAGAGAGATTTTACCTTACTTATTCAGTAAGTTTGGTAATCAGTTAAAGATATGGAGTGCGGCATGTTCTACAGGAGATGAACCATATTCCTTAGTCATGCTGTTATCTAAATTCATACCTCTTTCCCGGATCAAAATCATTGCAACTGATATTGATAAGCAGGTTCTGTCAAAAGCCAAATTAGGTCTTTATAATATAAAGAGTTTAAAAGGCATTCCGGATGAATTCTTATCAAAATATTTTCATGAAATCAATGATAAAACTTATCAGATTTCGGATAGTATAAAGCAATGTGTAGAATTTAAGCATCATAATTTGCTAAAAGATGAATATCCAAGCCATTGCGATTTGATTGTATGCAGAAATGTATTAATTTATTTTACAGAAGAAGCAAAAGATGATATTTATAAAAAATTTAATCAATCTCTAAAAAAAGATGGCATATTATTTGTGGGTAGTACAGAGCAAATTATTCAACCTCAAAACTTACAATTTATCACACATAAATCATTTTTCTATAGAAAAATGTAGATATTATCAAACCCGTAAGCATATAATGGAACTTAGCAATATAGTTCCAATGAATTTGTATTTATGCTCTATACGCACCTTTGAAAGATAATTAATCTTTCTGGGTGCATTTTTAGTTACGTGTAGCCAGAAGCATTAAATGATGCTATAAACTACAAATTGTATAATACAAAAGAAAAGGAGATAGTTATGGGAATTTTATATGAAGAATTTAATTTTAATCAGGTGATTTCTGATTTGAGTAAAGCCTGCCTTACTGAGGAGCAGTGCGGTAGTTGCGTAAAAAAAGACTGTATTATTGGATATGCCCAGCAATGCATAACAAAATGCCTGAAAGACGGAAGCACTTATGTAGAAGGTGGTAGTGAAAATATTCCTATATCCGATTTAAAGTTATATAATACCGAAGAATTAGAGCGTGGCATTGCTCATATCCTAAAACAATGTAAATCTTGTACCTATAATCATTTTGACAATTGTATTATAAATATTATACGTAATTGTTATGAAGTTGGATTAATGGGTGAAATTCAACCCTATGAAGGAAGTAATTTCCGCTATCTAAATCATGTACATAACACACATCCTGAAGTTGCAGATAACATTATTGAAGAGTTTCATAATTCAAACAATTAGATAAAGTCAAATATAAGGTGGCTGTTGGAAAACCAATGAACTGTAATTTTTTGTTTATTGGTTTACAACAGCCCGTATGATTTCCCTTTGATCCCTTATTATTTTTCCTGGATAATTTCATGTATCTTTACCGGTAATATATTTTAACAATTTAGTGTTGATTTTTATAATAATATCTAGTATATTGATGTATAGATACTGGCAGGGGGATATGAAGGAGAGTATACAGTATGTAAATATGCGCATTGTGCAGATGGGAGCCAACTATGAAGAGAATGGTAAGAGTTGCCGTTGACGCAATGGGTGGGGATAACGCACCCGGCGAAATTGTGAAAGGCACAGTTGAAGCAATCAACGAAAGAGAAGATATACAGGTAATACTGGTTGGTAAGGAAGAAGCAATCAATGCTGAATTAAGCAATTATACTTACGATAAAGAACGTTTATCAATTGTAAATGCCAATGAAGTAATTACCAATGAAGAAGCACCTGTAATGGCGATAAGACGTAAAAAAGAATCTTCTATTGTTGTTGCACTGAATCTTGTTAAAAACGGTGAAGCAGATGCATTTGTTTCTGCCGGAAGTACTGGCGCTGTTTTAGTAGGTGGGCAATTAATTATAGGTAGAATAAAAGGTGTAGAAAGACCACCGCTAGCACCACTGATTCCAACCATAAATGGAGTTTCTTTACTGGTAGACTGTGGTGCCAATGTTGATGCAAGAGCATCACATTTAGTACAATTTGCGAAAATGGGTTCTGTATATATGGAACATGTTGTTGGCATCAAAAATCCAAGAGTAGCGATTGTGAATATAGGTGCTGAAGAAGAAAAAGGAAATATGTTAGTAAAAGAAACATTTCCACTTCTTAAAAATTGTAATGATATTAATTTTATAGGAAGCATTGAGGCCAGGGATATTCCCCATGGTGGTGCAGACGTTATTGTCTGTGAGGCATTTGTGGGAAATGTAATTTTAAAGCTTTACGAAGGACTTGGAAGTGCATTAATGGGTAAAATTAAAACTGGACTAATGAGTACTACGAGAAGTAAAATAGGAGCATTACTTAGTAAACCTGCTTTAAAAGAGACTTTAAAGTCTTTTGACGCATCCGAATATGGCGGAGCACCGCTGCTTGGACTAAATGGACTTGTAGTAAAGACCCATGGTAGTTCAAAAAGTATTGAGATTAAGAATTCAATTATCCAATGTTTAACATTTGTAGAACAGGAAATTAATGAAAAAATAAGCATTTATATTCAAGAAAAAGAATAAAAGGTAAAAGATGAAAGGTGATTATTATGGAATTTGAAAAGTTAAAGAAAATTATTGGCGAAGTATTAAATGTGGAAGCAGATGAAATTACAATGGAAACAACTTTTGTTGATGATTTAGGTGCAGATTCTTTGGATATTTTCCAAATTATTATGGGTATTGAAGAAGAGTTTGACATTGAAATTGCCAATGAAGATGCTGAGAATATAGTAACAGTTGGTGATGCAGTAGAGGAAATTAAGAAAGCTTTAAATTAATTAAGTTTTATTTCGTATTCTATTGGATTGATTATCCGAAAAAAGAATTACTGAAAAAGTTCCTATGGTGTCATTCTGATTTAAATTTTGCTTGTTTTATTAATCTCAAATAGGTTAAAATACTATAGTAAAAAAACCAGTTTATTTGAGAACAAAGTTTTATAAGCAGAAATTTAAATTAGAATGACATTTTCTTAAGATTTTTTAATTGATCTATAATGATTAAAAAATATTAGAACATTTTGACTGGAGGTTAATAAATATGGTTGGTACAGATACATCTGGATTAACGCGTTTAAAAGCTTTTGAAGATATTATAGGTTATCATTTTAATGACCGAAAGTTGTTAAGACATGCTTTGACTCATAGTTCCTTTGCCAATGAGAAACGTTTAAATAAGTTGGATAATAATGAACGATTAGAGTTTCTTGGTGATGCTGTTCTTGAAGTGGTGTCTAGCGAATACATTTTCCGTAACAATCCTAAGATGCCGGAAGGTGATATGACTAAATTAAGAGCCAGATTGGTATGTGAACAAATGCTTGCCCAATGTGCTATTGATATTAGGATGGGAGATTTTATCCTTTTAGGCAAGGGAGAAGCAGCTACCGGTGGCAGAGAAAGACATTCTATACTATCGGATGCTTTGGAAGCAGTAATCGGTGCAATCTATTTAGACGGTGGTTTTACTAATGCAAAAGAGTTTATCAGCGAATTTATCTTAGCTGATGTAGAGAATAAACAACTCTTTTTCGATAGCAAGACTATCTTACAAGAAATTGTGCAAAGCAACTACAAAGGACAATTATCTTATGAATTAATAAAAGAGGAAGGGCCTGATCACAATAAAAACTTTACTGTGGCTGCACTAATGGATAATACCGAATTAGGTGTTGGAATTGGCAGAACCAAAAAAGCTGCGGAACAGGCAGCGGCTTATCAGTCCATTCTGAAGATGAGAGGACTAAAAAAATAAACGGGGGATTCATGAATGTATTTAAAAAGCATTGAAGTACATGGCTTTAAATCTTTTGCTAATAAAATTAACTTTGAATTTCATGATGGTATAACAGCAATTGTTGGACCTAACGGAAGTGGTAAAAGCAATGTAGGTGATGCTGTCCGCTGGGTTCTTGGTGAGCAAAGTGCAAAACAGCTCAGAGGTTCCAAAATGGAGGATGTTATTTTCTCCGGTACTGAAGCCAGAAAGCCAATGGGATACGCTTATGTAGCTATAACTTTAGATAATTCCGATCATAAACTCCCTATTGAATATGAAGAAGTAACTGTTGCAAGAAGAGTATACCGCTCCGGTGAAAGTGAATATCTAATTAATGGAGGTACCTGTAGACTTCGAGATGTGCAGGAACTATTTTTAGATACTGGTATTGGTAAGGAAGGCTATTCCATAATTGGTCAGGGACAGATAGATAAAATATTAAGCGGTAAACCGGAAGACAGACGTGAATTATTTGATGAAGCTGCCGGTATTGTTAAATTTAAGAAACGAAAAAATACTGCTGAGAAGAATTTAGAGGAAGAAAGACAAAACCTATGCAGAGTTAATGATATTTTATCTGAGATTGAAAAACAGATTGGACCATTAGAGGGACAATCTAAGGTGGCCAGAGAATATCTAAAATTAAGGGAAGAATTAAAAACCTTAGATGTTAATTTGTTTCTTATGGAACATGGCAATATGGGGGAATCCAAAGCCCAGATAGAAGAAAAACTGCAAATTGTAAAAGAGCATTTAACTTCTGCCACCCGCGGCTATGAGAACACCAAAGAAGAATATGAAAAGCTAGAACTAAAGATGGAAGCCTGCGACAGAGAGCTGGAGGAGAATAAGAACGCCTTTAACGAATGCAAATTAAACAAGGAAAAGCAGGAAGGTGCCATTAAAGTATTAAATGAACAAATTCTTGCTATAGAGCAAAATGATCTTCATTACCAATCCAGAATCGAAACAATTAATAAGGATATTAGTTCCAAAAAGTCAGAACAGGAAGGCTATATTAAAGAAAAAAGAGAAATAGATTTAAAAATAGATAACTTAGATGATAATCAGTCAGCGATTACGTCTGAATTAGAAAAAGTACGTGAAAATATAGCTGGTTTCACAAAACAAATTGAAGAATGTAATAGTGAAATATTTGAATTCTTAAGTGAAAACGCTACTATTAAGTCCAATCTGCAACGTTATGAAACTATTTTGGAACAAAATAATATTAAAAAAGTAGAATTAAATCAAAAGCTTTTAAAAAATAAAAGTGAAGAAGCTCTCATTGATATTGTCATTAAAGAACAAGAAGAGAATCTAAATCAAATTGTAACTGAAATCCACGATTTAAATACCAAGAACCAGCAAGTGGAATTCAATATAGTAGAGCTGCAGACAGAGATTGATCAATTGTCTGCTCAAGTTATTGAAAAACAACAAGAATACCACAAAGAGAAATCAAAACTGGAATCTTTAAAGAACCTGACCGAGCGTTATGAAGGCTATGGTAACAGCATTCGAAAGGTAATGGAGAGGAAAGATACCGTATCTGGCATTATTGGTGTTGTTGCAGATATTATTAAAGTAGACTCACAATATGAAACGGCTATTGAAATCGCTTTAGGCGGAAATATTCAGAATATTGTTACAGAAACAGAAGAAACTGCCAAAGGTCTTATTGATTATTTAAAGAAGAATAAATATGGACGTGCTACTTTCTTACCATTAACCAATATTGCCTATAAAGAATTGAATAATTCCGATAAGATTCTTAAGGAAGATGGGGTAATCGGTTATGCCAATACTTTGGTAGAAACGGATCCTAAATTCCGGGACTTGATGGGTTACTTACTTGGCAGAAATATTGTGGTTGATCATATAGATAATGCATTACGTCTGGCAAAGAAATATAACCAGACATTGCGTATTGTTACCCTGGAGGGAGAATTATTAAATCCAGGAGGCTCTTTATCCGGTGGTGCTTATAAGAATTCAAGTAATCTACTGAGCAGGCGCCGTGAAATAGAAGAATTGGAGAACAGGGTAGAAACCCTTTCTAAACTGGTTGTTCAATTAACTGAGGATAAGGAAGATAAGAAAAATCAAAGAAATTCCATAAGACAGCAAATAGAAGAGAATAAGATAAAACTGCAAGAACTTCATTTAAATCAAAATACCGTTAAAATGAATATGAATCAGGAAATTGCAAAAAAAGAAGAAGGTAAGGTCAGTTTTAATGAGTTTACCAATGAAATTCATGAAATTGAATTACAGTCTAAGGAATTACATGCAAATATTGATAAACTGAATGAAGACTTAAAAGACAATGTATTAAAAAGCAAAGAGAATGAGGGTAAAATCGAAGAGTTCAATGGCCTGCTGGAAAAGGAAAAACAAGAAGAACAAAACTTAAATGATAAAGCCTCATCTATTCGTATTGATTTTTCAGCATTGGAACAACGTAATCAGAATACTTTGGAACATATTAGACGTATTAAGCGGGAACTGGAAAGATTGTACGAAGAAGCTTCAGAATTAAATAAAGCAAAAGAGAATTCGGAAGTACAGATTCAGGAAAAGCTTGAAAATATTAAAAGCACTGAAAAAGATATTGAGCTATTACATCAAAGGACTTCATCCTTGGAAGAGAAAATCATAGAATTAAATGGTATGAAAGAGGAAATAACTAAGAATCATAAGGCTTTCATACAAAAGAGAGAAGAGTTGTCACAAGAGATGAACAACTTGGATAAAGAAGCTTATCGTCTATCCAATCAATTAGAAAAGTTGTTGGAACAAATGGATGAAAAGATTAATTATATGTGGGAAGAATATGAGCTTACCTATAGTTCTGCCTTGGTAATAAAGGATGATTCCATTACTAACTTGCCGCAAACCAAGAAAAATATATCTGAATTAAAAGGAAAAATTAAGAATCTTGGTGATGTTAATGTAAATGCCATTGAGGATTATAAGAACTTATCAGAACGGTATATCTTCTTAAAAACCCAAAGGGATGATATCCGAAAGGCAGAAGAAACTCTTGTGGAAATTATCAGGGAATTAGATGACGAAATGCGTAAGCAATTTGAAGAGAAATTCCGGGCAATTAGAATACAATTTGATTTGGTATTTAAACAATTATTTGGCGGTGGTAAAGCAACCTTGGAATTAACAGAAGATGATGATATCCTGGAAGCCGGAATTATTATTACTTCTCAGCCGCCGGGCAAGAAATTACAGAATATGCTTCAGTTATCCGGTGGTGAAAAAGCTTTAACAGCCATATCCTTATTATTTGCAATTCAGAACCTAAAGCCTTCTCCATTCTGTCTGTTGGATGAAATTGAAGCTGCTTTAGATGATGCCAATGTGAAACGATTTGCAGAATATTTACATAAATTAACAGAACATACACAATTTATTGTTATTACTCATAGAAGAGGCACTATGTCCGCAGCAGATATTCTATATGGTATTACCATGCAGGAAAAAGGTGTATCCACCCTGGTATCTGTTAATTTAATAGAAAATGAATTAGATAAGTAAAGTTAAGGAGTGAATTCATGGGAGAAAAGAAAGGTTTTTTCGGCCGATTGGTGGCTGGACTTTCCAAAACAAGAGACAATATTGTAGCAGGTATTGATTCGATTTTTAATGGATTTTCAAGTATTGATGAAGATTTTTACGAAGAATTGGAAGAAATCTTAATTATGGCTGATTTGGGTATTAATACAACAACCTCAATTATCAATAATTTAAAATCTAAAGTAAAAGAATTAAAGATCAAAGAACCAAAAGAGTGTAAAGAATTATTAATTCAAAGTATCAAAGAGCAGATGGAAGTGAAAGAAACTGCTTATGAATTTGAAAACCGTAAATCCATTGTAATGTTAATTGGTGTTAACGGTGTTGGCAAAACAACCTCCGTTGGTAAATTAGCGGGCCAATTAAAAGAACAAGGTATAAAGGTTTTAGTTGCTGCCGCAGATACTTTCCGTGCCGCTGCTATTGAACAGTTAACAGAATGGTCCAACCGAGCCGGAGTAGAAATTATTGCACAGCAGGAAGGTTCTGATCCTGCGGCAGTTATTTACGACGCAATTATGGCTGCAAAAGCCCGTAATGCGGATGTATTAATTTGCGATACGGCAGGAAGACTTCATAATAAGAAAAATTTAATGGAAGAGCTTAAGAAAATTGACCGTGTTATTACCAGGGAATATCCGGATGCCTATCGTGAAACCTTGGTAGTATTAGATGGTACTACCGGACAAAATGCTCTGTCACAGGCAAAAGAGTTTAATGAAGTGGCCGAAATTACCGGTATTATATTAACAAAGCTGGATGGAACGGCAAAAGGAGGAATTGCCATTGCCATACAGTCTGAGCTGGGCATCCCTGTAAAATATATTGGAATAGGAGAACATATTGAGGACTTACAGAAATTTAACGCTGAAGACTTTGTAAATGCGTTATTTAACTAAAAGGAGACAAAGGCTATGATGACATTGGAAAAATTTGAGGAAGCTGCTGAATTAGTAAAAAAAGTTACCTTAAGAACAAAACTGGTTTATAGTGAATATTTTTCAGAACAATCAGGTAATGCAGTTTATTTAAAACCTGAGAATATGCAATATACCGGAGCATATAAAGTAAGAGGTGCATACTACAAGATAAGTACATTATCCCAGGAAGAGAGAGATAAAGGTTTAATCACTGCTTCCGCTGGTAATCATGCACAGGGAGTTGCCTATGCAGCTAAGTTATACAATGCAAAAGCTACGGTTGTTATGCCTACTACAACACCACTTATTAAAGTTAATAGAACAAAAGGTTATGGGGCTGACGTTATTTTATATGGTGATGTGTATGATGATGCTTATCAATATGCTATGCAATTAGGAGAAGAGAAAGGTTATACATTCATTCATCCTTTTAATGATGAAGTCCTGGCTACTGGTCAGGGAACCATTGCTATGGAAATCTTTAAGGAGCTTCCAACGGTAGATATCATCTTAGTGCCAATCGGAGGAGGCGGGTTGGCAGCCGGCGTTTCAACTTTGGCCAAGTTATTAAATCCTAATGTGAAAGTAATTGGTGTGGAACCTATGGGTGCCAATTGTATGCAGGAATCTCTAAAATCAGGGCATATTGTTACATTGCCTGGGGTAAATACCATAGCAGACGGTACTGCCGTTAAGACTCCCGGTTCAGCAATATTTCCTTACATTCAAAAGAATATAGATGATATTATAACGGTGGATGATCATGAACTAATTGTATCTTTCCTGGATATGATTGAAAATCATAAAATGCTTGTTGAAAATTCCGGGTTATTAACAGTAGGTGCATTAAAACAATTAAATTGTAAGAATAAGAAAGTTGTCTCTATCTTAAGCGGCGGCAACATGGACGTAATAACCGTATCCTCTGTTGTTCAGAACGGTTTAATTCTAAGAGGTCGTATATTTACAGTATCCGTACTTCTTCCGGACAGACCTGGTGAATTAGTAAATGTTACAAAGGTAGTAGCAGAAAATAAAGGAAATGTCATCCGATTAGATCATAATCAGTTTGTAAGTATTAACAGAAATAGCGCAGTAGAACTTACTATTACCATGGAAGCTTTCGGACATGAACATAAGGATACCATTGTAAAAGCCTTAATAGACAAAGGATATAATGCTAAGGTTGTTCCACCTAAGAATTTATACCTTTAGAATATACCAATTAAAAACAGAACGCCTGTTATCAAGGAAAAGAGTGAAGAGCCTCAGAATATACTGAGATTTTTCACTCTTTTTTAGGCTCTGTTTCAAGTATTGATGTGGTTTCTTTGGAACCAGACCGGACTTAGGTAGAAGAATATGGTAGTAATTCATTCGTATTTCCTGACAGCAATCGAACCCAGCCCTTTGGCAGTGGTGCAACCTGTGTCTACAATTACAGGGACTTGCTGATTCGTAATGATACAAATCAGCCTTGCCAATTAAAAGTGTGGCTTACAGATTCAGATCTTTGTGGTTCCATTAGAGTCAATAACCGGCCTGGAGAATTCTATGAAGTCTATGAAAAAGAGCATTATATGAAGAAAGAGCTATTTGGAAAATATAGCAGACATAATGTTATATCTAGAAAAGTATACGATATACATAATAAAGAGATTGCAGATGAATATGTAACAGAAAATCATGCGTTAATGATGTATGAACCATTTCTGGAGGATAGACAGGAACAAATTTAAGAGGTATATGAAAGGAGCTTCAATGATTACCATATTTAACAGAAAAGAATTAGCAATAACTTATTCTATGGAAAAGCAGGTAAGTATAAGGGAAATACTTAAATCTGAAAAAATAGAGTATCGTTTAAGAGTTAAAGGTCAAGATAGCAGAATGAGAGGAAATATCGCAATTATCGGTCAGGATATGAACCATGCATATGAATATATTTTCTATGTTCATAAAAAGGATTACGAATATGCTAAACTTTGTATAAAATGAAATTCATAATAGATGTAAATCTATTATGGATTACATTTTTAATATATTGATTTCCTATTAATTAGATTAATAAAACCCTTGCTGCCAAAGTACTTTTGGAATTCATTTGAATTTGAATTCTTTGAATTCTTTTTAATTTTTTTCAGAACAAGCTATTTACAACATAATATTATTTTGGTATAATATCCTTATTCTTACATTCATTCTAATTTCTAAGAATCTTTTTTTCAACGTTTTACTATCTGGTTATAATTTCCTTTTAAATTTTAATTATAAGGATTAGAAGATTATTCTATAGGGAATAGAATATAATTTTTTAAATTCTTGTCAGAGGGGGTGGTCTTGTCTAATATGTTTCGGGCATATTTTTCTATATGCGTGCTAGTTGGTATTCAAAATTTAGGACGAAATAAAGTTTGTATATTGACAAAAAGATTAGAATAGGCTATTATAATAACAAGAACATTAGTTCGTGAACGAAAAGGAGAATGAGTATGATAAAGGAAGATAAAGCGAAAGCATTGGAATCTGCATTAGCACAGATAGAGAAGCAGTATGGAAAAGGTTCGGTTATGAAATTAGGAGATACCGCAGCTCACATGAATATTGAGACTATTCCAACCGGCTCTCTTAGCTTAGATATTGCACTGGGACTTGGCGGTGTTCCCAAGGGAAGAATTATTGAAATTTATGGGCCTGAATCAAGTGGTAAAACCACTGTTGCATTACATATGGTAGCTGAAGTTCAAAAGAGTGGAGGAATCGCAGGATTTATAGACGCAGAACATGCTCTTGATCCTGCTTATGCGAAAAACATAGGTGTTGATATTGATAATTTATATATTTCACAGCCGGATAACGGGGAACAAGCTTTAGAGATTACAGAAACTATGGTACGTTCCGGTGCAGTTGATATTGTTATTGTTGACTCTGTAGCCGCATTGGTTCCCAAAGCAGAAATTGATGGGGATATGGGTGACTCCCATGTGGGTTTACAAGCGAGATTAATGTCTCAGGCACTTAGAAAATTAACGGCTGTAATAAGCAAGTCCAATTGTATTGTTGTATTTATCAATCAGCTTCGTGAAAAAGTTGGTGTAATGTTTGGTAATCCGGAGACAACTACCGGCGGTAGAGCACTTAAGTTCTATTCTTCCATTCGTTTGGATGTTAGGAGAATAGAATCCTTAAAACAAGGCGGAGAGATTATAGGTAACAGAACAAGAGTTAAAGTAGTTAAGAATAAGATTGCCCCTCCTTTCAAAGAGGCAGAATTCGATATTATGTTTGGTCAGGGTATCTCCAGAGAAGGAGATGTGCTTGATCTGGCTGCCAATGAGAACATTATTATAAAGAGTGGAGCTTGGTATGCTTATAATGATGCTAAGATTGGCCAGGGTAGAGAAAATGCTAAGACATATTTAAAAGAAAATCCAGATATATTTGTAGAAGTTGAGAAGAAAGTACGTGAAAAATATAATATTTCTGCAGATAGTAACGAAGAACCTAAGAATGAAAAAGAAGCGAAAGCTGCGAAAGAAACTAAAGAATAATTAATAATAATACATTATTTATAATATCATAAACAGGGGCTGTTGCATGATTGCTGCTACATAATTGCAGTTGTATAATTGCAACGGCCCCTTTATTCTTTAAGGGAGACATTATGATTGTAACAAAGCTGGAAGGACTAACCAAGGGAAAAGTAAAAGTTTATATTGATGGGGAATATCATTTTTTATTGTATCTAGAAGACATTCGTGTTTACAAGTTACAGGAAGATGAACCGATTTCAGAAAAGGTTTACACGGAGATTATTGAGAATACAGTATTGCGGAGAGCAAAACAAAAAGCTATGGCAATTTTAAAATATATGGATAGAACCGAGCAGGAACTTAGACAAAAGTTAAAACAGGCTGATTATACGGAAACTATCATTGAATCTGCTATTGATTATGTAAAAAAGTTTCATTACCTTGATGATGAACGATATGCCATGAATTATATTCGATTTAAAAAGAATACGAAAAGCAAGCGGCAATTACAGACTGAGCTTTCACAAAAAGGTATTCGTAAAGAATACATAGAACTGGCTTTTGAGGAAGAGTATGATGACGAAGAGCTAGCAATTCAAAAAGCAGTAGCAAAGAAAACAACGGATATAGATTCCTTGTCCCAAGAGGAAAAGATGAAATTAGCTTCTTCTCTTTATCGAAAGGGCTTCAAAATGGATTTAATTCAAAAATATACTAAAATTTATAATTAAAAGAGTTTCATATAGGGCTTTCTATTTGTATTATAAGCATTGCATTATAACTTGCAAAGTGAGATGTTATCTTGCTTTGCAAGTTTTTGCATATATAAAGCTGCTAAAAAATTTTTAGCATTCAACAATTTTATTTTTGTTAAAATAGCTGATTTTGGTAGAAACCATTGGAATTTAATTGAAAAATCCATTTAAAAGATATATAATATAATTGGCATAAAATTTGGTTTTAGTTTTACAATATTGAGAAAATGGAGGCCGAATATGAATATTTCTACACAATTGTCAGCTAGGGATCGGATATCCGCTCTTTTTGACAACAACAGTTTTGTTGAAATAGGTGCTTTAGTTACAAGAAGAAGCACGGATTTTAACCTTTCACAGCAGGAATTACCTGCAGATGGCGTAATTACCGGTTATGGTGTTATTGATGGCAACTTGGTCTATGTTTATTGTCAGGATCAGAGCGTTCTTAATGGCACTATAGGTGAAATGCACGCCAAAAAGATATCCCATATTTATGATTTAGCACTTAAGGTTGGAGCACCAGTCGTTGGAATTATTGACTGTGCCGGTTTCAGGCTGCATGAAGCGACCGATGCATTACATGGTTTTGGAGAAATCTATTACAAGCAAACCATGGCATCAGGGGTTATTCCGCAAATTACTGCTATACTTGGTAATTGTGGAGGAGGCTTGTCAGTTTTGACTTCCTTAAGTGATTTTTCTTTTATATCCAATAGTAATGGTAAATTATTTATTAATTCACCAAATGTAATTGAAGGAAACTTTACAGAAAAATGTAATACAGCCGCTGCAAAATATCAGGCAGAAGCAGGTAATGTGGACTTTATATGTGATGATGATAATTTAGTATTAGAAAAGATTAGAGAACTAATAACCATTTTGCCGTCCAATAATGAAGATGATGCTTCTTATGATGAATGTACCGATGATTTAAACAGACTGGTGCCTAATTTCGTAGCAGAAATAAAAGATACCAGACTTGCATTACAAGATATTTCTGACAACAGCTACTTTCTTGAAGTAAAAGCAGATTATGCAAAAGATATGGTTACAGGATTTATACGATTAAATGGTATGACCATTGGCGCCATTGCGAATAGAACAGAAATAATTGGTGAAGATGGTAAAGTCGGAGAAACCTTTGACAATAATTTAACAACCTCAAGCTGCAACAAAGCAGAGAAATTTGTTAAGATATGTGATGCTTATAGTATTCCCATTTTAACACTAACCAATATCTCAGGTTACAAAGCTTCTATGGGGGAAGAAAAAACCATAGGAACTGCAGCGGCAAAATTAACCTATGCATTTGCAAATGCTACAGTACCTAAAGTAAATGTTATAATAGGTAAAGCTTATGGAACTGCTTACATAACAATGAATTCAAAACATATAGGTGCAGATATTGTTTTTGCTATAGACGATGCGCAAATCGGAATGATGGATGCAAAATTAGCTGCTAATATTATGTATGCTGATACCAAAGACGCTTCATTAATAGAAGAAAAAGCAGCAGAATATGCTTCTTTGCAAGGAAGTGCAGAAGCGGCAGCAAGACGGGGTTATGTTGATAGCATAATACCGGCGGAATCTACGAGAAAACATTTGATTTACGCTTATGAAATGTTATTTACAAAGCGGGAAGGCCGACCTAACAAAAAACATGGTACCATATAGAGTAAATTAGGAGGTAAATCATGATTGGCTTACAGCAAGGAATGAATATTGTGTTAGCGGCAAATGCAAGTACAAGTAATATGGGCTTATTAAGTAAAGCTTTATTGAATACTGTTATAGGCATGGGAATTGTATTTGTGGTACTAATTTTTATATCCTATATTATTTCTTTATTGAAATATATACCTAAGCTTATTGAAAAGTTTACGAATAGTGGCAATTCTAATAATATTGAAATTGAGAAAGAACCTGCTATTGATTATGAGACTTCTTTGGAAACAGGGGATTCAGTAGATATATCAGTAACAGATAATGCAGAATTAGTGGCAGTTATAACAGCTGCTATTATGGCATCTATGGGAAATGAAGTTCCAAATGATGGCTTGATTGTTAGATCTATTCGTAAGATTAATAGAAGCAGATAAAAATACTTTAACTATTTATTAAAATCATAATAAAATCAGGAGGTAATACCATGAAAAGATATACAATAACGGTAAATGGTATAGCTTATGAAGTATCCGTTGAAGAAAAATTAACATCCGAACAACCTATGGCCGCACCAGTGCCTGTTCAAACATCAAATGTATCAAATCACGCTCCCGTACCAAAACCAGCAGCGCCTGTTTCAACTCCAAAGGTGAAAGAAACTTCTGCGGGTTCCGCAGGTAATGTTAAAATAGAAAGTCCAATGCCAGGTAAAATCTTGGCAATCAAGGCTTCCATAGGACAGGTTGTTAAAAGAGGTGACGTAATACTAATCTTAGAAGCTATGAAAATGGAAAATGAAATTGTAGCTCCATCAGATGGAAAAGTTGCCAGTATTAACGTCACAGAAGGCAGCATGATAGAATCCGGAGTTTTATTAGCTACTTTAACGGAATAATATTAGATGCTATTTAAAATCTAATACACTGATTGGAGGGTATTTCATTGGATTATTTTGTTAAAACGATTACTGGATTAGTCGAGCAATCCGCCTTCTCCTCACTTACATATAAGAATTTCATAATGATAGGAATTGCATGCTTTTTCTTATATCTTGCAATTAAGAAGGATTATGAGCCACTTCTTTTAATACCTATTGCATTTGGAATGTTATTAGTTAATTTATTTCCGGGCATTATGGCAGAAGGTACAGTTGATGCTTCGGGAAATTCTGTACCGGGCGGTTTATTATACTATTTCTATCAGGGAGACGCATTGGGAATATGGCCTTCTCTTATCTTTTTAGGAGTAGGTGCTATGACTGATTTTGGTCCGCTAATTGCAAATCCCCAGAGCTTTCTTTTAGGCGCGGCAGCGCAATTGGGCATTTTTATTGCCTATTTGGGAGCAATTGGTTTAGGATTTAAGGATGGAGCGGCGGCAGCGATATCAATTATAGGCGGAGCGGATGGACCAACCTCAATCTTTTTGGCTTCCAAACTTGCGCCTGAATACATGGGACCTATTGCGGTAGCAGCATATTCGTACATGTCTTTAGTTCCAATTATTCAACCGCCGATTATGAGGTTATTAACAACAGAAAAAGAACGTAAAATAAAAATGGAGCAACTTAGACCTGTATCTAAAATAGAAAAAATATTATTTCCTATCTTAGTAACCATTGTAGTAGTTTTAATTCTCCCAACAACAGCTCCATTAGTAGGTATGTTAATGTTAGGAAACTTATTCAGAGAATCCGGTGTTGTAAAGCAATTAACGGAAACTTCTTCTAATGCATTAATGTATATTGTTGTTATTCTGCTTGGAACTTCCGTTGGTGCAACCACCAGTGCAGAGGCATTCTTAACACTTACTACACTTAAAATATTTGCACTTGGTATCGTTGCGTTTATCTTTGGTACAGCCGGAGGTGTGCTATTAGGCAAACTTATGTGTAAGCTTTCCGGAGGTAAGATCAACCCGTTAATTGGATCAGCAGGTGTTTCAGCAGTTCCTATGGCAGCAAGAGTATCACAAAAAGTCGGTGCAGAAGCAGACCCTACTAATTTCTTACTTATGCATGCAATGGGACCGAACGTTGCTGGCGTTATTGGTACTGCAATAGCAGCGGGAGTATTTTTATCAATATTTGGCGTATAAATTTTATACTCGTTAAAAATATACATTAAAATATGGAGGTAAAGGAATGTCAGAACAAACAAAACGACCGGTTAAAATTACAGAGACCATTCTTCGTGATGCACATCAGTCCTTAATAGCCACCAGAATGACTACGGAACAAATGCTTCCTGTTATAGACATAATGGATAAGGTTGGTTATCATTCCGTGGAATGCTGGGGCGGTGCAACCTTTGATGCGTCTTTACGGTTTTTAAAAGAAGATCCCTGGGAAAGACTCAGAAAATTAAGAGGCGGATTTAAGAATACAAAATTACAAATGTTATTCAGAGGGCAGAATATATTAGGATACCGTCATTATGCAGATGATGTGGTAGAATATTTTGTTCAAAAATCCATTGCAAATGGAATTGATATTATCCGTATCTTTGATGCCTTAAATGATTTAAGAAACTTAGAATGTGCTGTAAAAGCAGCAAACAAAGAAAAAGGTCATGCTCAGGTAGCTATCTGCTATACCCTAGGTGATGCTTACACCACCGAATATTTTGTTGAACTAGCAAAAAGTATAGAAAGTATGGGTGCGGATTCTATTTGCGTAAAGGATATGGCAGGATTACTGGTTCCATACAAAGCAACGGAGTTAATTACCGCCTTAAAATCTGCAGTAAACATACCGATTGATTTACATTCCCATTATACCAGTGGTGTTGCAGGAATGACTTATATGAAAGCGGTAGAAGCAGGCTGTGATATTATTGATACTGCCATGTCTCCATTTGCCATGGGTACCAGCCAGCCGGCTACAGAAGTTATGGTGGAAACTTTTAAAGGCACACCATACGATACTGGCTTAGATCAAAAATTATTAGCAGAAATTGCAGATTATTTCAGACCTCAGAGAGACCAGGCGTTGGAATCCGGAAGCTTAAATCCCAAAGTAATGGGAGTTAATATTAAAACTCTGTTATACCAGGTACCCGGCGGAATGTTATCCAACTTAATTTCTCAATTAAAAGAGCAAAAAGCAGAAGATAAATATGCAGAAGTTCTGGAAGAAGTACCTAGAGTTCGAAAGGACTTCGGTGAACCGCCTTTGGTTACCCCATCCAGTCAAATTGTTGGAACACAGGCGGTACTGAATGTATTAACTGGTGAACGTTATAAGATGGTAACAAAAGAATCTAAAGCCATTCTAACTGGGGAATACGGACGTACGGTAAAACCTTTTAATCCGGAAGTTCAGAAAAAAGTCATTGGTGATAAAGAGCCAATAACCTGCAGGCCTGCTGACTTGTTAAAGCCGGAATTAGCCACTATTGAAAAAGAAATGGCGCAGTGGAAAGAACAAGATGAAGATGTATTATCTTATGCTTTGTTCCCACAGGTTGCTTTAGATTTTTTCAAATATCGAAAGGCACAGAAGGAAAAAGTAGACTTGAGTATGGCAGATACTGTGAACAATGCTTATCCGGTATAAGGATGAACTGAAATCTATAGACTTGATACTATAAAAATATATTTTTAAGAAATATATATACAAAACTTACCTTAAAAAATTATAAATTGCAGATTTTAATTAAAAGACGAGTAAATTCATTTGAAAAATATGAATTTACTCGTCTTTTTAAATAAATACATCTGGCTTTACTATCTAGAAATAAGTTATATACTTCATTTATTAAAGATTCTTTTGCATAATATATCGTTGCTGGGTTTCACCCACTATAATAAATCCGAGTTTTTGATATAATGGCATGGGGCCTACATAGTTATAATACATATCACTTTCACCTTTGTTTGGATAAGATTCAATACAGCTGTAGCCGTCCTGAATCGCATCTTCACAGACACGGCGTAAAAGCCTCTCAGCAATACCATTTCCACGCATACCCGGTGCAACAGTAAAGCAAAAAATAGATTTCTATACAAATTGTAAATATTACCATTTAGGACTTACGTTAAATACATATAATGGTTTATAAGGCGTTTTTTCGCATTTTATCTATAATAAATATTGTAATTTGAATCTGGAAGGTTATAATATATTTATTAAAAACTTAAGGAAGCTTGCTTTCCTTAATGGATTAGCGGAGGATTTTATGGAACCAATAAAGCCATACAAAAAGGGGTTTGATTATTCCTATACGTTAGGAGCATTTCCCACAATTGAATTAATAAAAGGTCACCCTGAAACAGTAAGGGTAGTTTATATACATTCCACATTTACAGACAAGGATAACATAATAAAATTATGTAAACAATGTAACATAACTGTACTGGAAAATGATAAGTTAATCTCAAAATTAAGCGATAAAGAGAATTGTTATGTAATTGGTGTTTTTGAAAAATACGAGAATATTCTGGATCCTGAAAAGTCCCATATAATATTAGTCAATCCCAGTAATATGGGAAACTTGGGAACCATTATACGTACCGCAGTGGGGATGGGTATTTATGATATTGGATTAATTACACCCTGTGCGGATATTTATAATCCTAAAACAATACGTTCTTCCATGGGAGGATTTTTTAAACTTCGTCACCAGCATTTTTCTTCCTTCGAAGAGTATAGGAAGCAATACAAAAAACAAGATGTATTTACCTTTATGTTAAATGGAAGTAATACTTTAGAGATTCAGAATTGCCCCAAAACAGAATTATTCTCACTGGTATTTGGGAATGAAGCAACGGGACTGGATGATTCCTTTTTAGATGTTGGAACCAGTATCTGTATTCCCCAGTCACCAGATGTTGATTCCTTGAATATCACTATTGCAGTGGGAATAGGTGCTTTTATTTTTACTCATCAGCCTAAATAAGCAAAGATAAGTATTTGGAGGATAATTATGAGTCATATTACTATACGAATGGCAACGATAGAAGATGCAGAAGAAATTTTAAAGATATATAATCCCTATATATTAAATTCTGTTATTACTTTTGAATATGAAGAGGTTTCCGTAGAAGAGTTTCGGAAACGCATATCTGATGTATTATCAGCATTTCCATGGCTGGTATGCCTAATTGATGATAAAATAGTGGGTTATTCTTATTGTTCACACCATCATGTACGGTCTGCATATGGTTGGGACTGCCAATGTGCCATCTATTTGGATCCGGATTATCATAAGAGGGGAATTGGTAATGCTTTATATGAAGCATTATTTCATATAGTGAAACTACAAGGGTATTATAATGTATATTCTTTAATCTGTGTCCCCAATGAAGGCAGTGTTGCTTTACATAAGAAACATGGATTTAAAGATGTGGGGTATCATTCAAATACCGCATATAAATTTGGTCAGTGGAGGCATTTGGCGGTAATGGAGAAAACACTGCAAGATATTTTTGATGATCCTACACCTGTAAAAAGAATTAATGAGATAGATAAAGGCATTATTGATAAAATAATAAAAGATGCAGCAGGCAGGATTCATTAAATACATATGCAGATTCGTTTATTATTAATTAACTCCCATAACAAATATTTTTCTATTTTAATCTCATCACTAGTATTTGATGAAAAACATTTATATGAGATGCTTTATTTTATAAAAGGTTAAAAGATTTTCAAGTATTTATTAGAGCACTTAAAAAAGAGATTTATAAAATATTTATCTAAGAATTTGTAAAAAAATATCATACTAAGTATTTACAAAAAAATACTAAAAATTTATAAAAAAATATCTTGACATTTTTATTGAATTTAGTTATACTAGCACCTGTAAAGTAAAAAGCTTTACAGGTGGTGCTTTGTTAAAGGAGAAATCAAAATGAGTGTAACCAATTCAAGCATTCATACAGAAATAGTCAATACGGATGATAAAATAAAGGAAAAAGTGGAATTATCCATACTATTTGACTTTTATGGGGAGCTATTAAAAAATCATAATAAGCAGATATTTGAAGATTATATTCTTAACGATTTGTCCCTAAGTGAAATAGCAGATGGACAAGGTATCAGCAGACAAGGTGTACATGATATTGTAAAACGCTGTAGTAAACAATTAAGAGAATGTGAAGAGAAATTAAATTTTATAAAAGAATTTAATGAAACAAAAGTAAAAGTAAATCGGATCAAAGAGATTGCACAACAGCGGATAGAATTTTCTTCACACAAAGAAGAAAAAGAATTACACCAATTGAATGAAATTATAGGACTGACAAAGGAAATACTGGAAGAATTATAGGACATAGTATTTATTTTATATTCATACTATTTTAGTAATATAGATCTGAAACATATTGTAAAACATAAAAGTAATTATTAGGAGGTTTTGGCATGGCATTTGAAAGCCTATCCGAAAAACTGCAGAATGTATTTAAGAACCTAAGAGGTAAAGGTCGTTTATCAGAAGCAGATGTAGCAGCTGCCTTAAAAGAAGTTAAAATGGCTTTACTGGAAGCAGACGTTAACTTTAAAGTAGTTAAGAACTTCATCAAGTCTGTCCAGGAACGTGCTATAGGCCAGGATGTAATGTCCAGCTTAACGCCGGGACAAATGGTTATAAAGATTGTAAATGAAGAAATGGTAAAATTAATGGGCTCTGAAACTACAGAGATTGCATTTAAACCTGGTAATGAAATTACTGTAATTATGATGTGCGGTCTTCAGGGTGCAGGTAAAACTACCACAACTGCTAAATTGGCAGGAAAGTTTAAATCAAAGGGTAAAAAACCTTTGTTGGCTGCCTGTGACATATACAGACCGGCTGCAATTGAGCAGTTACAAATTAATGGTAATAAGCAGGGTGTTCCGGTATTCACTATGGGAGATAAACATAAGCCTGTAAATATTGCAAAAGCGGCCATTGAACATGCGGCCAAAAACAGTATGAATGTGGTGATTCTGGATACCGCTGGTCGTCTTCACATAGATGAAGATATGATGAATGAGTTAATAGAAATCAAAGAGAATGTTTCCGTATTTCAGACTATCCTGGTAGTAGATGCTATGACCGGTCAGGATGCAGTAAATGTTTCTGAAATGTTCAATAATAAAATCGGTATTGACGGTGTTATCTTAACGAAGTTAGACGGTGATACCAGAGGCGGTGCAGCCCTTTCCATTCGTGCGGTTACCGGAAAACCTATTCTTTATACTGGTGTGGGAGAAAAATTATCTGATTTAGAGCAATTCTATCCGGATCGTATGGCTTCCAGAATCCTTGGAATGGGTGATATTTTAACTTTAATTGATAAGGCTCAGGTAGATTTTGATGAAGCCAAAGCCAGAGAATTAGAGAAGAAAATCAAAAAAGCAGAATTTGATTTTAATGATTTCTTAGATCAGATGCAGCAAATCAAAAAGATGGGCGGTTTTGGCGATATCTTAAAAATGATGCCGGGCATGGGCGGACAGCTAAAAGACGTTGATATTGATGAAGGTGCTTTATCCGGTATAGAAGCTATCATTTATTCCATGACAAAAGAAGAACGTTCCAATCCGGATGTATTAAACCCTTCCAGAAAGAAACGAATTGCCAAGGGTGCAGGTGTTGACATTAGTGAAGTTAACAGAATCGTAAAACAATTTGAACAATCTAAGAAAATGATGAAACAATTTTCAGGAATGCTTGGCAGCAAGGGTGGTAAACGTAAGTTTAAATTACCTTTTGGATTTTAGTTAATTAGTTGGTTATAAATTGTTTGTAAAGAATTATTTTCATGATATGATTTTTTGCAGCATTTTACAATAAAGTTTAATGTGAAAATATTTTTGCATTATAAAGATTTATTTTTAAGGAGGTGAAATACATGGCAGTAAAGATTAGATTAAAGAGATTGGGACAGAAAAAAGCTCCTTTCTATAGAATCGTTGTTTCAGATTCCAGATCACCAAGAGATGGTAGATTCATCGAAGAAATTGGTACTTATGATCCAACCAAAGATCCTAGTGTATTCAACATTAACGAAGAAGCAGCTAAGAAATGGTTATCAAATGGTGCTCAACCTACTGAAACAGTTGGCAAATTATTTAAAAATGCAGGTATTACAAAATAATTGCTTTTTTAACTTTTTGTTGCTACAAAGTATTGTGCAATAGTTGTACAATCATTTCACATTCCTATGGAGGTGAAGAGTAATGAAAGAATTAGTTGAAGTAATTGCTACATCACTGGTTGATTATCCTGAAAAAGTTGTTGTAACGGAAAAGGAGACCGAAAAGGCAATTATTGTTGAATTAAGGGTTGCTCCTGAAGATATGGGTAAAGTAATCGGCAAACAAGGTCGTATTGCTAAATCCATCCGTACAGTTGTAAAAGCTGCAGCAACTAAGGATGATAAGAAAGTAGTCGTTGAGATATTACAATAAATCTAGACTGTTTGTTACAAGAACCTGGTCTTTATAGACATGCCTTAAGGCACGGGTTCTTGTTTTGTCATAAAGTCAAAATTACTTGAATGATAGGAGACCATTATGAATGATTTCTTAAGAGTGGGCGTCATTACTTCCACCCATGGTATTCGCGGTGAAGTTAAAGTATTCCCTACAACGGATGATGTAAATCGATTTAAAACCTTAAAACAAGTCAAACTAGATACCGGAAAAGAATATTTAGACCTTGAAATTGAAGGCATAAAGTTTTTTAAACAATATGTTATATTAAAGTTTAAAGGAATTGATAATATAAATGACATTGAAAAATATAAAGGAAAAGATCTTCTGGTTACCAGAGATAATGCAGTGAAACTGGAAGAAGATGAATACTTTATATATGATATATTAGGCTCTAAGGTAATTAGTGACGATGGTAATGAACTTGGTGAATTAGCAGAAGTTCTTACTACGGCTGCAAATGATGTATATGTTGTAAAAACAAAAGAGGGTAAAGAAATATTAATTCCTTCCATAAAAGAATGTATCCTGGATGTTAACGTAGAGAATAAGGAAATAAAAGTTCATCTGCTTCCGGGTTTATTATAAAGATGTGATTGAAGAAAATAAATGATATACAAAGGGTGTAATTATGAATTATCATGTACTAACCTTATTCCCGGAGATGATTCTTCAGGGGCTAAATACAAGCATTACAGGCAGAGCTTTAGAAAAAGGCATATTATCTCTGGAGGCAATTAATATCCGTGATTTTTCAGAGAATAAACACAATAAAGTAGATGATTATCCATATGGCGGCGGTGCAGGAATGGTTATGGCTGCCGGTCCGGTTTATCGCGCCTATGAATATACAACAGAAAAGATTAAAAAAAGTTGTTTGAATGGTAATTCGGAAAAAAAGCCTCGTGTTATTTATCTGACTCCACAGGGAAAAGTTTTTCATCAAAACATTGCAGAAGAGCTAGCCCTGGAAGACGACTTAATCTTCTTATGCGGTCATTATGAAGGCATTGATGAAAGAGCACTTGAAATGATTGTCACTGATTATATTTCCATAGGAGATTATGTTCTTACAGGGGGAGAATTACCGGCTATGGTTATGGTAGATGCCATATCCAGACTTATTCCCGGAGTGCTTAATAATGATGTTTCAGCGGAATTTGAATCTTTGCAGGATAACTTGTTAGAATACCCCCAATATACCAGACCGGAAGTGTTTATGGGAAAAGCGGTACCAGAAGTATTGTTATCCGGACATCATGGTAATGTTGAGCAGTGGAGAAGACAACAATCCATTCTACGTACAGCTAAAAACCGGCCGGATTTGCTGGAAAAGGCCCATTTGACAGAGGATGAGAGGAAATTTCTAAAGAATAATTATATAGAATAATATATCTTATAAGGCTATTCTTGTATAGAAAAAAGTCCATTTATATTGGATATGATAAACAAATAATTTGCAGATAAAAAATCGGAAAATGCTTGCATTTTCAATTGTAATATGTTAGAGTAAGTTGTTGTGAGATGGGATGGTCCTCTGATACGCCGCATTTTATATAATGGACATGCAATTGAAGTAAATAGCAATAGAAAGTTAGATAATGCAAGGTATTAAGAACATCTAAATATGAAGGAGGTCACAAAATGAACAATATTATTAAAAACATTGAAGCTGCTCAGCTTAAAGCAGAAGTTGCTAGTTTTAACGTAGGTGATACTGTTAAAGTATACGCAAAAGTAAAGGAAGGTAACCGCGAAAGAATTCAGGTTTTCGAAGGTACTGTACTTAAGAGACAAAATGGCGGTGCAAGAGAAACATTTACAGTTAGAAAAAATTCTAATGGTATCGGTGTTGAAAGAACTTGGCCAGTACATTCTCCAAGCGTTGACAGAATTGAAGTTGTTAGACATGGTAAAGTTAGAAGAGCTAAGTTAACTTATTTACGTGGTAGAGTAGGTAAGAGAGCTAAAGTTAAAGAAGCAATAAAATAGTTCTAATGTATGATAACTAGAGGGGACAATTACTTAGGTAATGTCCCTTTTTTAGAATATATGATAATTATTAACAGAGGGAGGCTTGCCATGGATTTTAATTTTGATAAAACTAGCAAAAAGCCATTAATAAAGAAAATCGTAATTGAAGGAATCATATGGATTATTGAATTAGCTGTTGTTATTGGACTTGCATATTTTGTTGTAAATCTGACCATAGAAAGGACTACCATGCTGGGAGTTTCCATGAATCCCACCTTAGCAGACCAAGATAAAATTATTGTAAATAAATTTGCATATAGGTTCAGCAAGCCGGAACGCTTTGATGTCATCGTATTTAAGCAAAGCGGAAGAGAGCATAATTACTATAATATAAAGCGAATAATAGGCCTTCCCGGTGAAACAATATATATTGCCGACGGAAATGTATACGTCAATGGCGATTTATTAAAAGAACCGATGATAATTGAAGCAATTATAAACAGCGGCTTGGCTGCAGAGGAGATAACTCTGGATAAAAATGAATATTTTGTATTAGGTGATAATCGAAATAATAGTGAGGACAGTAGATTTGCGAATATTGGGAATATATTGTCTGATGAAATAATAGGGAAAGCATGGATTCGAACAAATAACTTTAATTTTGTTAACAAATTGAACCTGATAAGGGAGGAAGAATAATTGAATTTTCAATGGTATCCAGGTCATATGGCCAAAGCAAGACGCATGATGCAGGATGATATAAAACTAATTGACGTTGTCATCGAACTGGTAGATGCAAGAATACCACTAAGCAGCAAGAATCCGGATATTGACGAATTAGCGAAAAATAAATCAAGAGTAATATTGTTAAATAAATATGATTTAGCAGAACCAAAATATAACGAACAATGGAAAGCATATTTTGAATCGAAGGGTTATTTTGTTACTTTAGTCAACTCAAAAACCGGAGTAGGTGTAAAGAAAGTAAATGAAATTGTACAGGAAGCCTGTAAAGAAAAAATCGAAAGAGACCGTAAAAGAGGTATTATAAACAGACCCGTTAGAGCCATGGTAGTAGGTATTCCCAATGTAGGAAAATCAACCTTTATTAATAGCTTTGCAGGTAAAGCTTCTGCAAAAACAGGCAATAAGCCGGGTGTAACAAAAGGGAAGCAATGGATTCGTTTGAGTAAGAACATCGAATTACTTGATACACCAGGTATATTGTGGCCTAAATTTGAAGATCAGGCGGTAGGATTACGTCTGGCTTTCATTGGCTCCATTCGCGAAGAAATACTTAATATATTGGAACTATCCTTAGAACTAATTAAATTTCTTCGTGAAAATTATATTGGTTGTTTAGCAGCTCGTTACAATATTGAAGAAGTGGATGATCCGGTACAGATACTTTCTAGTATTGCGGAAAGACGGGCTTGTAGAATCAGAGGCGGCTTTTTAGATTTAAATAAAGCAGCCGGAATTGTTATAGATGAATTTCAAGACGGTAAGCTGGGAAATATTACTTTAGAGTTTCCAAATTAAGGTATGTTTTCCTGTGCGCCAACTTTTTTAATAATTAGTAATTTACATTGCTCTTTGAGCAATGTATACTACTATATATATTATATAACTTCTATGTTTTAAGCCTAAGAAAAGAGGTAAAGAAGTGTCACTAAAAAAAGTAGTTGATTTTAATGCAGAAGAAGAACCATTAGGCGGTACTAAAAATATGAAAAAAGAAATCTTTCATCTCTTGTTTTATGTCGTTCTAGTTTTTCTAACAACCTTCGTAATTATAAATTATGTTGGTCAACGTACTGTAGTTCAGGGACAGTCAATGGAAAATACATTATTTGATCAAGATAATTTAATTATAGATAAATTATCCTATCATTTTATAGCTCCAAAACGATTTGATATTATTGTATTTCCAATTATAACAAGTAAAAAATTTTATATTAAAAGAATAATTGGACTTCCAGGTGAAACCGTACAAATTATAGATGGTAACATCTATATTAACTCGGAGCTTTTAGAAGAAGACTATGGAAAAGAGATTATGAAGTATGCAGGAACGGCTAGTGTTCCGATTGCTTTAAATGAAGATGAATATTTTGTCCTTGGTGACAATCGTAATCATAGTTCAGACAGCAGGGATCCGGATGTTGGTGTAATAAATAAAGACCGGATTATTGGGAAAGCCTGGGTGCGGATATGGCCATTAAAACGGTTTGGTTTTGTTAAATAACATTAATGATAAAGGGAGAAAGTAACTTGGAAATTAAAATATCCGATATTAAGAAAGAGTTTGCTGAGGCCAATGAGAAACAATTAGTACATATTATAGAGAAATATCGTAATGACAATAGGTCCGGTGTTATTAAACTTATTCAAAAGTATGAAAAAGTAATAGAAAAACTTCAAAAAGAAATAGAACGAACTGAAAAAATGAAAACTTATGAGAAGAAGTATCAGGAATATCAATATATATGCGGTATTGATGAAGTGGGAAGAGGACCATTAGCAGGCCCGGTTGTTGCCTGTGCAGTTATCTTACCAAAGGATTGTAATATTTTATATATTAACGATTCCAAACAGTTATCTGCGAAAAAAAGAGAAGAATTATACGATGAGATTATGGAACAGGCAATTGCGGTTGGAGTTGGAAGTGTACCTCCTTCCCGTATCGATGAGATTAATATTCTTCAGGCAACTTTTGAAGCCATGAGACAAGCTATAAACAATCTGCCTGTTAAACCCGATATATTATTAAATGATGCAGTTACCATACCACAAGTTGACATTAAGCAAGTTCCTATTATAAAGGGAGATGCAAAAAGCATATCTATAGCAGCAGCAAGTATAATTGCGAAAGTAACCAGAGATCGAATAATGATTGCTTATGATAAGGTGTTTCCTTATTACGGATTTGCAAGTAACAAAGGATATGGCTCAAAAGAACATATAGAGGCACTAAAAGAATATGGTACTTCTTTGATACATAGAGCTAGTTTTATCAAGAATTTTGTGTAATCTGAAGCGATGGAGGACTCCTATGAAAGAAAACATGAAATCAATAGAAAATAAAAAAAGAAAATATGGGGTTCAATCCGGAGCAAAAACCAATCCTATTTTGGATCCAGAGTTTAGAAATAAAACTGCAGTAGCATTATCTTATCATCCTGATGAACCTGCGCCTAGAATTCTTGCTTCCGGCAAAGGTTATTTGGCAGACAAAATAATTAAAAAAGCAGGTGAAAATAAGATTCCTCTTCATAAAGATGAACAACTGGCAGGCACTCTGTCCAGATTAGAAGTTGGAGATTTTATTCCGCCTGAATTATATGAGGTGGTTGCAGAAATATTATTGTTTGTTGATGATATGGACCAAATTAAAAAGAAGGTTCTGCCAAAATAAAAGCTAATGAGCCAAGATAAAACTAATGAAATTTATGAGGAGACTATGTATAACAAACGTTCTATTGGAAAAGAGTTTGAACAAAAAGCGGTAGAGTACTTAATACTCCAAGGTTATAAGATAATTATAACTAATTTTCAATGCAGAACCGGTGAAATTGATATTATAGCCCAAAAAGATAGTTATCTTATATTTATTGAAGTAAAATACCGTACCAATTCTGCTAAAGGCATGCCTCACGAGGCTATTGATATACGTAAAATAAAGAAAATATCAAAAACTGCCAGATATTATATGTTAATTAACAACATCTCCATGGAGACACCATGCCGGTTTGATGTGGTTCTAATCTTAAATCAGGAGATTTCTCTCATTCAAGATGCATTTCTAGCGATATTTTAATGTTGTATTTATATTCCTTCTAATTCAGAATCGACGTATCCCAATGCTTTAAATTTCTAAATAATCCAACCTTCTTTGATTAATTCCCAAAGTGATAATATTTTTAGGTCTTTACTCGAATTATTAAGTAAATAATATAGCAATCTATATTTATTTATTATATACTATTTGCTAATAGTTAAATTTTCAATTTATATATAGCATATACAGAGAAATACACTACATTCTTTGTGTTTCCCAAGAAGAAAAACAAACAATATGGAGGATAACATGAATCTTATAAATAATAAAAATGCAATTTTAAATACAGAAAATAAAACACCATTTCTTACATTCCCTGCTTTATCAAGTATACCCTTTATACGTCATGGATTTTCGACAAGATTAGGCGGTGTCAGTAAAGGATATTTTGAAAGTATGAATTTAGGTTATTCCAATGGTGATAATACAGAAGATGTTGATGAAAATTATAGAAGAATTTGTGAAAGTATCGGATTGCCTATGAAAGATTGCGTTTTGTCACATCAGGTACATAATACAGTAGTAAGATTGGTTACAGAAGCCGATAAAGGGAAAGGAGTTATCCGAACCAGAGACTATGAAGGTGTTGATGGATTGATTACTAATATTCCGGGTATACCCCTTGTTACATTTTCTGCCGACTGTGTAATACTGTATCTTGTAGATACTAAAAATCATGCCATAGGACTTTGTCACTCAGGATGGAGAGGAACTGTAAAAAGAATGGGCAAGGTCACTCTAGAAGCTATGAGGGAACATTTTGGAACAAATTCCAAAGATGTAGTAGCAGTTATTGGGCCTTCCATCTGTATGGATTGCTATGAAGTAAGTGAAGATGTTGCGGAAGCATTTAAGGACGAATTTAATAGTACACAACTTAAGGATATGCTATTAGATAAGGGTAACCATAAATACCAGCTTGATCTTTGGGAAGCTAACAAGCATATATTGTTAGATGCCGGTATGGAGGAAAAAAATATTCATATTTCAGGTGTTTGCACTTCCTGTAACAAAGATACACTATTTTCCCATAGAGCAACTCAAGGTAAGCGTGGTATATTAGCTGCATTTTTAATGATAGAAGGGCTATGAAAGGAGCGTGTTTATTAATATGATAATAAATAAGATTAGTGAGAATGGAATTGATATTGCTGTTTTAAGCAGTGATGATTTATTGATAAAGGATGTACAATCCGCTTTAGATCTTATGGCTACTGTTAATTATGAAGTGGATTGTAATCGTGTTATTTTGGATAAGTCATTAATTTGTGAGGACTTTTTCGACTTAAAGACCAGGTTAGCAGGAGAAATATTGCAAAAATTTATTAATTATCAATTTAAAATTGCAATAGTAGGGGACTTTTCGGTATACACAAGTAAGAGTCTAGCTGATTTCATTTATGAATGCAACCACGGTAAAGATATATTTTTCGTACCTGATGAAAATCAGGCCATTGAAAAGTTTAAGCGTAATTAATAAAATTGCTGCTGCATTTGCACAGTTAGTTGACGCATTGTAAAACTGCCTATATAGCGTGCCAGCCTATATAGGAGATAAAACCGTACATGAAAAGGAGACTGTTTGAGTGTGATAGTAAAGCACTAAGAGAGTTTCCAGTTAAAAGCGTCATGCAAAATATGAGGGCATGGCGTTTTTTATTGGGTGGTAAGCTAAATGGAACGCAACACCATCCATTGCCGCAGAAATTAAATTATTAAAAAGTAGAAAAACATCTTGAATATGACGTAACGTAATGAATTATAATATAGGCAGGAGGTGTAATATGGAAAAATTCAAAGCGATACCGAAAGGATATATGACGATTGGGGAGGTTGCAAAGAAAATGGGTGTCACCGTTCGCACTTTGCAATACTACGACAATGAAGGTCTGCTTTCACCATCGTCAGAGAGTGAAGGTGGCCGCAGACTTTATAACGATAAAGATGTGATTAAGCTCTATCAAATTCTGTCACTGAAACATTTGGGATTTTCACTGGATGACATAAAAAATTGCCTGATCTCTCTTGATACCCCTGCTGATGTTGCCAAAGCTCTTACAGAACAAGCTGCCGCTTTACGGGAAAAGATAAAAACCCTGTCTGAATCACTTAAAGAGATAGAAACGTTGCAAGGGGAGGTGTTGCAAATGCAATCAGTGGATTTCAAGAAATACGCCGATATTATCGTAAATCTACAAATGAAAAATGAATTCTACTGGCTTATCAAACATTTTGATGATAAGACCCTTGACCATTTTCGGAGCCGCTTCGATAAGGATAGCGGGCCAGCGATGATGGAAGTTTTCACGCGCCTGCAAGGTGAAGCAATACAGTTTCAAAAAGATGGCGTACTGCCCGAAAGTGAGAAAGGCCAAAACTTCGCTAAAGAGTTTTGGGAAATGCTTATGGAGTTTACGGGCGGGGATATGAGTATACTGTCTAAACTTATGGAGGCTGAAAACTTTAATGGCCCGGACAATGAATGGAAACAAAAGCAAGGTCTTGCCAATGCTTTTATCGAACCGGCTTTAGGAGTCTATTTTATGTCATTGGGTTATAATCCTCTAGAGGAGGGAAGAAAATGAGCTACGCCATACAGGTTGACAGACTAAAAAAAAGTTATGGTAATCACACTGTACTGAAGAATTTGAATTTCAATGTTATAAAAGGTGAGATTTTTGCGTTGCTTGGCGTAAACGGCGCAGGCAAAACCACAGCCCTTGAATGTATCGAGAGCTTGCGTAGGTATGACAGCGGCAGTATTGTGGTGAATGGCAGGATGGGTATTCAATTGCAATCAGCATCTCTCCCGGGCCATATCAAACCTATGGAAGCGGTGAGCTTATTTGCACAATGGAATAAAACAAAAATAGACAATTCAATGCTTGCTGCCCTCGGAATTAGTGAGCTGTCGAAGAAACTGTATACTGATATGTCAACGGGGCAAAAGCGGCGTTTGCACCTTGCCCTTGCCTTAATCAGCGACCCGGATATTGTGTTCCTTGACGAGCCCACTGCCGGGCTTGATGTTGAAGGCAGAATATCCCTCCATGACCAAATACGAAAACTGAAAGGGCAGGGAAAGACAATTATTTTAGCCAGTCACGATATGGCAGAGGTTGAAAGTCTCTGCGACCGCATTGCTATTCTCAATGATGGTAATATTGCCTTTATAGGTACTGCTTCAGAATTGACCTCAAAACTCGGCAAACGGTATACTCTCCACATCAAAACCCAGCAAGGTGATGAAAATTTTGAATCTGACAATATTGGGGATACCATGCTGACCTTACTTGAAGATTTCAAGCGTCGGGGAATTGACGTATTGGACATTAAAATAGACAGAGGAACCCTTGAACAGCATTTTATCGAAATAGCAAGGGGGGATGGTGAATGAATGGATTTTTGTACGGAGTAGCATTGCAATGGAAATTGGATATACGAAGCAAATCACTATTGATTACATGTTATGTGGTTCCTCTTTTGTTTTTTGCCGTTATGGGCGGAATCTTCACATCCATAAACCCGGAGGCCAAGCATACACTTATACAATCTATGACTGTACTGGGGGTATCAACTGGAGCTCTGATTGGTTTGCCGCCCTCCCTTGTGGAGATATATGGAAGTGATATAAAGAAGGTGTACAAAGCCAATGGGGTACCGTTGTACCTTGGTCTGGTTTCTATGTTTTTATCATCATTTATTCATCTATTGATTATGTGCGTGATAATATACATCGTCGCTCCCATTGCTTTTGGCGCAGCACTACCGACAAGCCCAATCTTGTATTTTGGTTCACTTGCAATTTTTATTGCAGTATCCTTAAGTATTGGGAGTATCTTGGGGCTATGGGTAAAAAACCAAGCAAAACTAACTATGATCTCACAAGTGATATTTTTACCATCCATTATGCTGTCGGGGATTATGTTTTCGGTTAATTTACTCCCTGAATTTTTTAAGATTGGAGGGAGCATATTCCCTGCGACCTGGGGATATAAATTAATGGTGGGTGACGGTTCTTATTTGGTCAACTTGTGGCCCTTGTTGGCTATTCTCTTAGCTGCGGTTATACTATGCGGTTTATTGCTGAGAGGACTGCAAGCAGAATAATGCGCCAATTACAATATAATAACTTCTAAATTTTTAGCTGATGCTTTAAATCAAAAAGTTGATGTATATATGCAAGATGGTGTAATTTTAATCTCTTATAATTTAGAATACTAAGGGTTTTACAATCAAAGAAAATCTTAATTAGCAATGGGGTATGGACTTAAAGTCATACCTCATTTGCTGTTTAACATGATACATTTCAAAATTAAATATCTACGGTATTTAAGCTTATCAATTTTAACTGGTACGTACATCTAAAGACATATATATATTTAGCAGAATTGTCATCTTATTGGTATTTAAGTTAGATTTAGATAATAAAAAGATAATAAAGTTTTAAAATAGATTTGATAATTTATCACTCAACTGTTATACTAAATCATATGCAATCTATGCTAAAAAAGTAAACAATTATCAGATGTTCTAATCCCGTAGCTAGTGTTATTTGAATCGTTTATTTTGTTTAAAACATACCACCAACAAAGAATTAAGGTGTAAAATGCTGCAGGATTATTAATAGGAGAAGATATAACGAAACAGTTAAAAGGAAAAGATTTAGGGGAATACTTACTATTATCGGATGTATTGCTTCGAAATGGTGAAGTATTACTGAATGCTTTTACTGCATAAGATATCAGAAATGCTTTACAAATAGAACTTCGTATTGTACAATCAGACGGAAAGTCCTTAATTGATGCCATAATTAATTAAGATGAAGGAGAAAAGTGTGAAGGAAAAATATCTTTACACTTGGAAGAAGTCCAAAATGAAAATCCATTGAAATTCTCATTTTGAACTTCTTCATATATTATTTGAGATGCCGCAAAATGGCATTATGTCGAAAGGTTGAAAGAATAAAATTCTTTCAACCGGAGATTTGTGTTGCGCACAAAGTCTCCAGACTTTGAAAGGAGCTAGTTATAAATATGAGTAAACCGATAGTTGCAATTGTTGGCCGTCCCAATGTAGGAAAGTCAACATTGTTTAATGCATTAGCAGGAGAAAAAATTTCAATTGTAAAGGATCATCCAGGTGTAACAAGAGACCGAATCTATGCTGATGTTACCTGGCTGACCAATCAATTTACAATGATTGATACAGGAGGTATTGAACCGGAAAGTAAAGATTTAATGTTGTCACATATGAGGCAGCAGGCGCAAATTGCTATTGAAACAGCAGATGTCATTATGTTCATTGTAGATGTAAGACAAGGTTTGGTGGATGCTGATTTTAAAGTGGCAGATATGTTGAGACGCTCCAGTAAACCCATAGTTTTAGTTGTAAATAAGGTCGATAATTTTGATAAATTTATGCCTGATGTATATGAATTTTACAATCTCGGAATTGGAGATCCACATCCAGTTTCTGCCGCCTCTAAACTTGGACTTGGAGATATGCTGGATGAAGTGATTAAGCACTTTAGACCGGAAGATATGACAGAAGAGGAGGATGAACGTCCCAGAATTGCAATTGTAGGAAAACCAAACGTAGGAAAATCCTCCATCATCAACAAATTGCTGGGAGAAGATAGGGTTATCGTATCTGACATTGCCGGAACTACCCGGGATGCAATAGATACCACCGTAAAATACCATGGTAAAGAATATATCTTTATTGATACAGCCGGACTCCGCCGTAAAAATAAAATTACGGAAGATTTGGAGCGCTACAGTATTATCCGTACAGTAACTGCAGTAGAAAGAGCAGATGTAGTAGTTCTTGTAATTGACGCTTCAGAAGGTGTAACCGAACAGGACGCTAAAATAGCCGGTATTGCACACGAACGTGGAAAAGGTATTATTGTTGCAGTAAACAAATGGGATGCCATTGAAAAGGATGATAAAACCATTTATAAGCATACTAATAAGATAAAAGAAGTTTTAGCTTTTATGCCTTATGCAGAAATGATTTTTATCTCTGCATTAACCGGACAGAGATTGAATAAATTATTTGATTTAATAGAACAGGTAATTCAAAATCAGAATTTACGAATAGCTACCGGAGTATTAAATGAAATCATGGCAGAAGCTGTTGCCCTGCAGCAACCCCCTTCTGATAAAGGAAAACGTTTAAAATTATATTATATAACACAAGTTGCAGTAAAACCGCCTACATTTGTTATCTTTGTAAATGACAAATCTTTGATGCATTTCTCATATACTAGATATATAGAAAATAAAATTAGGGAGGCCTTTGGCTTTGCTGGAACCTCATTAAAGATTTTCATCAGGGAGCGAAAGGAAAAGGAATAGTATGTTTATAAAAATATTAATTTGCTTAGTACTTGGTTATTGCTTTGGATGTATTTCAACAGCTTATATTGTTGGAAAAGTTAATAAGATTGATATCCGTAAATACGGAAGCGGAAATGCTGGTACTACCAACGCCCTCCGTACTTTAGGATGGAAAGCAGGATTAGTTACATTTTTAGGAGATGCCCTTAAGGCAATTATTCCTGTTTTGCTGGTCCGTCTGGTTATATTTCCGGATTATGAAGCAGTCAGTCTTTTAATGCTTTATGCCGGTCTTGGAGCTGTATTAGGACATAACTTTCCTGTTTGGCTTAATTTTAAAGGTGGTAAGGGAATTGCAGCAACTGGCGGAGTTATATTAGCTTATGACTGGAGGCTTGCAATTGCCGCGTTGGTTATATTTATGGTTATTGTTATTGTAACTAGATATGTATCACTTGGTTCACTGGTTATATCCACATTACTTCCAATATGGATCATAATCTTTTATCCGGGTAATTTACATATGATTATAGTTGGTATCATATTTACTTTATCTGCTTTTATAAAGCATCGCTCCAACATAAAACGACTAATGAGTGGAACCGAGAATAAAATCGGTCAAAAGGTGAAAATAGACAAGTAAACTTAGGAGGTATTTATTAATGGCAAAAGTAAGTATTTTAGGAGCAGGAGCTTGGGGAACCGCCTTAGCTATTCTGCTTGGAAATAATGGACATGAGGTAATTTTGTGGTCATCACTTGCTAATGAAGTAGATATTCTATCAAAAACAAGAGAATTAAAAGAAAAACTTCCTGGGGCAAAACTTCCGGATTCTGTAAGTATATCCGGTGATTTGGAAAGCTCCTGTAAAGATAAAGATATTATTGTATTTGCGGTAGCTTCACCTTATGTGAGACAAACTGCTCAAAAAGCGAGACCTTACATTAAGGAAAGACAAATTGTAGTAAATGTAGGTAAAGGTATAGAAGAATCCACCTTAGATACATTAACCGATATTTTACACGAAGAATTAAATAATGCAGACATTGCCGTGTTGTCCGGCCCAAGCCACGCGGAGGAAGTAAGCCGTGCAATTCCCACAACGGTAGTAGTGGGTGCAGAATCCAAAGCGAGTGCTCATTTTATACAGGATATTTTTATGAGTGACCGTTTTCGGGTATACACCAGCCCCGATGTAATTGGCATTGAGCTTGGTGGTTCTTTAAAGAATGTTATTGCACTGGCAGCAGGTATAGCTGACGGATTAGGATATGGAGATAATACAAAAGCAGCCCTTATGACAAGAGGAATTGCTGAAATCAGCCGTCTTGGTATTGCTATGGGCGGCAAAATAGAAACTTTCGCCGGACTTTCCTGCGTTGGTGACTTAATCGTAACCTGCACAAGCCACCACAGCAGAAACCGTAAAGCCGGTTATTTGATTGGAAAAGGTTATACCATGGAAGCTGCTATGGAGGAAGTAAAGCAAGTGGTTGAAGGAGTATATTCCGCAAAAGCAGCACTTGCACTTGCTATAAAATGCAATGTGGAAATGCCTATTGTAGAACAAATAAATCAGGTATTGTTTGAGAATAAATCCCCGGAAGAAGCCGTAAATGATCTTTTACTTCGTGATAAAAGACGGGAGTATTCAGATTTAAAGTGGGAGAAATAGACTATAATGAATCTAATTGATGATGGGGTATATGATATAATACAAAGGAAATACAGAATTCACAAGCTTGCTTGCAGATTCTGGGTGTGATCCAATCATATACTCTACCATTATTTGCAGTTCTTTGCCAGCTTAATAAAATATACTTCCCCAAAAAATGGAGCTGTACACTACTGTGTAACAGCCCGGTTAAGAATACATTTTATTCTATTTGTAAATCTTATGGTAACCTTCCAAAACTTATTATTAATAATTTATTCTATAGTGATATCTTTTTTTAATTCATTGATTCGGAAGCATGTTCTTAATACTGTTATTAATAAGGGTATACATACACATATGGTTAATACTTTAACTCCATAATGCAGTATATTAATGAGTTCTTGATTATGAATAAAATCTAATTGTGGTTTGCCCACAATTGCAATGGTAAGGAGGGCAGCTATTGGAAAAATAAATGCGTTTCTTACTTTCCTGTAATATGATAATTTATCTTTCTTTTCTGTAAATACTTCAAAAGGTTTACCGTCATTTTTCTTTTCTAAAATTAATAATTCAGAATTAATGGTTCCGGGAGAAGTTCTAACTCTGCCTGCTGATAAACTATACTGAATCTTACCATAAGAGTAGTTACCAAAACCAAAGTTCTTAGTAAAGGAATGAATCCCAAGCTCTTCTAAAAAGGCTCTATAATCTTTTTGCTGAGCCATTGATTTATCTATGATAAATTCCAATTTATAAATATACTCGGAAGGTTTGCATTTTTCAAAATAGTAAAAGAGTTTTGAAGCCTTTACTAATTTTAATCCTTGTTGTGCCTTTTCATTCAACCATTTCTCTTGTTTGTCCAAATCACTGAAAAATACTTTAAAAATTTTAATCATGGTTTATTACCTCCTACAATATTTTTGGCAGATAGAAGCAGCTTTGACAAACGGTCTATTTCAGACTCAACCATTTCGCACCCTAACTCAGTTATTACGTACTCTTTTTTACGTTCCGTATTATCTTCGTTCACAGGCTCAATACATTTCTTTTTAAGCAGATTATTAATTGCGCCATATAGAGTGCCTGCACCCAATACTAAGCGACCTTCGGTTTCTTTCTCAATAAACTGCATAATACCGTATCCATGATTTGGGCTATAGACTGAAAGAAGAATATATAAAGTTGCCTCTGTTAAGGCGCCTCCTTTCACTGTATCTCTCACATAACATCACCTCTTTAAAATATAATTTGTTACAACTGATATATCACTATCCGTAATAAACTATATCAGTAAACGTAATAGTTGTCAATAATAATTTTTACATTTTATATCATATTAGTTAATGGTAGTATTTTCACATCTGCTTACATTTAAGAATACATATGGATATACGAATAAATCTTTATTTTTGGCCTTATAATTGTCAACATCATCTAATTTCCTGTATAATTCAAATCGTTCAGGATCATATGCCATTTGATAACCTGTTTCACTTACATGTATCTTTCCTTTTACAATCTCTGTAGAGCCTTCCATTTCTACTTTAAGATCTACTTCTTTTCCTTCAAGCTCCAACTTAGCCGCATTAATCTTTGATTCGATTTCTGAAGAGGTTTCTTGTTCTGTTGAATCAGCAGTATTATCAGTAGAAGAATTTTCATTCAAAGCTTTGTCAATTAATTCGGTATCCTGCTTTTCATTCTCATCAGTATCTTCATCCGATAAGGCCGTATTCAGATTTGTATTGGAATCTTCAATCTTAACCGGTTTCTTTTCGACATCTGCTTTTGAACATCCGTACAAACGCAATCATACTGCATCTGATTTATAGCTTCTAAGGCTTCCTGTCCATTGAAAGCCTGACTGTAGGTAAACCCAACCATGTTTAAGTTCATAATAATCAGGTCACTAATTACTTCCTCATCATCCACAACCAAAATATGTGCCATATTATAAACCTCCTCACTTAGATATCGATAGTATAACATAGAATAAATTGTCTTTCATCTTGTACAATTGCTTTTAAGAATAAATTAAGAAAGTTATGGGTTATTTATCAAAATATTGTTAAAGAAATACCTTGAGTATAACATATATTGGTAGATATTTATCTTTTTATACGATATAATAGTTAAAGAAAAGCAGTTATCTAAAATGTTATTAATAAGAAGATTGTTTACAAAGTGAATTGCGGAGCAACTCTCAGGCAGTGAAAGCATGGAGGATTTTGTATGAATAAAAGTATAGACATTATGGTTAATACAATTGCAGATATTCTAATAGATAATAATCCTTCCATATATATATTGGGTTCAGTTGTATTGGATGATTTTCAATTAGGTTGGAGCGATATTGATATTCTATGCTTAACGGAGCATTCCATATCTAGTGATCAGGCAGAAAAACTTCTTCATTTACGCCAGGAATTATCTGCAAAGTATATAAATAGCCCATATTTTAGAGCATTTGAGGGTGGTTTTATATCTTTAGAAGCATTTTTGAATAAACAGGAAGATAAGGTTGTTTATTGGGGAACAACAGGTGAACGAATAGCAGAACACTATGAATTTGATGTGTTTTCTATGATGAATTTAATGGATTATGGAAGATTATTATATGGAAAGGATATAAGATTTCTATTAAACTATCCCAATGTGAAAGCGCAATTTGACGCTATTAATGATTATTATTGTATAATTAGAAAATATTTTGATAAACCAAGCAGAAGTTTATACGCCGCAGGTAATTTATTGGACATTGCAAGATGCCTATATACTTTGCAGTCAGGAAAAATTATTAGTAAAACAAATGCCGGTTTATGGGCACTTGAAAATAATTTGGTACCTGATATCAAAATTATGCATAGAGTATTAAAGATTCGGAAACATCCTAATAACTATAAAGAGGATGAAAAAACTTTAGAATGGCTAGAAACATTGGGGCCAAATATAATGGAATTTGCAGATGTACTAGAAAAAAATATACGTATAAAACAAGTTGAAGGGGGATTTTAATATGTTATACGCGGAGGATTTTCGAGAAATTGCCCGGAGAGCGTTAAGTGGTAGATGGGGAATGGCTATTGGTACCGGTTTCATTGCTTCGTTATTAGGTGTCAATGCAGTTTCAGGTAATACTATCTCTAGAAAATCAGAGAGTATGACTGTACGTGTACCAACAGCCTTTATATCGGTTTTCGCTATTTTGATTTCTTCCATAATCATGCTTGCCATTCTTTCTTTATTTCTCGGTGGTGTAATTAAGCTTGGTTACTGCCGATTTAACCAAAATCTAATCAATAATACTGATCCAAAATTCAGTGATATTTTTTCTAGGTTTGATATTTTTTGGAAGGCATGTGGTATGAATTTATTAATACAATTATACACATTATTATGGTCATTGCTTTTTGTAATTCCCGGTATTATTGCTTCTCTAAGCTATGCAATGGCACCGTATATTATGGCAAACGATCCATACATGAATATTCAGGAAGCCCTTCAACAATCGAAAGATATGATGTACGGAAATAAATGGCGCTTGTTTTGCCTTAATATAAGTTTTATTGGTTGGATGATTCTTTCAGCATTTACATTGGGAATTGGACTCCTATGGCTGAATCCATATATGAGTGCAGCACAAGCGGCATTTTATAACGATGTATCTGGAAGAAATAATAAGACGGCAAATGAGGAATATTTTTAAATATATAATAAAAAGGTGCAAAAACACCGGAATCGGGGATAGTATGATTCGTTTAAGACCATATAAGGCATGTGATGCACAATATATTGTAAAATGGATAAGAAATGAACAAGAATTTAGGCTATGGAGTGCTGACAGATACAACGAGTTTCCAATTGATGGAGATAAAATGAATGAATATTATGATTCCTTCAAAGACAGCGATTCTTTTTGGCCAATGACCGCATTTGACAAAAATGGTGTTGTTGGTCATTTAATAATGCGTTTTACAGATAAGAACAAGACTGTTGTAAGATTTGGATTTGTTATCGTGGATAATTCATTAAGAGGAAAGGGATACGGCTATGAGATGCTTCAGTTGGCTATAAAGTATGCTTTTGAAATCTTAAAAGTGAATAAGATAACACTAGGTGTATTTGAACAAAATGAGTCCGCTATTAAATGCTATAAGTCTGTAGGATTTAAAGAAGTGCTTCATGAGCAAAAAAGTTATCATATGTTAAACCAAGAATGGAATTGCATTGAGATGGAGATGCGGGGAGCTCAAAAGAAAGTCTATGAAAATCTAATTCAACTATGTAAAAATCTTTAGTTGAACGTGACCCAAAACCGGATTAAATTGCAAAAAATAGAAACAGTTATTTAGGAGGTCTTATGGCTATATGGAATCCATGGCGTGGATGTCATAAAAAGAGCGAAGGATGTGCCAATTGCTATATACATAGAGCAGATCAAAGAAAAGGAATTGATACCGATAAAATATATAAAACAGAAGAGTTTTACAAACCCATAGAAAAAGATAAAAAGGGCAATTATAAAATAAAAAGCGGACAAACCGTATTCTTATGCTTTAACAGTGATTTTTTTGTAGAAGAGGCAGATGATTGGAGAAAAGAAGTATGGGAAATGATGAAAATCCGAGATGATTTACACTTTTTATTTCTGACTAAAAGGATTGAACGATTTCCAGTTGGATTACTTGAGGATTTTCAAGATGGATATAACAATGTGACAATATGTACTACTATTGAAAATCAACATAGAGCTGAGGAGAGACTTTCTGTACTAAGAACTCTACCTATAAAACATAAAATGATTACCATACAGCCCATGCTTGAAAGAATTAATATTCAGAATTATCTAGACGATACAATTGAGTGTGTGGTTGTTGGCGGTGAATCGGGAAGCAACGTAAGACCCTTAGATTATGAGTGGGTTCTAAATATTAGAGAACAGTGTATAAAAAAGAATGTAAGTTTTGAATTTAGACAGTTGGGTTCCATATTTATAAAGGACGGGAACACTTATAAAGTTTCACGGCAAAATTTATGTGCACAAGCAAGAAAAGCGGATATTAATTATTCTAGAATATAAGTGTAGAAAATTGAAGACGATGATATATTTTTTAAAAAAATAAGCTTCATAAAACAACATGGTATATATGTAACAAGCATGAATTAATAAACAAAATATAAGAAAAATTAGTACATAATTATTATAAAATATAAAGCAGTATAGTTTATTGTTGAAAGGGGCATATAAGAATGAATACACCCATTTTAGAAACAGAAAGATTAATATTACGACCATTTTGTTTAGAAGATGCAAAAGATATTTATGATTGTTGGGAAAGTGACCCCGACGTTGCCCAATATATGTTTTGGACTAGCCATAATGATATAAATAAAACTATTGATTGGGTCAAAGGAGAAGTTAGTAAAATAAATTCTGATAACTGGTACAGATGGGCTTTCATATTAAAGACAACTCAAGAATTATTAGGAACAGGAGTATTATATCTGGAAGAAGATTATAATAAATATGAAATTGCTTATAATCTGGGTAAAAAGGCATGGGGAAAGGGCTATACAACAGAAGCCATGAAAGAAATCATAAGCTTTGCGCAAAAGGATTTAAATATAAAAGAGATAATGGGAAGACATGCAAAAGAGAATCCTGCATCGGGCAATGTTTTGATAAAGTTAGGGTTTACATATATGAGGGACATTCCTTATATATGTAATAAAGGGAATAGCGTATATGAGGGAAAAGAATATATTTTATTATTAGGAGATAAGGTATTATATTAAATATATTAGCCGCTATATTTCTAATTATACCCATAACTTTACTTGCGGGAAAAGGGAGCTGGTTAATTTCAGGTTATAATACAGCTTTCTAAATATACTTTATGATGTAAGTTACTTTTACTCCTATATAATAGAATAAAAATGATTTATAAACCTTCAGATAATAATTAGAATGTTAAACTATATTAACATATAATGTAGTATATTCTAATTGGAGGGTTCTTGAATGAAAAGTGAAATAGTTCCTGCATTAATATCCGGAATACTTTCCGTATTGATGTTTGTATATGCATTTTTTACTTCAAAAGAGAAAGGTCCGATATTATCTAATAACTATTTATTTGTTTCAAAAGAAAAACAAAAGAAGCTGGATAAAAAGCTGGAGTACCGCCGTGTAACAATTGTATTTGGATTGTTAGGACTTATATTTTTATTATTGACTATGCAAATTCTTACTATATGGACATGGCTAAATTATGCTATGGGAATAGTCGTTATTCTTCTAATTGGTTACGTTGTTAAAGTAACAATGGATACTGTATTAAATGGCCCAATTGAATAAAAGGAGTCCAATTGGATAACTCCTTTTATCAATGATTATAAGCTGTCCCTATTTTTATTCTAATTTTATATGCTAAGATCCCTTCGTGTTTTTCAAAAAATTAATCTGAGCAATAGTAAACAATTGAAATTATTCTGTATTATGTTTTTAACTCACAAGATGGAAGATAGCCAAATTGGTTTTTATAGCATTTTGAAAAATATGAAGGGTTATTAAAGCCGCACATTTCAGCGCATTCTACAATGTTTATATTCCCCTTTTTTAAAAGTGTCCGGGCATAAAGGCAGCGGGTCGTAAGGAGATAGCCCTTTAGTGTCTGGCCTGTTATCTCCTTAAAAATACGGCAAAAATAATATTTGCTTATACAAAGTTCAGAGGCAATATCGTCTAAGCTAAATTCATTCTTCAAATTTCTATTTATATATTCAATTGCTTGTTTAATTAATTCTGATTTATTCTTACTGGCAATTCGCTCTTTATTTATTACTATTTGGTTTCGGTATAACAATATATTTATGGTTATACATAGTGCTCTAATTGCTCTTTTCCAATGAAGCCGCTGGTTTTTTGATTCCCGGATTATTATATTAAATATATTGATTATTTCCGGATCATTTGTTTTTTCGCAAAATATATTTTCTGTTATATCAAAGCCTATTTCACGGCAAAAATTATTATCCATAATCAAACAATAATAACTACATTCACTACCATATAATTTAATGTTATGTATATAATTGGAGTTTACTATAACTACATCACCGGCAGAAGCTAAAATAATTTCTCCATTAATGGAGATTTCCGCACTGCCCGAAATAAAATATAGCAATTCGATATTTATGTGCCAATGGTAGAAAACTTCACTGAAAGAAGAATCCATCTTATAGAAATCAAAAATTATGGGATAATCCAGCTCCATGAAAGAGTGCAGCTCATAAATGAAATCTTTCCTAATACAAACACTTCCTTTCAATGAGAATATAGTAAATTGTACCACAAAAGCTTTGAAAAATAAATGTGATTTGTTAATATTAATATATTTGTTAATAATAATCGCTGTATATAAATGGTTATCCCGCAATTTTACTCTCTTTTTCGATAAAAAAGCAATATAGTTCTATTAATGGGCAAAGTTATTTGTTTAAATTTAACCATAATATTATTAGAATATAGATAGTGAGATATTTAGAATGATACTATTTATTTCTAAGTTTCCTCACAATCAAAAAACATACATAATATTGACTAAAGCATGAGGAGGTAAGTAGTAGTGAAAGCATATTCAGGGTGTAAACCAGATAAAGGGAGGAAACCGCCTGTGGCAGGAAAAGTTAAAAAGCATCTGTCGAAATACGGTATTGTGTACATATTTCTCATTCCCATAATGGTGCAATTTATAATTTTTTATCTTATTCCTATAATATTTAGTTTTGTGCTTACATTTACGGATTGGTCTATTGTAGGAACACCAAAATTTAACGGATTGAGTAATTGGAAACGGCTTTTTCATGATGCCATTGCCTGGAAGTCTATTAAAAACACAGCAATGTTCTCGGTTTATTATATTGTTCCCACTATGGCATTAGGGTTGTTTTTAGCGGTAATGATATTTTCACAGAAAAAAAGAGTGGGTACCTTTTTTAAAGGTATATTTTTTCTGCCGGTTGTAACATCTTTTGTAGTCATATCTGGTATATGGAAGTGGATTTTTATGGGATCGGATCAGGGAATTATAAATCAGATACTTTCTTTTTTGGGGTTGAATACACAGCTTTTTTTAGCCAGTTCCAAGCAGGCATTACTTGTACTGGCAAGCCTGAGTGTATTTAAGGTTGTAGGAAGTACCATGATATATTATTTTGCAGGACTTAACGGTATATCGGAAGATGTATATGAAGCTGCCAGAATAGATGGAGCTGGAAAGTGGAAAATATTTTCAAAAATAACTTTCCCTTTATTAACACCTATACATTTTTACGTAGCAATTGTTACCACGATAGGTTCTTTCCAGATATTTGATTCGGCATTTCTACTTACCAACGGCGGACCTAATTTCTCAACTAACACGATAGTATTTTATATGTATGAACAGGGATTTTCTTCTTTAAGATTCGGATATGCCAGTGTTCTTGCGTATGTACTGTTTTTAATAATATTGTTGCTGTCACTTATACAGAAAAGAGTTATAAGAGAGCAGCTTGATTAATGGAGGAAACATATTATGGAAGATAAAAAGACATCAGTAGTTTCAGTTGTACTGTTAACGGTATTAGCCATATTATTTCTGACACCTTTCATCATAATGATAATAGGCAGCATGATAAAAATGAAAATACCTGTAGGCAACCCATTTACATGGATAAAGAAAGACCTGTCCCTATTTAACTTTATTTTTATAATAAAGAATTCAGAATATTTGACATGGATAAAAAATTCCTTGGTTATCACCATTATACCTACTGCTTTACAAATGTTCTTTGCATTGGTTTTAGGCTATATATTTGCAAAAAAGCAATTTAAGGGAAGAGATTTAATCTTCTGGATTATGATGGCAGTTATTATGGTTCCGTCACAAATCTTAATAATACCACGTTATATCATGTTTAATAAGATTGGATGGATAAATACATATATCCCTCTTATTCTTCCACAGATATGGGGTATAATGGGAGTCTTTTTTGTAAAACAGTTCATGCTTCAACTACCTAAGGAATTGGAAGAAGCAGCATATATAGACGGTGCTAATGACTTTCAAGTACTGTTTGGCATTATGATGCCATTGTGTAAATCTGTAATAGCAACTGTTGGTACCTTTGCGTTTATATCTTGTTGGAATGATCTCTTGACTCCGCTTATATTTACCACCAGTAAGAAAATGTATCCTATAACGGTTGGTCTGGCTTCTCTTCTTACAAAGGAAGGAAATTTTGGAATTGAAATGGCCGGAGCAGTATTTTCGTTCGTGCCAACATTCTTAATGTTTTTATTTTTCCAAAAATATTTCACCAGAGGTATCGCATTCACTGGAATAAAATAAAAAGAGGTGCTAAAGTACCAGAAGCGAGGTTAGAATGAAAAGTATTTGTGCATTAAAAGGAAAAGTATGTATTGTAGAAAAAGAGATACCAAAAATAAAAGATAATTTTATATTGGTTAGAACAAGCTATACGGCTATAAGCCCGGGTACGGAGATAACCATGACTAAGAACAGCGGGAATGAGTATGTTAATCTTGGCTATAGTGGTTCCGGAGAAGTAGTTGAGGTTGGAGCGGGAGTAGAATACATCAAGATTGGTGATAGAGTTGCCTGTTACGGAGCTCCCCATGTATCACATAGCGAATATCTGCTGGTACCTAAGACCTTATGTGTTAAACTTCCTGACAGCGTTGGGCTTAGAGAAGCATCCTTAGTTGGTTTGGGAGCTATAGCCATTCATGCCTTACGTCAGGCACACTTGCAGTTTGGAGAAATTGCAGTAGTATCTGGTCTTGGCATATTTGGTCAGCTGATTGGACAGATAGCCAATGCTTCAGTGCTACAGGTTGTTCCTTTGAATAATACAGAAAAAAGAGCAGAACTGTTCGAAAGAATTACAGGAATAAAAACTTTTATTAACGAAGTAGAAATGGAAAGTCATATTGATAAAATTTCTTGTGGACGAGGGGCAGATGCTGTGTTCTTATGTGCTGGCAGAAGTGCAGGATATCAGACGAACAAAAGTCTGGAATGGCTGAGACTTAGAGGCAAAAGTATTATCGTAGGGGATATAGAGCCTCATTATGATAGAGGTCTTATGTTTGATAAAGAAATACAAATCATGATTTCGAAAGCCGGAGGTCCGGGAAGATACGATAAAGTTTATGAATTCCAGGCAATTGATTATCCATATGGGTATGTAAGATGGACAGAAGGCCGCAATATGGAAGAATTTATAAGACTGGTTGGTGAGAGAAAGATAACAGTTGATGAATACATAAAGGATAGTATAAAAATCGATGAGGCAGAATCTGCGTGGGCAGATTTAGAATCTGGAAACCATGCAGGTCTTACAAAGATAATATCTTATATATAGAGGTGGAGTAGAAATGAATCGTTTTGAAAGTTTAAAAGAAAGTATGTATATACCATCTGAAGAGTTAATTAATGATATTGAAAAAATAGATGGGGATATCATGATATTAGGTGTTAGTGGGAAAATGGGGGTTAACCTTGCTAAATTAGCCAAAAGGGCTTCTAATAAAGCAAAAAACCAGAAAAAGATATATGGTGTGGCCAGATTTACAGAAAGTGACGGTATTCAGGAAGAACTTGAATCGGAAGGAATAGAAACCATAAAATGCGATTTTATGTCAGAGGATCAACTGGAAGCTCTCCCGGAAGTAAAAAATATCATATATATGGTAGGATATAAATTTGGTACCGTAGGTAATGAAGACTTTGCTTGGGCTATAAACTCATATCTTCCGGGAAGGATAGCAAATAAATACAAAGCTTCCAATATAGTTGCCTTTTCTACAGGATGCGTGTATCCGCTGGTTAAGGTATCGGCAGGAGCACCTTCTGAAGAGTTTCCCCCGGAAGCAGTGGGTGAATATGCTCAGTCCTGCCTGGGCAGAGAAAGAATACTTCAATATTTTTCAAAACAGAACCAAACACCAATGACCATATTCCGGTTAAATTATGCCATAGATTTAAAGTATGGTGTTCTATCAGAGATTGCACAGGCAGTTCTTAATGAACAACCTATCGATTTAACTATGGGCCATGCAAATGTTATATGGCAAAAAGATGCTTGTGAGATGGCTGTCCGATCTCTTCGGGTGGTAAGTACACCGGCAAATGTAATTAATGTTACGGGACCGGAGACCGTATCTATAAGATGGATGGCAGAAAGGTTTGCAGAGAAATTCAATAAAACTCCCAAGTTTACAGGCATTGAATCTGATATGGCATTGTTAAGTAATGCTTCTAAGGCTCATACTATATTCGGATATCCCAAAACCACAATAAGAGAGATGATAGATACCACATCAGAATGGTTGTTAAATGGTGGAGATACAATAGATAAACCCACACATTTTCAAGAAAGGGAGGGTAAATATTAGATGGCAAAAGGTTTGGATGGAAATATTTTAAATCTTCTTAAAACAGGGACAGTTATACCGGCGTGTCCATTAGCTATTAATAAGGACAGGGTATTTGATGACTTCACCCAACGGGTTCTGGTTCACTATTATATGGAGGCAAACGCAGGGGGACTTGCAGTGGGTGTACATACTACACAATTTAATATCAGGGATCAAAAGCATAACCTATATGCGAGACTTTTAAGTGTGGTACATGATGAAATTGTAAGTTCCAATATACAAAGACCCTTTATAAAAATTGCAGGGGTATGCGGGGAAACAGAGCAGGCAATACAAGAAGCCATAACTGCAGAAAAAATAGGATACGATATGATTTTACTTAGTATGGGAGGACTGGATTCCTATACGGAATATGAGCTCTTAGAAAGAACCAAAAGAATTGCAGATATTATGCCGGTTTTTGGATTTTATTTGCAGCCTAATGCCGGAGGAAGAAGATTCAGTTATGAATTTTGGCAGAAGTTTGCGGACATAGAAGGAGTTATAGCAATAAAAACTGCCCCATTTAACCGTTATGATACTTTAGATGTACTCAGAGCTGTATGCAGTTCCAAGCGCTGTAATGAAATCACAGTATATACAGGAAATGATGATAACATAGTCGCAGATCTTCTTACAAAATATAAATTCAATGTTAATGGCCAGATTATAGAAAAAGAAATATGCGGAGGCTTATTGGGGCATTGGGCAGTATGGACCAGTAAGGCGGCGGAGTTGCTGGATAAGATTAAAAAGGCTAAAGATACGGGAGCAGGATTTGGAGAACTTTTAGCCATGGGAACTCAAATTACAGACTGTAATGCTGCATTTTTTGATGTGAACAATAATTTCTTTGGATGTATTCCCGGAATAAATGAGGTGTTGGCAAGACAGGGGTTACTTCAAGGCAATTGGTGTTTAGATGAAAAGGAAATACTAGGTGAAGGTCAGATGGAAGAGATAAACAGAGTTTATAAGTCCTATCCAGAACTAAATGACGATAAGTTCATTGCTGATAATATAGAAAAATGGAAAGAAAGAGTAAGAGAAAAGCAAGAAGAGATTGGCTAAAGTGTGAAAGGAGCACGGTCATAATATGAAAAAACTTAGAGTGTGCATGATAGGCTGCGGGAGAATATCAGAGATGTATGCACAGGTGTTTAAAGAGTTGAGTGATCTTGCAGAAGTGGTTTATGCTGTAGATACAGACTTAAATAAAGCGAAGGCATTTGCAGAGCAGTTTAAAGGCTGTAAAGCAATTATTGATTACAGAGAATGTATGGAGGACAACATAGATGTGGCCCATATAGCAACACCCCATTATTCACATCATGAGATTGCGATAGAGCTGATGAAGAATAAAATACATGTTCTGACAGAAAAACCAATGGCTATCACTTTGTCCAATGCGGACAAAATGATTTCTGTTTCAGAAGAAATGGGAACAAAACTAGGAGTGATATTTCAAACAAGATATGCAAAAGGATGTACCCACATCAAGAATATAATTGATTCAGGAAAGTTAGGAAAAATAAAGTGCGCCAGATCATATTTATCCTGGTCAAGGAATAAATCCTATTATGCCGATTCAGATTGGAAAGGCACATGGGATAAGGAGGGCGGAGGCGTTTTAATCGATCAGGCAATACATTCTATAGACAGAGTTCAATGGTTGGTTGGAAGTGATATAGAATGGATAGAAGGTAATATAAGTAACAGAAATCATGAATATTTGAAAGTTGAGGACACTGCGGATGCTCTGGTAAAATTTCAGAATGGCTGTTTATATCATCTGTATGCTACAAACTGTTATGGCTATGATGCACCAATAGAGTTAGAAATAGTTGGTGAACATGGAAAAGTAGGAATGAAGCAGGATTTGGCATGGGTTGATATAGATGGAGTAGAGTACTATGAGATGGCAGAAGAAAATAGTGAAGTAATACCAGGAAAAGCTTATTGGGGATATACTCATGTTACACAGATACGGGACTTTTATATTTCTGTAATTAACGATTCTTTAGTAAAAATAGATGGGAGAGAAGGTAAAAAAGCTCTGGATATAATCCTGTCTATATACGAATCCTCAATTAAAAACAAAAGGATATATAGAGACATAATAGAAGCAGGAGGTAATCATGATTAGAATAGGTATTATAGGATGCGGCGGGATTGCTCATGCACACGCTCAATGTTATAAGAATATACATGAAGCCGAAATCGTTGCTGTGGCCGATGTAATGAAAGAGCGTGCTGATAAAATGGCAGAGTTTCTGGGCGCCGAAGCTTTGTATGATGGAAATGATATTTTTGACAGGAAAGATATTGACATGGTAGATATATGCCTTCCTACCAATATGCATTGTGAATATGTTATAAAGGCTGCCAAGGCAGGGCTTCACATCTTATGTGAAAAACCAGTAGCTTTGACAGTAGAAGAAGGAAAGAAGATGCGTGATGCAGCAGAACAGGCAGGGGTTAAGCTTATGATAGCACATGTACTCCGCTATTTTCCGGAATATGAAACTGCAAAAAAGATTATAGAAAGTGGAGATATAGGCCGGCCAGTCATGGTGAGAACCTACCGCGGAGGGGTACATCCCGGAAGGATAAGGGAATGGTACGAAGATATAAATACAAGCGGTGGAGCTATTCATGATATGACAATCCATGATATTGATTTTCTTATGCACTGTTTTGGAGATGTGAAGGAAGTCTATGCAAAGGGAAATGCCTATAAACATGAGCGATATAACGAATATGATGTTGTTATGTTGGAATTTAAAAATGGAGTTATAGCCCATATTGAAGCGGATTGGTCAAAGCCTGGTGGTTCTCCTTTTACAACCAAGTTAGAAATTGTGGGAACGGAGGGAATCTATCAAAGTAACTCCGAAGATTCGATTCCAATCATTTGTCAAATCGAAAGTACTGCATCCGGTGCAAAAGACGGGGTAGCCATACCGGAAAGTCCTTTAACCCCAAGAAGCAATCCCTATGCGAAGGAGATTATAGCTTTTATAGATGCAATAGAGAATAACAAGGATGTACCAATAGCCTGCAACGATGCCATAAAGGCAGCTTACATATCTTTGTGTGCCATGGAGTCTATGAAGACAGGCCAAAAGGTATATCCTAAGGAGGTGATATAAATGAATCTGGCAATAATAGGCTGTGAACATGTTCATGCTGCTTCTTATATTGAAGAGGCGCTAAATATAAAAAACATTAATATCATTGGTCTTGCGGAGCCTGACACAGAAATGGGAAGACCATTAGCTGAAAAATATGATATAGGATATTATGAAAAATATTCAGATCTGATTCTACATAATGAAGTGGACACGGTGTGTATATGCACTTCTAATAAACTCCATGCCGAACTTACTATAGAGGCTGCTAATGCAGGGAAACATGTGATTGTAGAAAAACCCTTAGCAACCACTATGGAAGATGGAGAAAAAATGATTGAAGCCTGCAAGAAGAATGGTATAAAACTTATGGTGGCATTACCGTGCAGATATATTCCTTCTGTAGTCAGGGCAAAAGAAATTATAGATAATGGTTCAATTGGCGATATAGTAGCCATAACCGGAACGAATCATGGAACCATGCCGGGAGGATGGTTTGTTGATAAAGAAAAAGCCGGAGGTGGTGCTATAATTGATCATACCATACATGTAGCTGATATCATGCACTGGATCTTAGGCAAGGAAGTTGAAGAAGTCTTTGCCAAAGGCGGAAGGTATATACATGATATACCCGTTGAAGATACGGGATTGATATTTATGCAATTTAAGAACGGTCCCTATGCTACATTGGACACATCATGGAATAGACCGAAGTCATTTCCTACATGGGGAGATGTAACTCTTAACATTATCGGTACCCAAGGAAGCATAAACGTGGATTCATTTAAACAACATGGAAATCTGTACTCGAATAAGCATACAAAGAGCCTCCAAAGTTATTGGGGAGATGATATGAATCGGCTTATGTTAGAAGACTTTGCAGATGCTGTAGATAATGACAGGGTATCGCCAATAACCGGAGAGGATGGATTATTTGCTTTAAAAGTTGCTATTAAAGCCTACGAATCTATAGAAAAAGGAACACCGGTAAGAGGATAGAGGTCTAAATAAGAGTGAATTTAAGGTGATAAACTTTAAAATTCATTAGCATTGGCATCGGTAAAGTATAATATAGCAATTTAGTTATATTAATTGGCAAGGTATTTAGTTTACTAATTATATATATTGTACTAAAATACAACTGTCAGGGTGATGATATATAGGAAAAATACACAGAATTAAAGAGGGAACATATATCATTATTCTGGCAAAAATTAAAATTAGGGAGGAAAAAACATGTTGAAGAAGGTATTAAAAATGTTGGTGGCAGTCAGTCTCTCAATGGTGGTATTGGCCGGTTGTAGTCCAACAAAGAAAGTTGATACGGTAGACCCTGCCGTACCGACAACGGGGGAACAGACTAAAGGAACTGAAAATGAAGAAAAAACGGAGACACCTGATACAAATGAGAGTTTCACACTTACTGTATGGACACATCCCTTTGTATCTACAGATTTAGCTGACAATCAAAACAAAGTTTTTGATGACATGGCAGCAGAGTTTAAAAAAATATATCCAAATGCAAATATAGTATTTGAAGAGATTCCCTGGAAAAACAGAGAAGAAAAAATGCTTGCTGCTTTAGCAACAGATGCAGGTCCGGATATTTTCTATCTTATACCGGATATGATGACACAATTTGCTGATAAGGAGGTTCTTGCACCTATAGATGAGCTTTTGGGTTCCGGTTTTGATTACTCTGATTTCTCAAAAACTTCCATAGAGGCAGTGTCATATAATGGTCATCTATATGGACTTCCAATTTTACGAGAAGTTCAGACAATGTTCTATAATAGTGATATTCTGGCTGAGGTTGGTGGTAATGCAAATGATCTTCCAGACACCATTGAAGAGTTTAATAAGCTGGCAGATGCAGCTGTAGCAGCAGGATATTATGCTCGTACCTTCGAAGGTGGAAATACCCTTAATGCAACTCTATATCCATATATCTGGGCTTATGGCGGTGATATAATTGGAGAAAATAACGAAATACTTATTAATAGCGCTGAATCAGTGAAAGCTTGGGAAGAGGTAAAAAGACAGTATGACGCAGGATATTTTCCAGCAGATTCTATAACATCACAAGATCAATCCTCCATCTTCCTGGAAGGAAAATCATTAGCAACGTATAGTTCTGCATACATGTTAACATTGATGGAAAGCCAGGAAATGAAGAATTATGTGATAGGACCTCCACTTGAAGGAGTTACCTTTGGTGTAACCGGAATGTTCGTAGTATCTGCTAAGTCACCAAACGCTGACAAGGCTGCACAATTCTTAAACGTGATGACAAATACAGAGAACCAAAAGGCATTTAATAGCCTTACTGGCTATATACCATCAAGAGCTTCTGCATTGGATATATATGACTCCAATGTTCCAATGAAGGAATTAGCTCAATATGTAAGCCTTGCAAAACCTGGTGTAATTCATTCGACAGCAAGAGTATTTATGTCTAATGTAACTGCACAACTGCAAGCTATGCTGGAGGGAAGCCTGACGCCACAAGAAGCGGCAGATGCAGCAGCAAATATGATATCAATGGAAATGAATTAAACATAATATTGAAATATAATTATGGGTAGGAGCAGATTATTCTGTTTCCTGCCCATGATTTTATTTCAATAATCCCTTAGTCCGACCCAATAAAACAAGGCATGAAATGAAGATTTATTGCATATGTTTAGATATAACTGAAAGGAGGACGGCATATGTTAGAGCAATTATCGTCACTTGACTTATCAAATCAAATATACGATGTATATAATGATATTAAGGCTAGGACAGGCGGTGAAATATACATAGGCGTGGTAGGGCCGGTTAGAACTGGAAAGTCTACCTTTATCAAACGATTTATGGATCTATTGGTAATACCCAATATAGAAGACGAATATAGCCGGGGAAGAGCCATAGACGAACTACCACAAAGCGCAGCAGGCAAAACCATAATGACAACAGAGCCAAAGTTTATACCGAAAGAAGCTGCTGAAATTAATTTAGGAGAAGGAACAAAAGTTAATATACGTCTTATTGATTGTGTAGGCTATATGGTAAGTGGCGCATCCGGCCACATTGAGAATGAACAGGAACGTTTGGTGAAAACGCCATGGTTTGATTATGAAATTCCTTTTACCCAGGCTGCGGAACTTGGCACACAAAAGGTTATTAATGATCATTCTACAATCGGTATTGTTGTAACAACAGATGGAAGTTTCGGTGACATACCAAGAGAAAATTATATTCCGGCAGAAGAGAAAACTATTAATGAATTAAAGAAATTAAGAAAACCTTTTATTGTATTACTGAATACAAATAGACCTTATTCCGAGAATACCATTGATCTTTCAAATGAAATCGCTGCAAAATATAATGTTACTGTTTTGCCAGTTAACTGTGAGCAGATGAAGAAAGATGACATACATAGAATCATGGTTAACATATTATCTGTATTCCCGGTATCTGAAATTGACTTTTATATGCCCAAATGGGCCGAAATGTTACCAGATGACCATTGGTTAAAACTGGATTTGATTAACTCCATTAAAGAATTAATGAGAAACATTACATTGATTCGTGATGTAAGAGCAGAAAACATGGAAAGCGGCAGTGAGTATGTTAAGAAATTCAAAATCGATAAGATCGAAATGGAGAATGGTTCCGTAAAAGTTACGGTAGATTTTGATGATGTATATTATTACAATATTTTAAGTGACTTAATCGGTGTACCAATTAACGATGAGTATCAGCTGATTGCTACTTTAAGAGAACTTGCCAATATGAAAAACGAATATGAAAAAGTGGGCAATGCATGTCAGGATGTCCGTACAAGAGGATATGGTGTAGTTACTCCTTCCAGAGAAGATATAACCATAGATGAGCCTGAGATTATGAAACATGGTAATAAATATGGTGTTAAAATTAAAGCTACGGCGCCATCCATCCATATGATTAAGGCCAATATTCAAACTGAAATAGCACCTATCGTAGGTACTCAGGAACAGGCTGAAGATTTAATTGCTTACATTAATAAGAATGCTGCTGAAGAACCGGAAGGAATCTGGGAAACCAATATATATGGTAAATCCATTAAACAATTGGTAGATGACGGAATCAATACTAAGATTAACAAAATGACGGATGAAAGTCAGTTAAAACTTCAGGAAACCATGCAGAAGATTATTAATGACAGCAATGGCGGCATTATCTGTATCATTATATAACTATAATTAAGCGGATAAATACATCCGCTTTTTTTTATTTTAAAAAAACATTAATATTTTCGTAAGATATTCTACGTATATAGAATAAAACATGGAATATTTATGTCATAGTAATTATTTTTTTAACTATTTTATAATTTTTAGCTGAGAATTAAAAAAAGTTTGACATTTAGTTGACAAAATTATGAACCATTGTTATAATAACCCTGTAATAGATTTAATATATTTGTAACAACTTTATTTAACATATAAATTTAACCATGATATTACAAATACATTTAAACCAAATTATCGGAGGATTACCATGAACCAAAATTTCACGAAGTTCTTAAAGATTTCGACCTTTTGTATGGGCGGAATGGTATTATTTTCTCTTAATGCCGCGGTAGCAAAGGCTGAGGCTGTAGTTGGTGAGAAGGCTGTTGCAGGAATTACAGTACCACTTGAGAAATACAGCGAAGTAAGTGAAGCTGTTAAGAATAAAGAAATAGAACTTGCCGATCAATATAATTATACCAATTTAGGTATTGCTAATGTTGAAAATCATTTAAATATACGGGAAAAACCGGGAGAAGACCAAAAAATCATTGGTAAATTACCGAAGAATGCAGGATGTACTATTCTTGAAACAGATGACAGCGGTTGGGCGAAGATTAAATCAGGTAAAGTTACCGGCTATGTAATGAGTTCCTACCTTATTACTGGAAATGAAGCAGTAACTTTAGCAAAGAAAGTAGGAGGTGTTGTAGCTACTGTTAATACTACAACTCTTAATGTAAGAGCAGAAGCTGGTCTCTTATCAAAAGTAATTACCAGTGTACCTATTGGTGAGGAATTTGAAGTGCTTGATTTCGATGAGGAATGGGTTAAAATCGGAGTAGACCAGGATAAGGGTTACGTATCCAGGCAGTATGTTGATTTAACCTATGAACTTATAAAAGGTGTTTCCGTAGAAGAAACAGTTACTGGAGTTTCCGGTATTCGAGCACAAATTGTAGCTTATGCAAAACAATTTGTAGGTAACCGTTATGTATGGGGCGGTAACAGTTTAACGAATGGAACTGACTGTTCTGGTTTTGTACATTTAATTTATAGGAATTTTGGATATTCCATTGCACGTCAATCCTCATCCTTATCACGTAATGGAACAAGGATTAATCCATCCAATGTAAAACCTGGTGACTTGGTATTCTACGGTAATGGCAGTTCAATTAATCATGTTGCTATGTATATTGGCAATGGTCAAATTGTTCATGCTAGTACTACAAGAACAGGAATAAAGATTTCTAATATGTATTATAGAAATCCAATCACTGCAGTTAGAATTATTAATGATTAACAAAATATAGGGCTTGTTACAAAACTGTCATTCTGAGCTTAGAATTTAGCTGTGCTGAGTTTTAAGCGAAGAATCTCATTACAAGGTGAGGTTCTTCGGCAGCTCTCAGAATGGCAGTTTATTATTTTAGGCATTTATTCCCTGATTTGATAAATTCTTTAGAAATTCTTAAATTGATAAGAATAATATAAAGAATGTCATTATATAATTGACATACATTTTGGAAAAAATTATAATGGCATTTGAGAGTGCATTGAATTTGAAATATTTCAAAGTTTGAAAACATTTCAATTTTCAAAGTTAATTCTTCAATTGAGAGTAAAACAGTGTGTGAAGTATTACAATATCAAGTCTTATATTTTAATTCTAAAACAAGGAAAGGTACGGATATTACTATGGAATTCGTTTATATTACAGGTGCGCTTATTATAGGAATTATTATTAAGAGCATCTATGATACAAAAAACAACAAAGAAAAATTAATTGCGAAGTTAAAAAAACAATGGGGTGAAATCCCCGAACAAGAATATACCACTGAAAGTTTAATATCTATCGCAAGCTATTATCGTTCTGTACAGGACGATTCACAAGATGTGGATGATATTACCTGGAACGATGTTTCTATGGATGAAATTTTTATGTTAATGAATAATACAAACAGTTCCATAGGTGAAGAATATCTGTATTCTGTATTAAGAAAATTAAAATACGATGAAAAAGATTTAAAGGAAAGAAACCGTCTTATAGAATTCTTTCAGCAAAATTCCGAGAAAAGAATGCAAGTACAGGTGACCCTTCGCAGGATGGGAAAATTAAAAGATATTTCTGTTTTCGAATATATTAATCGTTTGGATAACCTGGATATATCAAGCAATGTCCCTCATTATCTTATGATTATAGGATTACTTGGGGCCATAGCTTTGATATTCTTTAATCCTCCTATAGGCGGACTTTTAACTTTTGCCATGGTTACCAACAATATGATTCAATATTACCGCAAAAAAGCGGAAATTGAAGCTTATTTAAATGTTTGTTCCTATATAATAAGATTATTAGGTTGTGTGAAAGAATTTTCGAAATTAAATATTCCGGAAATAAAAGAATACATTACCCAATTGGAAGAAGCCAGCCAGAAATTCAATCAATTTAAAAAAGGTTCCAGAGTGGTGGCAGGTAAGAATCCAAACGGTGAGATGCTTGATATTGTATTGGACTATGTACGAATGCTATTCCATACGGATTTAATTAAATTTAACTCCATGCTGACTTGTTTTAAAAACAATCGCGAGACTTTAAATAAAATGTTTGTAACTATAGGTACTTTGGATAGTATGATAGCTGTTGCATCCTTTCGAGCTATGATGGATTATTATTCTTTACCGGAACTTGTATCCGGCGGAAAACCATTTTTACAGGCAGAAGAGTTATACCACCCTATGATTGATGAACCGGTTACCAATTCTATCTCAGAAGACCAGTGTATACTAATAACTGGTTCCAATGCATCTGGTAAATCAACATTTATAAAAACACTTGCTATAAATGCTATACTTTCTCAAACAATTTTCACATCCATGTGTAAGTCTTATAAGGCTAGTTATTTTTATGTTGCTTCTTCCATGGCTTTGCAGGATAATTTGTTAAATAAAGAAAGCTACTATATTGTTGAGATAAAATCCTTAAAACGTATTTTGGATAAGTTGAATTCAAATATTCCAACATTATGTTTTGTTGATGAAGTACTAAGAGGAACCAATACTTTAGAACGTGTTGCCGCTTCTTCCCAGATTCTGTACAGCTTTTCCCAGGCAAATGCTTTATGCTGTGCAGCTACTCATGACATTGAATTAACGCATATTTTAGAAAGATATTATTCCAATTATCATTTCCAGGAACAAGTGGTTGATAATAATGTATTATTTGATAAACTCCAGGCAGGAAGAGCAGTTTCAAGAAATGCAATTAAGCTGCTAAGTGTTATGGGGTATTCGGAAGATATAATTGATAATGCTACAAAAGCAGCAAATCAATTTTTAGAAGAGGGAAATTGGATTAATATCGAATAACAAGCACTTAAGCTGATTACCGGGAGGAACTATGTTTGGTTACGTAAATATATATAAGCCGGAACTAAAAATGAAAGATTTTTATAAGTATAGAGCTTATTATTGTGGTTTATGCAAAACCTTAAAAGATAAGTATGGTTCTTTCGGGCAAATGACATTGACATATGATATGACTTTTCTTATTATTTTATTAACTTCTCTCTATGAAAGTGATACAGAACACGGAATACACAGATGTATTGTACATCCGGTAAAGAAACATGATACACTTTGTAATGAGATTACGAATTATGCAGCGGATATGAATATCGTTCTTTCTTATTATCATCTTTTAGATGACTGGCAGGATGATAAAAGCATTGCAGGCTTTACCGGTACAAAACTATTGAAGAAGAAGTTTAAGAAGATTTGTGATAAGTATCCCAGACAATGCCAGACTATTGGGAGCAGCTTAAACCGACTGAAAGAATGTGAAAAAAACAATGACCAGAATATTGATTTGGTGTCCCGTTGCTTTGGGGAACTAATGTCTGAATTGTTTGTATATAAAGAAGATGTGTGGGAATCTGCATTAAGAAAATTCGGTTTCTTTTTAGGCAAGTATATATATATTATTGATGCTTATGAAGACTTGGAAGAAGACATAAAAAAGGGCAGATATAATCCATTAACATCGATTTCTCAAAAAGATTATTATGAAACAGAATGCAAGAACATACTTAATTTAATGTTAGCAGAATGTACCGGTGAATTCGAAAAACTGCCATGTTTGTTGGACGCGGACATATTAAGAAACATTTTATACGAGGGAGTTTGGACTAAGTTTGATTCTCTCCAAAAGAAAAAATTAGAGAACATTCAGAAATAATACCATGAAATTCGCAGAAAAGAGGAAGATATGATAGCAGATCCATATAAAATCCTTGGTGTTTCACCAAGTGCATCCAATGATGAAATTAAAAAGGCTTATAGAGAATTAAGCAGAAAATATCACCCGGATTCTTATATTGATAATCCATTAGCTGATTTAGCAGAAGAAAAATTTAAAGAAGTACAGGAAGCATATGATCAAATTATGAAGGAAAAAGAAGGTGGCTATTACGGAGGTCAAAGCACTTACTCTGGCGGTAGTGCGGATGAGCCGGTTGAAATGACTGCTGTAACCAACTATATTAATTCAGGACATTATAGAGAAGCTTTGAATGTCTTATCAGGGATTGGAAACCGTACTGCCAGATGGTATTATTACAGTGCTATTGCAAACGCTGGTATTGGAAATAATTATGAAGCGTTAAACCATGCTCAGACGGCAGTTAACATGGAACCGGGTAATCCTGAATATAGAAATATATTAAATCAATTACAATTTAGAGGACAAAGATATCAAAACACCCGCTATGGTGGTGACTCCGTTTTTGGAACTGGTAACATATGCTGTGATTTATGGTGCGCAGACACCTTATGTGAATGTATGGGAGGAGATTTGTGCCGATGTATCTAGGGGCAAAAAAGATGGCATTCTTAGGCATTTTACTTGCTATATCTGTAGTACTGGTTACATTAAGTGGAATATTAGAATTTAACACCCTTTTTTTTCTGGCCGGGGCAGCTTTCTGTGTCGGAATAGCCATACGGGAGTGTGGCATCAGGCTGGGACTGGGTTTCTTTATAGGCAGCATTGTCCTAAATTTCTTTCTGACACCCAATAAGTTCTATTGCATTACTTTTTCAGCAATGGGATTATATATTCTTATCAATGAATTTGCATGGGAAAAACTTGCTAAATTAAAGAATAGGAACCTTATATTGTGGGTGATTAAATATATTACATTTAATATTATTTATCTGCCATCTGTAATTCTTATGCCTCATCTGTTCTATCAAGGAACAATTCGTATAGAAATATGGGCCTTACTAATCCTTGGAGGACAGTTTGCCTTATTAATATTTGATAAAGCATATACTTACTTTCAGAGTTATATCTGGGGGAAATTTAGAAAGCGCTTTCATGTATGAACTATACTTGGTACATGTTTGCCTTTGCCTAGTGATAAGGAATTACTTTTCAAACCATGAATATTATGTTATAATGTTCACGTAAAAGCAGAGAATAACATGCTTGCTGGAAATAAGTTAAACATAAAGTTATGTAACGACCAGGCTGTCGCAAACAATAATCTGTCATTCTGAGAAAGCTTTTAAATCGAAGAATGGCAATTTTGCAACAGCCCCTTATATTTTTAAATGATAAAAAAGGGAGTAATTTATGAAGGTTACTATTTATACAGATGGTGCAGCCAGAGGAAATCCTGAGGGCCCCGGCGGTTATGGAACAATCCTTGTATTTGTTGATTCCAAGGGACAGGAACATATTCGGGAGCTGTCAGGGGGATATAAGAAAACAACCAACAATCGAATGGAATTAATGGCAGCAATTGCAGGCTTAGAGGCATTGACCAAGCCATGTGAAGTTGATTTGTATTCCGATTCACAATATCTGGTGAAAGCTTTTAATGATCACTGGCTGGAAGGGTGGATCAAAAAAGGCTGGAAACGGGGCAAAAACGAACCGGTTAAAAATGTGGATTTATGGAAACGGTTATTAGAAGCTATGAAACCTCATAAAGTAAACTTTGTCTGGGTAAAAGGACATGCAGGGCATCCTCAAAACGAACGTTGTGATGTCTTAGCAACCTCTGCTGCAGACGGAGATGAACTGATGGATGATGTAATCCTTTAGAATCCGCAGAGAATATAAAAGATAAATAAATAAAATACCATATGTTTAGAAGGGACGATTAACCATGGCAGAATTAACACCAATGATGCAGCAATACATGGAACTAAAAAGCCAATATAAAGATTGTATCTTATTTTACCGTTTGGGTGATTTTTATGAAATGTTCTTTGAAGATGCGATAATTTGTTCGAAAGAACTTGAGATAACTTTGACAGGTAAAAACTGCGGATTGGAGGAGAGAGCACCTATGTGCGGGATACCCTATCATGCAGTGGACGGCTATTTAAGTAAGTTAATAAGCCGGGGTTATCATGTTGCCATATGCGAGCAGGTAGAAGACCCAAAGGCTGCAAAGGGAATTGTTCGAAGAGAAGTCATAAGAATTGTAACACCCGGAACCAATATCAATCCTCAGGCATTGGATGAAAGCAAGAATAATTATCTAATGGGAATCGTACATACTACAAATGCCTACGGAATTAGTACGGTAGATGTAACAACCGGTGATTTTTATGTTACGGAAGTAGACTCCGACCGAAAATTACTGGACGAAATCACAAAATTCAATCCTTCTGAAATCATATGTAATAGTACATTTTTAGTAAGTGGTGTAGATATAGACGACCTGAAAAGCCGGCTTCAGATTTCCATATCCAATTTGGAAGCCTGGTATTTTGATGATGAGGGATGTGCCAAATCCTTAAAGGAACATTTTAATGTTTCTTCTTTAGATGGTCTTGGTTTAAGAGATTATACCATTGGTGTTATTGCTTCCGGTGCCGTATTACAGTATTTATATGAGACACAAAAGAACTCCTTAACCCATTTGACCAAAATTATGCCTTATGTGACAAGTAAATATATGCTATTAGACAGTTCCACAAGACGTAATCTGGAATTGACAGAAACCTTAAGAGAGAAGCAAAAGAGAGGTTCTCTTCTTTGGGTGCTGGATAAGACAAAGACTGCCATGGGTGCAAGATTATTAAGAAATTATCTGGAACAGCCACTAATTGATAAGGAAGAAATCAATATCCGTTTGGATGCCATAGCGGAATTAAACGATAGTGTAATTACGAGAGAAGAAATACGGGAATATTTAAATCCTATCTACGACTTAGAGCGTCTGATGGGACGAATCAGTTATAAAAGTGCGGGACCTAGAGACTTAATTGCCTTTAAGTCCTCCTTGTCCATGCTTCCACATATTAAGATTTTATTAAATACATCTTCCAGTAATTTATTAAAAAGTATTTTTGATAATTTAGATCCACTGGAAGACCTTTATAGCTTAATTGAAACGTCCATAGTAGAAGAACCGCCTATTACTGTTAGAGAAGGCGGTATCATCAAAGATGGTTTTCATGAAGAAGTGGATAAGCTTCGTAAAGCCAAAACAAAAGGGAAAACATGGCTGGCCGAACTGGAGAGCAGGGAAAAAGAAAAAACCGGAATTAAGAATCTTAGAATTAAATTTAACAAAGTATTTGGGTATTATCTGGAGGTAACTAATTCTTATCAAAATCTGGTTCCTGAAAATTGGATTCGGAAACAGACTTTAACCAACGCCGAGCGTTATACAACATCTGAATTAAAAGAATTGGAAGATGTAATTTTAGGTGCTGAGGATAAATTATTTTCTTTAGAATACGATTTATTCTGTGAAGTTCGTGACAAGATCGCATCGGAAGTAAGCCGTATCCAGCAAACAGCTAAATCTGTGGCAAAACTGGATGTATTTACATCCTTAGCCTTAGTTGCTGAAAGAAATAATTTTGTCAGACCGTCTATTAATGAAGACGGTGTCATCGACATCAAGGACGGCCGACATCCAGTTGTTGAAAAGATGATCTCCAACGATATGTTTGTGGCTAATGATACCTATCTTAATAATAAGGAAAAAAGAATCTCTATTATTACCGGTCCTAATATGGCTGGAAAATCGACCTATATGAGACAGACTGCATTGATCGTATTAATGGCTCAGGTAGGAAGCTTTGTACCTGCTGCCTATGCCAATATCGGAATTGTAGATCGAATCTTTACTCGTGTGGGTGCATCCGATGACTTGGCTTCCGGTCAAAGTACCTTTATGGTTGAAATGACGGAAGTAGCCAACATACTCCGAAATGCAACGAAAAACAGCTTACTTATTTTAGATGAGATTGGAAGAGGTACCAGCACCTTTGACGGATTAAGTATTGCATGGGCTGTGGTAGAACATATCAGTAATCCGAAGCTATTAGGAGCAAAAACATTGTTCGCAACCCATTACCATGAATTGACTGAATTAGAAGGCAAACTAGACAGTGTAAATAATTATTGCATTGCAGTAAAAGAGCAGGGAGAAGACATTGTCTTTCTTCGTAAAATAGTAAAAGGCGGTGCTGATAAAAGCTATGGAATTCAGGTAGCTAAATTAGCAGGAGTTCCTGAAAGTGTATTAAAAAGGGCAAATGAAATTGTAGAAGAATTAAGTCAAAATGACATTACGGAAAAAGCAAGGGCAATTGCGGATTCCCACAGTAATCAGGAAAACATACCGGATGATTCTTCTGATAAGGATTATGTTGCTGAAGCAGATAATGAAACAAATCCTCATTATAAAGCAAAGAAAAAGCATACGGATATACCAAATCAGATGTCATTCTTTGATTTTAATGATGTCTTAAATCCCTATGAAGATATTATAAAGGAATTAAAGACGATCAATTTAAATTCTATGACTCCTATGGAGGCCATGAATATACTTTATGAATTACAGCAAAAAATCCACTAGAACTAATCTGGTACATAGAATACATTTGGTACTTTAATAGTAGTACTTTACGTTAATTTAGAAAGAATAGAGGTGAACATATGACGAAAATAACGGTTTTAGACGAGAGCACGATTAATCAAATAGCTGCCGGTGAAGTAATCGAACGTCCGGCGGCGGTGGTAAAGGAATTAGTAGAAAATTCTATAGATGCAGGTGCTAATGCCATTACAGTAGAAATCAAGGAGGGCGGTATCAGCTTTATTCGAATTACGGACAATGGTTCCGGTATAGATGAAGAGGACATGCCGCTGGTTTTCTTAAGACATTCCACCAGCAAAATTAGAACAGCTGAGGATTTGTTAAGTGTTTCCAGTTTGGGATTTCGTGGTGAGGCGTTATCCAGTATAGCTGCTATAGCCCAGGTGGAACTTGTGACTAAAACAGCCGAAGCTTTCTCAGGTATCAGATACCAAATTGCAGGGGGCGAAGAGAAGAGTATGGAACATATAGGCTGTCCCGGCGGTACTACCTTTATCGCAAGAAATCTTTTCTATAATACACCGGCAAGAAGAAAGTTCTTAAAATCTCCGGTTACGGAAGCCGGATACATTAGTGACCTGATGGAACGTTTATCGGTATCTCATCCAAACGTTGCCTTTAAATTTATTAATAATAACCAAATTAAGCTTCACACATCGGGAAATAATAATTTAAAAGATATTATATATCATGTTTATGGAAGGGATATAGCATCTCATCTGGTAACGGTGGAAGGTGATGCAGATGGGCTGAGTATAGATGGTTTTATTGCAAAACCTATTGTTTCCCGGGGAAACCGCAATTATGAGAATTATTTTATTAATGGAAGATACATTAAGAGCAGCTTAATCAGCAAAGCAATTGAAGAAGCATTTCGGCCCTTTTCTATGACCCACCGTTATCCTTTTACCTGTCTTCATTTGCATATTCCAAGTGAGTTAATTGATGTAAATGTACACCCAGCTAAATTAGAAATCCGTTTTAAGAACGGTGATGAAGTTTATCGGCTAGTTTATCATGCTGTTAAAAATTCTTTAGAGGGAAAAGAGTTAATACCTTCTGTTTCATTAGAAGATAAAAGCAAAGAGAAAGTTGTTATTACTGAGAAAATACCGGAACCATTTGAAGTCAATCGAAGAATGGAAGAATTAAAAGAAAAGAATGAGAATTTAGTTTCAAATAATAATTCCCTGCTTAATTACGGAGCAGGCAATAAAGGGAGTTCAAGTTCATATACCTATAATAGATATATGGATGCAGCAGGTGATCTGAATCTTAATAATACGCCTGTTTCAGAAGAAACAAAGGAATTAATAAAAGAAACAGAAATCGGAAAATTTCAAGAAGTGGTTAAAACTGCAACTCCTGTGATTAAAGAAACCACTCAGTATAATACTTTAGATACGAATGATGTTTCTTCTGATGCAGATAAAAAGGAATCTTTTTTTAACGATTCTTCTGTAATCATAAGCAAACCGGAACAGCTTTCCTTTATATCAGAGAAAGCGAAAGAAAATCACCGAATTGTGGGACAAGTATTCTCTACTTATTGGATCGTTGAATTCAGAGATAAAATGTATTTAATTGATCAGCATGCAGCTCACGAAAAGGTACTATATGAAAAAACAATGAAAGCACTTCATGAAAAGCAATATAACGCACAGATGTTGGAACCACCTGTGATTCTTTCTTTGAGCATGAGAGAAGAAGAGATAATTCAAAAATACAGCAAAGAATTAAAGCGTATTGGTTTTGAAATAGAAGAGTTTGGCGGTAAGGAATATGCGGTTCGTGCTATTCCCGGTGATTTGTTCGGTTTGGCTCAAAAAGAAATTCTTATTGAAATGATTGACGAATTGGTTGATGAGGCTCATAATGAAACACCGGATATTATATTGGAGAAAATAGCTTCCGTTTCCTGTAAAGCAGCAGTAAAGGGAAATCATAGAATTTCCTCTCAAGACGCTTCTTCTTTGATTGATCAGCTGCTGACTTTAGAAAATCCTTATCATTGCCCTCATGGCAGACCAACTATAATCTCCATGAGTAAATATGAATTAGAAAAGAAATTTAAGAGAATTGTTTAATTTAGATACAAGTATTTGAGTATATTCCTCAAATATATATTAAAACTTATTATCATAATAAGTAATTATAAAGGAAGTATTTTATGAAGAAACCATTGATTATTTTAACAGGGCCAACTGCTGTAGGAAAAACCGATTTATCCATTAAACTTGCCAAAGCTGTCAATGGAGAGATTATTTCTGCTGATTCCATGCAGGTGTATAAACATATGGATATTGGAACTGCGAAAATAATGCCCTCCGAAATGGAGGGTATCAAGCATTATCTTATTGATGAACTTAATCCTCAAGAAGATTTTAATGTTGTGAAGTTTAAGGAATATGCAGAAAAGTACATGGCAGAAATTTATGCAAAAAACAAAATTCCGATTATTGCAGGAGGTACCGGTTTTTATATACAAGCAGTCCTGTATGGTATTGACTTTGAGGAAAATGATGAAGATACTTCCCATGAGATTTCCTATAGAAAGGAATTAGAAGATTTAGTTAAGGAAAAAGGTGAACTTTATGTTCATTCTATGTTACAGGCAGTAGATCCGGCATCTGCAAATTCCATTCATCCAAATAACATAAAGCGTGTAATTCGTGCCTTGGAATATTACAAACTGACCGGGAATAAAATATCAGAACATAATGAAGAACAAAGACAAAAAGAATCTCCCTATAATTTCTGTTATTTTGTATTAAATAATCAGAGAGAGGTTCTATATGAAAGAATCAATAAGCGGGTTGATATAATGTTGGAACAAGGGCTGATAGAAGAGGTAAAACATTTATTAGACATGGGTTGTACGAAAGACATGGTTTCCATGAAAGGGTTAGGGTACAAGGAAATTATAGAGTATCTTGAAGGTAAATGTACCTTAGAAGAGGCAGTCTATATTTTAAAAAGAGATACAAGACATTTCGCTAAACGTCAATTAACCTGGTTTAAGCGTGAAAAAGATGTGACTTGGATAAATAAGGACCGGTACAATAACCATGAAGCTGAAGTATTAGAAGCAATAATACAAGAAGTTCAGTTGAAAAATATAATATAAAGTGTAATGTGTAATGTTTTTCATAATAAGAACAAATAATTTTATAAAAGGTCATTATAGACGCAGTGAAAATACAAGGTATCTTGAAAATTTTTCACTGCGTTCCCAATGACCTGACAAAACGATATAAAAAATAATACAACTTGAGTTTATTACAACAAACTATTCTAACCGCTTATCTCAATAAATTTGACATGATATTTATACAGGAAAGGAAAACGAATGAATACGCAATTAAATAAAATATATAATGATCTTCATATTGATAACAAAATACTAAATTTCTGCGAAAGAATTGAGCAAAATCTAAAGGAACGCTTTGATGAAATAGATAGAATCGCTGAATATAATCAGTTGAAGGTTTTAAAGGCTATGCAGGATAACAGAGTGAGTGATATCCATTTTGCAGCTACCACAGGATATGGCTATAATGATATAGGCCGTGATACTTTAGAAAGTGTATATGCTTCCGTATTTCATGCAGAATCTGCCCTTGTAAGGCCACAGCTAATCAGTGGAACTCATGCTTTAAGCACTGCTTTATCCGGTAACCTTCGCCCGGAAGATGAAATCTTATCTCCGGTCGGAAAACCATATGACACCTTAGAGGGAGTTATTGGAATTCGTGAATCCAGAGGTTCTTTAGCAGAGTATGGTATTACCTATGCTCAAGTTGATCTCTTGCCGGATGGTGAATTTGATTATGACGGAATTAAAAATGCACTTAATGACAGAACAAAATTAGTTACCATTCAACGTTCTAAAGGTTATGCAACCAGACCAACCCTATCTGTAAAACGAATTGGAGAACTAATTTCCTATATAAAAAATTTGAAACCTGATGTAATCTGTATGGTAGATAATTGTTACGGTGAATTTGTGGAAACAATAGAACCAACGGACGTGGGAGCCGATTTATGCGTAGGCTCTTTAATTAAAAATCCGGGTGGTGGATTGGCACCTATTGGCGGCTATATAGTAGGAAAAGAAGAATATGTTGATAATGCAGCCTTTCGCCTTACTGCTCCTGGACTTGGTAAAGAAGTAGGTGCTACATTAGGCATTAATAGTTTGTTGTATCAGGGCTTCTTTATGGCTCCACAGGTTGTATCAGGAGCTTTAAAAGCAGCTATCTATGCGGCAAATATTTACGAAAAGTTAGGATTTACCGCAATTCCTAATGGAACAGAACACCGTTATGATATTATACAGGCAATCACTTTGGGAAGCCCTGAGGGTGTTATAGCATTTTGTAAAGGGATTCAGGCTGCCGCACCTGTAGATAGTTACGTAGTTCCTGAGCCATGGCCTATGCCGGGATATCACTCCGACGTAATTATGGCGGCCGGTGCTTTCGTTCAGGGATCTTCTATAGAGCTAAGCGCAGATGCCCCAATTGAACCGCCTTATGCTGTATATTTTCAAGGAGGATTAACCTGGTACCATGGAAAACTTGGTATTCTCATGTCAGTTCAAAAACTCTATGAGGAAAACTTAATACAGTTATAAGGTATAAGGATTTTATGGAATTTTAGTATACAAACATATGGATTTGTGTTAGAATGGACACTAGAAATGGTATAATTGGAGGAAACTTTTATGTCTAGAGTTGGCGGTAAAAATTCATGGGCACTGTTGCTAATTATTTTAGCAGGTGTTGTTTTAGGAGGATTTATCGGTTATTTAGCAAAAGATGTACCTTATTTATCATGGCTTAATTATGGTCAGGAGTTTGGTATTGGCAATGGAAATGACCATAGTACCGTAAGCCTGAATTTAGGCGTTTTGGTAATCAACTTTGGAATAAGAATTAAATTTACCATAGCCGGAATAATTGGAATAGTCTTGGGAATCATTATCTACCGTAAGCTTTAATAATAGGCATCCTGCTATTTTCTTGGAGAGAGAAGATTAGGAGGAATCATGAATAAAAAGTTTTATACCGTTAAAGAATTACCATTATCTGAAAGGCCCTATGAAAAATGTGAAAAATATGGGCCCAGTGTTTTGTCTGATGCAGAACTTCTTGCAGTAATTATACGTTCCGGTTCTAAGAATGAACGAGGAGTAGATGTTGCAACTAAGGTTTTAAATTACTCTAAGGTTTATCCTGGACTACTTGGACTTAATCATATGAATATGAAAGAGCTGATATCCATCAAAGGAATCGGAAGAGTAAAAGCAATACAATTATTATGTATGACCGAATTGACAAAACGAATGGCAAAAGCCACTGGCGCAGATGCAATTCGTTTAACCAGTCCATCTTCAGTTGCTAATTACTATATGCAGGATATGCGTCATTTGACCCAGGAAAAAGTTCTTCTTATTATGTTGGATTCAAAAAGTAAGATATTAAAAGATATGATTATTTCTTCCGGAACTGTGAATAGTTCACTATTGTCCCCAAGAGAAATATTTCTTCATGCTTTAAAGTATGAAGCAGTAAATATTATAATCTTACATAATCATCCCAGTGGAGACCCCACACCTAGTAAAGAAGATATACATACTACAAAAAGACTAAAAGAAGTTGGAAATTTAATAGGTATTAAGCTTATGGATCACATAATTATTGGAGATAATAGATATATAAGTCTTGGTGAAGAAGGCTATTTATAATTTCCAGGGCGGTGTAATCACCGTTGCCTTTTTGTTAGTATTTTGGAATTGATGAATTATATGGTGAGCATCACAAATGATTCTGTTCCAATGACGTGTTATAAATTTGGAATGAGACAGCTTGTATGGCAGGAAAAATATATGGAATTGATTTTGGAACAAGCACCATTAAGATATACCATAAAAACGAAGGTATTATACTCGACGAGAAAAATGTAATTGCAATTGCAAATAAGAAAAAGATAATAGCAGTAGGTAATGAAGCTTATGAAATGTATGGAAAAGCACCTACTAATATTCAAGTTACCTATCCGGTTAGGAATGGTGTAATTGCAGACTTAGTGAATATGCTTGAATTATTAAATTATTTATTAAAGAAAATTAATGCAAGGAGCAGCCGTTTTTCTTCAGCAGAGTTTGTTTTGGCAACTCCAACTGACATTACAGAAGTAGAAAAGCGAGCATTTTTTGACTTGGTAGCAAGTTCTAATGCGAAACCTAAAAATATACGTATGGTAGAAAAACCAATTGCGGATGCTGTTGGAGCAGGTTTGGATGTTACTAATGCCAGGGGTGTTATGGTAGTAGATATCGGAGCTGATACTACAGAAATCTCCATTATGTCTTTAGGCGGCATTGTTATCAGTAAGTTGGTACCAGTTGGCGGCAATCGATTCGATGAAACTATTAAATCCTTTGTTAAAAAAACTTACAACTTGGTAATTGGAGATAAAACAGCAGAATATATTAAGATTCAATTAGCTTCTGCACTTCCGAAAGAAGAAAAAAGTATAAAAATATATGGACGTAACCTTGTAACAGGACTTCCTACTGAGGTAGACGTTAGTTCTGCCATGGCTTATGAATCTATATTGGAACATTTCCATACTATCGTAGATTCAGTTAAAATTATTCTGGAGAGAACTCCACCAGAAATCTCTTCGGATATTATTGATTCAGGTATCTATGTGACTGGTGGTTCAGCATCCATACTTGGTTTAAAAGAATTAATTGCACAAGAAACAGATTTAATGATAAATGTTTGTGAAAATGCATCCAATACTGTAGTAAGTGGTTTGGGACGAATTATTGAGGATCCTAAACTATCCTCCTTAGCCCTGACACAAAAACAGGCTAATTTTGGTTAAAATTCAGGATATATAAAAAAGCTGACACCCAAATTCGTGGTGTTTCGGCAGAATGGAGATTATTATGAGACGACGGACTAGGTTAAATCTGAATCCGAAACATGTGTTCATAGCTGTCGCTATCCTTTGTTTTGCTTTAATGTTTCTTTCTTATCAATTTGGGGATGAGTTATCTCCATTTAAAGCAACTGTTGGAAACATCATTAGTCCTATGCAAAAAGGTATTAATACCGTAGGGCATTCCGTGTTTAATGGATTTGAAAAAATAGCTAGTTTAAATAAATTAGAGGAAGAAAACACTCGGTTAAAAGAAGAAAATAATGTTTTATCTTATGAAAACAAGATTCTTCTTCAAGATAAATATGAGTTAGACAGGTTTCGTGATTTATATAAATTAGATAAAAAATATGCCGATTATCCAAAAGTTGCTGCAAGAGTCATAAGTGCAGATCCAAACAATTGGTTTAATACCTTTACCATCGACAAAGGATCTGATGATGGCATTGCAGTAGATATGAATGTAATTGCCGGTAATGGTTTAGTTGGAATTATTGAAACGGTTGGAAAAAACCATTCAATTGTACGATCCATTATTGACGACTCCAGTAGTGTCAGTGGTATGTTTTTAAAAACTTCTGATATCTGTGTAGTTAAAGGAGACTTAGCGAAATTAGAAAAAGGTGTATTACCAGTAGAATTAATAAAAAAAGACGCTGATATATATGATGGATATGAAGTAGTAACCTCAAATATTAGTCCTAAATATCTACAAGGAATATTAATAGGTTACATAAGTAATATAACCTTAGATTCCAATAATCTATCTAAAACAGCAGATTTAACGCCAGCTGTCGACTTTGAAAATTTACAAGAAGTTTTAATTATTACAGAAGTTAAAGAAAAACTGGAATAAGTTATCCCGGGAGGATATTCGTGAAACGATTTATAATTATTGCCATTGAAATTTTAATATGTTTTTTGTTACAAACCACAATATTCCAATGGATAGCTCTTGCTAATGTTGTTCCAAATCTGTTATTAATACTAACCGTATCCAATGGATTTTTAAGAGGTAGAAAGTCTGGTTTAACAGTCGGATTCTTTTGTGGTCTATTAGTAGATTTATGCTTTGGAAATTTAATTGGCTTATATGCGTTTATGTATATGGTAATTGGATATATTAATGGCTTTGCTAATATCGTATTTGAAAGAGACGACCAAATCATCCCTATAATATTAGTAGGCATCAGCAACTTTTTTTATTTCTTCTTATACTATGTTTTTAATTTTTTGTTAAGAGGTAAATTAAACATCTTCTTTTACTTTACAAGAATTGGTTTGCCAGAAATCGTATATACCTTATTAATATCAATTTTTTTACTTAAGTTATTTTATATTATTAATAAACATATGGAAAAAGCTGAACAAAAGGAGGTCTAAGTTATGTTTGATATTATTATAGAAAAATTAAAACAAATGGTTACCTCCAGGTTAGTTCCCATTGGTCTCATATTTATTATATTATTTGGTACTTTGGTAAATAGGCTTTTTGTACTTCAAATTGTCCAAGGAAAGGAACATTCAAAAGATGTTTCTTTAAAAAGAGTAAAAACAAGAGAGCTTAAAAGTGCAAGAGGAAATATATATGACAAAAAGGGCGTTTTATTAGCCTATAATGAGCTTACCTTTGCGGTGGTTTTGAAAGAAAATACTGAACTTAATAATAATGCTGACAAAAATACCATGCTTCATAAATTGATTACCCTATTAGAAAAACACGGAAATGAAATAGAGAGTGAATTTGGTATATCCATTAATGAAAGTGGAGAATTGTATTTTACTGTGGAAGGTAACGCAGAATTACGATTTAAGAAAAATGTATATGGGCACCGTTCGGTAAATGAGTTAACTGAGGAAGAAAAAAATGCTACTGCTCAGGAAGTATTTGAACATATGAGACATGGTAAATATATGTTTGCTATTTCAGATGATTACACCTTGGAAGAAACATTAAAGATTATGACCTTACGTTATGCCATCTATACCAACTACCCAAAATACAATCAGATTATTATTGCATCCAATGTAAGTGATGAAACGGTGGCTGCCATAGTGGAAAACAGCAAAATTCTTCCAGGAGTTGAGATTGAACAGCAAACTTATCGTAAGTATAATGAAAGTGTATATTTTGCCCACATACTGGGCTATACCGGTTTAATAAATGCAGAAGAGTTAGAAAAAAATAAAGAATTTGATTACAACAGTTCCGATGTTATCGGCAAATCCGGTATTGAAAAAGAATTTGAATCCTACCTTGCCGGAACTAAGGGCTTAGAGAATATTTCTGTAAATAACTTAGGAAAGTATCTGGATACAATTGACCGTCTTGACCCTGTTGCGGGAAACGATATTTATTTAACAATAGACAGCGATTTGCAAAAAGCAATTTATCACATAATTGAGAAGAATCTGGCAGGTATTTTATTATCCAAAATAAATAATAGCATGAATGCAGGGACAAAAGGTACATCTGCTTCTGATATTCGTATACCGATTTATGATGTTTACTATAATTTAATTAATAATAATGTAATTGATGTAAATGCTTTAAATAAAGACGATGCCACAGCATTAGAAAAACAGGTATATAATAAGTTTTCATCAAAACAAAAAGATGCCTTACGTGAAATCAAATCTCTACTTGCCTATGAAAATACTTCTTTATATAGCAGTTTGTCACAAGAAGAAAAAGATTATATTTCTTATATCTATTCAGAATTATTAGTGAAAGGTAAACTAATTCTTAGTACATCTGGGGGTAGCAGCACTTCCGGCAGTGGGTCTAATGAGACGGTTCCCTACAATTATAGTAATTTTGAAGAGAATAAATTCAGCTTTAGTCAATTTCTTCAACAAGCAATTGCAAGTAACAATATTGATTTAACTAAGTTAGATATTAGTGACCAGTATTATAATACAGAAGAAATTTACGAAAAGTTATTGGAAACCATAGTAGATACACTAAAAAATGATAGTAAATTTGATAAGATATTATATAAATCCTTGGTATATTCGTATAAATTATCAGGAAAGGAAATTTGTCTTTTATTATTTGACCAAGGTGTGATAAAATACAATAAGGAAGAAAAATCTAATTTAGAAAATGATGTAATATCGGCTTATTCCTTTGTTACAGATAAAATAAGGACATTAGAAATTACTCCTGCACAGCTAGCTTTAGATCCCTGCAGTGCTTCCGTTGTAGTTACGGATGTAAATACTGGTGATGTACTTGCAATGGTCTCTTATCCAAGTTATGATAATAACATGTTGGCTAATAAAGTGGATGCTGCTTATTATAATAAACTGAATAATGACCTTACATTTCCTTTAAACCACCGTGCAACCAAGCAAAAGACCGCACCGGGATCTACCTATAAAATGGTCTCTGCGACAGCTTTACTGGAAGAAGGGGCAGTAGGTCCAACAGAAACCATTTTGGATAAAACCGTTTTTGATAAAATCAAACCCTCTCCAAGGGACTGGACAACACATAGCCATGGAAAAGTAGAGGTTACTACTGCGTTGGAGGTTTCTTGTAACTATTTTTTTTATGAAGGTTCATGGCGCTTAGGTATGGACAGTACCGGTAAGAATAATGATAAAATGGGTCTTGAAAAACTTGCAAAATATGCAAAACTTTTTGGTTTTGGTGAAAAATCCGGTGTTGAAGTAGAAGAATATGAACCTCATATTTCGGATAAATATTCCGTTCCTTCTGCAATTGGCCAGGGTACTAACGATTATGTACCCGTACAGATTGCCCGCTATGTAACTACCGTTGCAAACAGTGGAAAACGCTTTGATTTAACATTGCTGGATAGAATTCAAGATAAAGATAATAATGTTTTGTTGGATAATAAAGCAAAATATACAGAATTAACTGATATTAAAAATTCCACATGGGATTTAATTCATCAGGGAATGTATAAAGTTGCAAATGGTGCAAGAAGTTCATCCAGTAAAATGTTTAAAGATTTTGGAGTAACCGTTGCCGGTAAAACAGGAACGGCTCAAGAAAGCAAATTAAAACCCAACCACGCTTTATTTGTTTCCTATGCTCCTTATAACGCACCAGAAATATCAGTAACAACCGTAATTCCAAACGGACATGGTTCCTCCAATGCGGTGGAACTTACCAGGGATGTTTACAGTTATTATTTTGATTTGGAAGATAAAGATAAGTTAGTAAACGGCTTTGCAGAATTACCGGAAACGGAATCCAGAGGATTTGCCGATTAATAAATCCTGCTAAAACAAGGAAGTCTCTTATTCATCCAATATCTATATCAGGCTTCCTTGTGAGTTTAAATTGTTATCCAGGAGGTAATAATGAATAATCCAGTTATTATTAAAGGTAATAAATATGGTATTGTTGTTGTCTTGGATGCCTTCATGAAATTTGATGAACTGAAAGAGAAAATTGCCGAGAAATTTCGAGATTCCTCTAAATTTTTCAGTAAGGCACAAATGGCAATCAGTTTTGAGGGCAGAACCCTATCCAACGAGGAACAACGGACAGTACTTGATATTATTGCCGAAGAAACAGAACTCCATGTGGTGTGTGTAGTTGAAAATGATCCACAAAAAGAGGAAGTATTTAAAAAAGCTTTAGATGAAAAACTTATGGAGCTTTCCAATACCACAGGCCAGTTTTATAAAGGTAATTTAAGATCAGGTCAGGTTTTGGAATCCGAAACCAGCATCATCGTCATAGGTGATGTAAATCCCGGTGCCAGAATAGTTTCCAAAGGAAACATTATTGTACTGGGTTCCCTAAAAGGCACTGTTTTTGCAGGTGCAACCGGTAATACCAATTCCTTTGTTGTAGCGCTGGATATGAATCCCGTACAGATCCGAATAGCAGATACTATTGCAAGATCGCCGGATAAACCCATTAAGAATGCAAAAAGAGAAACAAAAATTGCATTCTTGGAAGAGGGTAATATATACATTGAAACACTAAATAAAGAAGTTTTGAATGATATTAATTTATAATAATAAGTGTTTGGAGGAAGAAACAGAATGGGAGAAGTAATTGTAGTAACATCCGGTAAGGGTGGCGTAGGTAAAACAACATCAACGGCTAATATTGGTACAGGATTAGCAAAATTAGATAAAAAAGTAGTATTAATTGATACAGATATAGGACTTAGAAATCTAGATGTTGTTATGGGGCTTGAGAATCGTATCGTGTACAATCTCGTAGATGTTATTGAGGGGAATTGCAGAATCAAACAAGCATTAATCAAAGATAAGAGATATCCGAATCTATACTTACTACCATCTGCACAAACAAGAGATAAGAATTCGGTAACTCCGGAACAAATGAAAAAATTAGCAGATGAATTAAGAGAAGAATTTGATTACATATTAATGGACTGTCCAGCCGGAATTGAACAAGGATTCAAAAATGCAATTGCAGGTGCTGACAGAGCATTAGTTGTTTCAACTCCAGAAGTATCCGCTGTACGTGATGCTGACAGAATTATAGGTCTATTAGAAGCAAACGAAATGAAGCAAACTCATTTAATTGTAAATAGACTTAGAAATGATATGGTAAAACGTGGTGATATGATGTCAAGTGATGACGTTGTAGAAATTCTTGCAGTGGATTTAATTGGAGTCGTACCTGATGACGAGAATATCGTCATATCTACTAACCAAGGTGAACCTTTAGTTGGATCTGACACTTTAGCAGGACAAGCATATATGAATATATGCAGAAGAATAGTAGGGGAGGAAGTTCCGTATTTGGATTTAAACGGAAAACAGAGTTTATTTGCCAAACTTGCTAGTTTACTAAAGAAAAACTAATTGAGAGGAGAAAATTTAATGAGCTTAGCAGATTTTTTCAGAAGAAAAACTTCTAGTAATGTGGCAAAAGATAGGTTGAAATTAGTCTTAGTTTCTGACCGTGCTGGCTGTTCTCCTGAGATTATGGAGCAGATAAAAAATGATATTATCGCCGTTATATCCAGATATATTGAAATTGATCTGGATGGACTTGATATTAAGATAACACAAACAGAATCTGAAAGTTCTAACGGATCAGTACCTGCTTTATTTGCCAACATTCCAATTAAAGACCTTAAGCAAAAAAAATAGTAAGGAAAAATCTTTTATGTTTAATTTAAAGCAGTATAATTTTAAAAACTATAATATAACACTGGTTGTAATTGTAGTATTATTAAGCAGTATTGGTGCTTTCTTAGTCAGTATTGCACAACAGGAAGGCGAAAATATATTTAAAAAGCAGATATTTGGTATATTTTTGGGTTTCTTTATAGTATTTATCGTTTCCATTATCGATTATCATTTTATAAGTGAATTTTATATTTTGCTTTATATAGTCAATTTAATTTTATTAGTATTAGTAAAATTAGTTGGTGTTGAAATTAATAATTCAAGAAGATGGCTTAATTTAAAAGTAGTTACCATCCAGCCTTCAGAATTTAGTAAGATAATAATGATAATATTTTTAGCAAAAATGTATACAATATTAAGAGAAAAGATGGATAAATTTTATGTATTAGTGTTAACAGGTTTATTAATGGGTATCCCCACCTATTTAATATTAACACAAACAAATTTATCGACTAGTTTAGTTATGTTATTTATTTTTGTTATAATGATATTTGCTGCTGGTTTAAGTTATAAGATTATTTTACCTATTATACTGATTGGAATTCCTTTATTTTTTGGACTATTTTGGTATGTTCAACAGGATTTTCAATGTATTTTAACGCCTTATCAGCAAAAGAGGGTAATTGCCTTCTTAAATCCTGAATCAGAAGCTTCCACCGATACTTTATATCAGCAAGAGAATTCCATACAGGTAATTGGAGCAGGTAAATTAACCGGTAAGCTTCTAACAGAAGGAATGGACTCTATAGAGGCAGATACTTATGTACCAATATCTGAAAGTGATTTTATTTTCTCAATTTTAGGAGAGGCCTTTGGTTTTATCGGTGCGTGTGTTATAATATTTTTATTAGCAATTTTAATATTCCAATGCTTAAAAATTGCAAAGAATGCCCCTGACCGCTTAGGTATGTTAATTGCTATCGGTATAGCTTCTATGTTTATGTTCCAGGTGTTTGTAAACCTAGGAGTTACTACTGGACTGCTGCCTAACACTGGCTTGCCTTTACCTTTTGTTAGTTATGGTTTAAGCTCTTTAATGAGCTGTATGATTGCTATAGGTTTAGTTTTAAATATTAATTTACAAAGAAAACGAAAAGGGGGTAACACCTAATGAATATTGGACTAATAGCACATGATGCTAAGAAAAAATTAATGCAGAATTTTTGTATCGCTTATCGTGGTATTTTAAATAAGCACACTTTATATGCAACAGGAACTACCGGAAGGTTAATTGAAGAGGTTACAAATCTCTCCATTCACAAATACTTAGCCGGTCACCTTGGAGGAGAGCAGCAAATGGGCGCTCAGATTGAACATAACGAGATAGATCTTGTTATTTTTCTAAGAGATCCTTTAACTTCAAAATCCCATGAGCCGGATGTAAATAATGTTGTTCGTTTATGCGATACACACAACATTCCTTTGGCTACTAATTTAGCAACAGCTGAATTATTAATTAAAGCTTTGGATCGCGGTGACTTAGATTGGAGAGAAATATTTAAAGCATAACAAAACCAAATTTATTGTGTTGTTATTGCTTGTTTAACCATTTATATTATTTCTTGGATTTAAGATATGGAATTGGAGATAAAGCATGAAGAAGAAATTTATAGCGGTTGTTTTAACAGCTGCCATTTTAACCGGATGTAGTAACACTCCAACTGTTTTATTAACTTATTCGGAATCAAACCAAAACGAATATCAATATGAACAACCCGAGAATATAGATATAGCTGAATTTCTTGCAACTGATTTAACCGTTATTCCTGACGACTTAAATCATATGCAAAATTCAGATATTACTGCCACATCATCACTGATTGTCAATACTAGTGATGATGAAGTTTTATATGCCAATAATGTGTATCAGCGTCTCTATCCGGCTAGTTTGACCAAGTTAATAACTGCTTTGGTGGTTTTAAAACAAGGTGATTTAAATGATACGGTAACTATAAGTTACAATGCCTCTCATATTACAGAAAGTGGTGCAAAACTTTGTGGCTTCAAAGAGGGTGATAAAATTAAATTAGACGCATTACTTAACAGCTTATTAGTTTATTCTGGTAATGATGCAGGAATCGCTATTGCAGAACATATAGGCGGTTCCGAAGCAGGATTTTCCAAGCTAATGAATGAAACAGCGAAAAGTGTTGGTGCGGTTCATTCTAATTTTATCAATGCTCATGGTCTTCATGATGACAATCATTATACAACAGCTTATGATTTATATTTAATTTTTAATGAATTGCTTATGTATGATAAATTTGTCTCAATAATTAATCAGGCAAGCTGTACCATTCAATATACCGATAAAGACAATCAATCAAAAGAAGTACAGTTCTTAAATACCAACCGCTATTTAAAAGGTTTGGAAACTGCTCCGGAAGGTATTACCGTAATAGGCGGAAAAACCGGAACCACCAGTAAAGCGGGGAACTGTCTGATATTACATAGTAAAGATAGTAATAACAAATCCTATGTTTCATTAATTATGCAAGCAAGTGATGGCAACAGTTTATTTTCACAAATGACAAAATTATTGAAAATGATTTCTTAACTATAATTTACTAAAATGTAAAAAATTAAGTTGTAATTTGTGTGATAATAGACTATACTTAAACTATATTAATTATATATTTATCTAAATCAACCATATTTTGTACACATCTTAAGGAGGAGATAATAATGATACAGATTATTGCTGGTGAAAAGGGAAAAGGTAAAACTAAAATCCTGATTGAAAAAGCTAATAACGCAGTAAAAGAAGCAAAAGGCAGTATTGTTTATCTTGACAAGAGCAACAAACATATGTATGAATTAAGTAATAAGATTCGATTGATTAATGTAAAGTCTTACTGTATTGATAATTATAGCGAATTCTTAGGTTTTATCTGTGGTTTAATTTCGCAAGATCATGATTTGGAACATATATTCTTAGATAGTTTCTTAAAAGTTGCCAACATTGATAATTCTGATTTATTACCTACCCTAGAAAAATTAGAACATATATCTAATGAATTTAATATAGATTTTATCCTTAGTTTATCTCGTGATGAGATAGATTTACCGGAACCGGCAAAGAAATTTGTCTCTGTTTCCTTATGAAATGTATTTCTCGGTTAATATAAATTGATCAGATTGGTTATAAAATATAATTAAACAAATTTAACTTATAAAAAGCAGTAAGGGACTGATTTTATATCAGTCCCTTTTGTTGTACTTCACAAGAATTTTTTTATTCATTTCTTGTTTAGAATGATAGTAAGTATAACATAATAAAACAATTATGACTGGATTGCTATTTTGATTAATTAATCATTTTGAACTCTTCCAAAGAAGCTTAGAGCATATAATCCAGCTACACCTATCACTGAGTACAATATTCTTGATACGATAGTCATATCACCAAAAATAACTCTGACTAAATCAAAACCGAAAAAACCAATTAAGCCCCAGTTGATGGCTCCAATGATTACTAAAACTAATGCAATATAATCTACTGTTTTCAATTGTTTACCTCCTTTTTGTTGCATTAATTAGTATTACCATATTTTTATCCAATATTCGAAAGGTTATTTATAAAAAAATACAAATAGTACTTTCATTATGTTTCAAATATAAGTATAATAAAGAAGATAATATATAAGCAGTACATTAGCATAGCTTATATACGATACATAAGCATGAATTACGTAACAAATGTAAAATGCTTATTGGTATGAAGGAGGTTTTTAATTGGCAGAAAAAGTTACGAAATTTCGAAAGCGCAAGAATGTTAATGTTGGCGTAATTGTCTTTCTTATTATATTTATTTATGTTTTATGTGTGGTATATATATTTTTTACAAAAGATCATTTGTCCATTTATGAAGTAAGGGAAGGCTTTACTGCAGATAATAATATTTTTAACGGATTAATTCTAAGGAATGAAGAAGTAGTCTATTCCGGCGCAGCCGGTTATATAAACTATTATCACAGAGATGGAGATCGTGTGGCAAAAAATACAACGATTTATACCCTTGATAAAAATAAAAAATCTTATGATTTAATTGGAGATGGGGAAAATGCACTTACCATATCCTCTGATAATATAATGCACGTAAAAAAAGAAATTATGAATTTTCATAATGATTTTAACAACAGCAATTTCTCTGCCGTATATGATTTAAAATATGAACTGGATAATATGGTACTTGAAATTGCTAATGATAACTTTTTAAATAATCTACATAATATTATGAAAGAGAAAGGGACAAGCAATTCTCTAAAAGTCAATCATTCTAAAATTAGCGGTGTAATTTCCTACAGTATTGATAATATGGAGGATGTAACTACAGATTCTATTACAGCAGATGACTTTAGTTTAGAAAATTATAATAAAGTACAGCTTCGTACCATGGAATTAGTTGAAAAGAATAGTCCTATTTACCGAATTATAAAAAACAATAATTGGAATATTGTTCTTTTATTGGATGAAAATCAATATAAAAAATTACAAGAAAAAGAATATGTTAAAATAACATTTACCGATACAGAGACAAGTACAACTGTACCAATTTCCACTTTTCAAAAGGGTACTAAATATTTTGCTAAACTAAGCTTAACAAAATATTTGGATCGCTATATTGATGACCGTTTTGTATCGATTGAATTAGAGGCTAATTCTGCCAAAGGACTTAAAATACCTGCTTCAGCAATTGTTAAGAAAGATTTTTATACCATTCCTTTGGAGTTCTTTACTCTAGGGGGTGACTCAGGTAGTACCGGTTTAATGAAGGAAACTTATAATACGGATAGTGGTGAAGTAGAATATGTATTTGTTCCTACCGATATATACTATAAGACAGATACTGTAGGATATGTAGACGGCAGATTATTTGAAAATCCCGGTATCTATATACGTTCTGAATCGGGCGAACGGTATCAGGTTGGTCCAAAAGAGGCTTTAGAAGGTGTATTCAATGTAAATAAAGGTTATGCCATCTTCCGCCGCGTAGAAATATTATATAAAAATGAAGAATATTGCATCATAAAAGATAATACCGAATACGGGCTTTCTGTTTACGATCATATTGCATTGGATGGAAAAACTGCAGTAGAACAGGCTATTATCTATTAGACATTGCATACATAATAATTATTGAAAGGTAGTGAATCCATTGGTTAAAGAAAATTTGAAAATCGTAGAGGAAAAAATAGCTGCTGCCTGTAGGAGAGCAGGACGTGGAAGAGATGAGGTTACTTTAGTAGCAGTCAGTAAAACAAAACCTGTATCTATGATAGAAGAAGCCATGGATGCCGGTATAATAGAATTTGGTGAAAACAAAGTACAGGAATTAACCTCCAAGTATGAAGTACTACCTAAGAATTTAAATTGGCATCTAATCGGCCATTTGCAAACGAATAAAGTAAAATATATCGTTGATAAAACCGTGCTTATACATTCTGTTGATTCTTTAAAACTGGCCACACAGATTGATAAAGAATCTGCTAAAAAAAATATAGTCAGTAATATATTAATTGAGGTTAATATTGCGAAAGAAGATACGAAATTTGGCGTATATGCAGAAGACATATATCCCCTAATCATGGAAATATCAAAGTTAAACCATGTTCAGATAAAAGGTCTTATGACGATCGCTCCATTTGTAGAAGAACCTGAAAAAAATAGGGTTCATTTTAGAAATTTGCGACAATTAAATATTGACATAAAATCAAAAAACATTGATAATGTTCATATGGATATATTATCTATGGGTATGACTGGAGACTATGAAGTTGCAATAGAAGAAGGAGCAACAATAGTACGAGTTGGGACAGGTATATTTGGTGAACGTAATTATTCTATATAATTACCAGAATATATTTTGAGAATAATAATGCGTATATATAAATAATCATGATAGGAGATTGGCATATGGCTAATATATTTAAAAACATTTTAGATTCACTTAAGTTAACCGAAGATGATGATTTCGATGATTACGATGATGAATTAGAAGAAAAAGAAGCGAAACGTGCCGAGCGTATGGAGCGTAAAGTAGAGAAACAAAAATTAAGACAGCAGTCTATGGAAAGAGAAGAAACATTATCTGACTTTGGCGCTTCCTTCCAAGAACCTAAAAAAGAAAGGGTGACCAGAATGGAAAGAACTACAAATAACAAAGTTGTTCCCATTAGAACAACACCCAAGGGATTTGAAGTCTGCATTATGAAACCTACCACCTTTGAAGATTCTCAGGACATATGTGATATGTTATTATCCAACCGGGCGGCTGTTATTAATTTAGAGGGTATTGACGTTGACTTAGCTCAGAGGATTATGGATTTTGTATCCGGTTCTGTATATGCGTTGAACGGAAAACTACATCAGATTTCCAGTTACATATTCATTATATCACCTGATTCTGTTGATATTTCCGGTGATTATCTGGATTTGGTTCAAAGTGATGGATTTGAAGTACCCACTTTGAATAGAGAATTTTAAAATATAACTATAAGGACTTAAATATGAACATCATTTTAATTTATAGAACCTTTTATGTTTTTTTTAATGTAATCGAAATCATTTTATTTGTATATATCATTTCCTCTTGGCTTCCAATTCCTAATGGGATTAAGAAAATTTTATTGAATTTAATTAATCCTTTTCTTGACCCTATTAGGTTTTTATTAAGGCGTTCAATTTTTAATACATCGGTTTCAGATTTTTCGCCTATAATAGGTATTGTTATATTATCCTATCTTCAACATGTTTTATCGGAGCTTATATTATTGCAGCTTGTATGAATCAGAGGAAATGTGTCCACTTGTATCATTTCATGAACATAGCCTGCTTATGACCTTGGGACTCATTCAAAGTCTGCAAGTAAGTTTGAAAATTCTTCACTCTGTTTATTATATCATGTTTTAGTTAGGAGACAGCTTTGAGTAAAGATAAAGAGGAATTGTTATTAAGAAAACGATTTATGGAACTGGCAAATATAGCCGATAGGAAGGGTATAGCTACCTATACTGACTTTTTGACTTTAAACGAAATCAGTATATTTAAAAGTATGAATAAAGAATTACCTTACGTAAACCATCAATTATATGGTGGATATGAAGGCGCAGAGCGAAATATTATATGCTTTTACGGAGATGAATCTGTAAAGGCTTTTTCCAGTTATATTACCTGTATTCGAATAAAGCCTTTAAATAAAAAGTTTAGTGATGATTTAACCCACAGAGATTTCCTGGGTGCTATAATGAACCTAGGATTAGAGCGTGGTAAAATTGGTGATATTTTGGTAAAAGAAAAAGAAGGATATATATTTTGTTTATCCGGAATAAGTTCATTTATTATAGATAACTTAGAAAAAGTAAAACACACCTCAATTCAATGCGAAAGAATGAACGAGGAAGCACCGGAGATTCGTCCTTCCTTTAAAGAAATCAGGGGGACCGTTTCCTCTCCAAGACTGGATTCTATAATCTCACTTGCTTTTGGCTCCTCCAGAAGCAGCATGTTAAGTCTTATAAGCAGCGGGAATGTGTTTGTAGATGGCCGTCTTGTGGAATCAAACAGTTATGTACTAAAAGAAGGTGAAACAGTATCTGTAAGGGGACATGGTAAATTCATTTATAAAGAATTGCAAAGCCAGACAAAAAAGGGCAGATATTATTGTTTAATATTAAAATACACTTAGGAGGAAGCATATGATAACACCAATTGAATTACAGAGCAAAACGTTTAAAACAGGGATCGGCTTTGACAAAAAGGATGTGGAATATTTCATAAGTTCTTTACTTGGAGACTACGAAACTTTATATAAAGAAAATATCGAATTAAAAGATAAATGTAATGTACTAAACGAGGGTATTAATTATTATAAAACTATCGAAAAAACGATTCAAAAAGCATTGGTTCTGGCTGAAAAAACAGCAGAAGAGACCAAAGAAGCCGCAAGACAAGAATCTCATGCCATTAAAGAAGAAGCAAGAGCAAAGGCAAAGTTTATTCTTATGGATGCCCAAAATGAATTAGATAAAATTCATCAGCAGACCATCCAATTAGTAAGACAATATGAAGCATATAAGGCTCAGTTTAAATATTTAGCAAAAACACAGGAAGAACTATTAGAATCCGACGCCTTTAATATACATATTGCAAATCTGGATGCATTCCTGAATCATAAGGATGATAAATCAGAAGGAAAATTGATTGATTTGCAGAAAGATACTCAAACAGATACACAAAACAACATACAGCAAGATACCCAAGCAAATTCACAAACCGGCATAGCAGATGTTCAAAAGGACACTGTTACCACTACGCAGGATAATGTTAAAAAAGATAGTCAAAATAATATGTCAAAAGGTGATTCTATAGATTCCCCAAATGACAAAACAGGCGGGCAAAAGGATGATACTTATGATGACTTTGAGTTTCTTAATGTAGACGAAGAAGAACAATTATAAAATATAATTCTATACATAAGACCAAGTAGAAAGGCACAGGTGTTATTTATGAATTCCAGTATTACTGTTAATTATGATAATAAGCCTATTTATGATATTCATATTGAAGATGACTATACTAAACTCATAGAAGAATTAGGAAAATTGGGAACGAAGAATCTTAAACTCTGCATTGTTTCCGATACCAATGTCAGTAAGTTTTACTTAGAAGAATTAAGTAATTTATTAAAGGCGCATGCCAAGACAGTAGAAACATTTGTGTTTAAATCAGGAGAGGACAGTAAAAACCTGGATACGGTATATTCTCTATATGAGCATCTAATACAAGCTAAATTTGATCGTAAAGACCTCTTAATTGCTCTAGGTGGTGGAGTAACCGGTGATTTAACCGGATATGCCGCTGCTACCTACTTACGAGGAATTGGATTTATCCAGATGCCGACCTCGTTATTAGCTATGGTTGACAGCAGTATCGGAGGAAAAACCGGAGTTGATTTTCAATCCTATAAAAATATGATTGGAGCATTTCACCAGCCTGAATCCGTTTATATAAATCTAAGCACTTTAACATCACTTAGCAACAGGCAATATTACGCAGGCTTAGGTGAAATAATAAAACATGGCTTAATAAAAGATAAAGATTACTATCAATGGCTGAAAAACCATAAAAACCAAATAATATCCCGTGATATTTCAGTGATGCAAGAAATGATTTATAAAAGCTGTCTGATTAAACGGGAAGTGGTAGAAAAAGATCCCAAAGAACTTGGAGAACGTGCTTTATTAAATTTCGGGCACACCATCGGACATGCTGTTGAAAAACTAACGAACTTTAATCTTTTACATGGGGAATGTGTGGCTATAGGTATGGCTGCTTCTTGTTATATTTCTTATAAAAGAGGGTATCTTCTAAAAGAAGAGCTGGAGGATATTATAGCATTTATCAGCAGCTTTGATTTACCTGTAAATGTATCCGAAATAAAGGCGGAAGATATCTTTCAAGCTACTGCCCATGATAAAAAGATGGAATCAGGAAAATTAAAGTTTATATTATTATCAAAAACAGGGCAGGCATTTATAGATACATCTGTTACCCAGGAAGAGATTATGACTGGAATTCGATTTATATTACGACTGGAGGATTTATGAAAAAATTACGACATTTACTTTACCTGATTCTTTTAATTGCATTAGATCAATTAACCAAATATTATGCTGTAACTCAATTAAAAAAAGGCCCTGTAACAATTATACCTAATGTATTTAAGTTGCTGTATCATGAGAATACAGGTGCCGTATGGGGCATACTAAGCAATCAGACCGGGCTGTTGGTTGTATTTTCATCTATCATCATGGTTGCTATGATTTTCTTTTATTTTAAGATACCGGCTGATAAACGCTATAATTATCTCCGTATTGTTTTAGTAGTTATTACGGCTGGAGCCATTGGCAATTTAATTGATCGCATCTTTAGAAAATATGTTGTTGATTTTCTTTATTTTGAATTAATAAATTTTCCAATCTTTAATGTAGCAGACTGCTATGTTACAGTCGCTTCCGCAGCCCTTATTATTCTGTTCTTATTCTATTATAAAGATGAAGATTTTGAATTTTTAGGGAAAAGTAAGAAAAAAAATGATTAGATTTGGATGATAGAGTGTAATGAATAATTTTATTGATTTATTGGTAGAAAAAGAAGACAGCAAAATAAGAATTGATAAGTATATAGCTGAGAATACAGAGGATCTGACCAGATCCTATATTCAGAAGTTAATTGAAGATGGCCTGATTTTGGCAAATGGGAAACAGGTAAAGTCCAACTATAAAGTATCGGAAGGCGAACAGATAACCGTTGAAATACCTCCTCCTGTTGATTTGAATATCGAACCGGAGGATATTCCTTTGGAGATTATTTATGAAGATAAAGATATTGTTCTTATTAATAAAGGAAAAGGAATGGTAGTCCATCCGGCTGCAGGGCATTATACCGGTACTTTGGTGAATGGTCTGTTATATCACTGTAAGGATGAATTATCCGGTATTAATGGCGTCTTACGCCCAGGTATTGTCCACCGCATTGATATGAATACCACCGGTATCATAGTTGCCTGCAAAAACAACGAAGCACATCAGTTTATAGCAGAGCAATTAAAAGTTCATTCCATTACCCGCAAATATAATGCCCTCGTGTATCATCCTTTTAAAGAAGGAAGTGGATCAGTGGATGCTCCCATTGGGAGACATCAAACGGACCGCAAGAAGATGGCCATCAATCAGAAAAATGGTAAAAACGCAGTTACACATTATCGGGTAATTGAAAACCTAGGCAATAAATATGCCCATATTGAATGTTCTTTAGAGACTGGCAGGACCCATCAAATACGTGTACACATGGCAAGTATACACCATCCTTTATTAGGTGATGATGTATATGGTCCTGTAAAAGATCCTTTTCATCTGGAAGGCCAGGCGTTACACGCCAGAGTATTAGGTTTTATTCATCCAACAACAAAGAAATATGTAGAATTTGAAGCACCTTTACCAGACTATTTCGAACAGCTGCTTACAAAATTAAGATAGATAAAAGGAGTACTTATTTTGAAAAGGAAACGAATCGATAGTTTGCTTAAATGGAAAGAAAATAATATGAATAAGCCTCTCCTGTTAATGGGCGGAAGAGGTACCGGAAAGACTTATTTAGCTAATGACTTTGCAAAGTCATTTTATGCAAAATCCATCTATATCAATCTTGAAAGAGTACCGGAATGTCATAAATTGCTGGAGGGGGAAGATGTGTCTATATGGATTCAGAATCTGCTTATGATTTCTGAAACTTATCCTTATGCATCTAAACATCCGGAAGATGAAAAAGAGCCGATATTATTTATTATGGATGAAGTTTCTTTTTATCCACCCTTTATGGAGAAATTAGAAGCCTTAATTAAAGCAAATCCACCCTTTCAGATTATGTGTATAACAAGCTTTCACAGCGAACGGTATAAAAAGGATGATTTCTTTTATATCCTGCAGCTTTTTCCTTTGAATTTTGAGGAATTCTTGATTGCTACAGGTAATGAATGGTATGGAGAAACAATTAGAATACATTATGCCTCTAATAAGAAGCTTCCTGATATTGTTCACCGGGAATTATTAGCCTTATTTGAAGATTATTTGCAAACAGGGGGAATGCCTGCGGCTGTAAATGAATTTATCAGTATGGAAGGAAAATATAATATCTCAGAACAACATAGAATATTAGCCAGTGCATATCTTTGGGATGCCAAAAGCCGTAATAACGAAGGAGACGGGTTAAAAATCAGTCAAGTTTATAGTATCATGGATAAACAACTTATAAAGGAAAATCGTAAATTTCAATATACCTTAATTCGTAAAGGTGCAACTCATGCAATGTATGGAAATGCCGTACAGTACATAACTGATACTTTCTATGGTATACGATGTAATAAACTTGCAGAAGAAGCATTAGAAAGTGCCTGTAAATCAGAAATAAGTTCTAATATATTGCCTCAGTACAAATTATATATGGCAGATGTGGGAATGTTATATTCTTCATTAAAACAGATTGAGTGCAAACATCCTGATCATATTAGAAAAGGTCTTATTGAGAATTATGTAGCCCAAACCTTATATGGAAACGGATATCCTCTTATTTATTGGGAATCGAACTCACAAGCTAAAATAGATTTTATCCTTTATAAAGATAATTCTATAGTCCCAATTGAAGTGAAAACCGGTAATATTACACGTTCTAAAAACTTAAGTGTATTAAAATCAAAATGTAGTTACATAAAGGGCGCAATAAAAATTTCAACCAGAAATTTTGAATATTCTGGAGATATAAAATATGTACCAGTCTATGCAGTATTTTGCATTTAAAGCTTAGTTGTTATCTCGACTAAGCTTTTTTTCATTTGCTCAAAAATATACCCTGAAAAATAATTTTAGAGCTTCTATTTTTCTATATGTATAATATGTCAGTTTTGTAATGTTATTTTTCATAAATTTTGGTTATTATGGTTGACAATTGGGTTCTATTAGGATAGAATAAGTGCATTAGGACTTGTCTACATAAGTAGTTCATAATTCGACTATTTATGTTATTGCATTCGACAATTGTAGAGCCTATATTTTTTTACGCTTTTAAAATAAAAAAATTAATATTTAAATTTGTTGTACAGAAATAGAAGTATTCAATAAAACACTTGATATTACTATAAAATCTTAACTTGATTATAATTATTTTTATAATATTTTTGCATTCTACTTATGTAGTATGTACTTAAAATCCTTTTTTACCATTTATTTTACACAATTTATTACAACTGTTTTTCTGATAATTTATGTAAAATGAATTTTATATATAGAAAATAGACTAAATTGAAAAGCCTACAAAAATTATCTATATTCAGGCAGATAGGAGCAGTAATGAGTGAAATACGACTACACGAAGGTGAATTAAATATTATGGAGTTATTATGGTCGAATAAAGTTTTAGCTGCAAAAGATATTGCTAAGATTATAAAAGAATACATAGGTTGGGAAAAAAACACCACATATACCGTAATCAATCGGTTAATAGACAAAGGTGCCATTAAAAGAGAAGATCCAGGTTTTCTATGTAAAGCATGTATCTCTAAGCGCACCGTTCAAAATATAGAAACCAAAGCTTTATTTAATAAATTATACAATGGTTCTTTAAATACATTTCTTACAGAATATTTAAAAAACCAAACATTAACACCTGCAGAGATTTTAGAATTGGAAAGAATTATTAGTGAGCAGAAATTATAAAGAAATTCTACAAGATATACTTTTCTGAATTTCTTATAACTACTTAAAGGCTGTTGCAAAATGTATGATTCATGCCGGAGATTAGATTACTATACCCAGTATGAATCATACATTTTACAATAGCCTTTTTGCCTCCATAGAATAAAAATCTTAGAATAATTGAACAGAATATTGTTAGAATATAAGATAATCATTCATATAATTCCTATTGACTTAATATAGTTTACTGATTATAATCAGTTTAATTCTAATTTATTAATTATTGAATATAAATATATTTCAAAGAGAACTATTATAAATATATTATAGATATTATAACCGTAAGGAGGAGTGTTTATGAACGCTGAAAAAGAAGTTAAACAAGATTCATTACAGGAAAATCTTGATTTAGAGATAAAAAACAATGAAAAATACATTGAAATTACATCACCTATTGGAGGTACCGTACTCGGTACAGTACCGGCTTATTCAAAAAAGGAAGTTGACAGGGAGATTCAAAAAGCAAAAAATGCATTCCCTGCCTGGAGAGATACACCCTTAAGTGTGCGTGCTGAAATTCTATATAAAGCAGCGGATATTTTACTTCGTAATATTGACGAACTAACAGATCTTCTGATTCACGAAGTTGGTAAAGACAAGAAAAGTGCCAATTCAGAAATAAGCCGGACAGCAGATTTTATGAGATTCACTGCGGATACAGCCAAAAGTATCCATGGAGAAAGTATTCAAGGAGACAATTTCTCTGGATTTAATAAAGAAAAAGTGGCAGTTGTAACAAGAGAACCAGTTGGAGTTGTCCTTGCCATATCCCCTTTTAATTACCCAATTAATTTGGCTGCATCTAAAATCGCACCAGCATTAGCAGCCGGTAATACAGTAGTGTTTAAACCTGCAACAACCGGAGCACTATGCGGCACCAAATTAGTGGAAATATTCAAAAAAGCAGGATTGCCTGATGGTGTACTAACCATAGTTACAGGTAAAGGCTCTGAAATAGGGGATTATGTTGTAACACATTCCGATATTAATTTTATAAACTTTACCGGAAGTACAGAAGTAGGAGAACATATTTCTAAAATGACCACCATGGTTCCTTTACTAATGGAATTAGGCGGTAAAGATGCTGCAATCGTATTAAAAGATGCAAACCTATCTTTTGCAGCAAAAAATATTGTATCTGGAGCATTTTCCTACTCCGGTCAAAGATGTACCGCTGTTAAAAGGATATTAGTTCTAAATGAAGTTGCGGATGAATTAATTACAAAATTAAAAGAACTAATTGAGCAATTAAAAATCGGTAATCCTTTAGAAAAACAAGTTGATGTAGTACCTTTAATTAATAAAAGAGCCGCAGACTTTGTATGGAATCTAATCGAAGACGGGAAAGCAAAGGGTGCAAAACTAATTTGTGGCGGGAAGAGAGAAGGTAATTTAATTTATCCTACTTTATTAGATTATGTTACAACAGATATGAGAGTTGCCTGGGAGGAACCTTTTGGGCCGGTATTGCCAATTTTGCGTGTACAATCCATTGATGAAGCAATTGAACTTGCCAATGCTTCTGAATATGGTTTACAAAGTTCTGTATTTACCGAAAATATTGAAGATGCATTTTATGTAGCTTCAAAACTGGAGGTAGGTACCGTACAGATCAATAATAAAACAGAAAGGGGACCAGACCACTTCCCATTCTTAGGCGTTAAGAAATCAGGAATTGGTACCCAGGGTATTCGTTATTCTATTGAGGCAATGACAAGAGTAAAGGCTACTGTTATTAATTTACATTACTAGTTTTTAATTCTTCTTAAATCAAAAAATGAATAATCACCTACTCCATTTGTGTTTACGTACCTAACTCAAAAAACAATGATTTCGCATTTGTTGTTAAGAAAGTCAGTATCCCGCAGCGTAAAAGTTATAAAGAAAGAGCCGATAACTATGTGTTTCACTCACATGGGTTATCGGCTCTTTTGGGGCAAACTGGGGATAATCCTTATACCCTTCTGTTTGCTGGAGAATATGCCATTAATTACAAAGGAGAATATTTTCTTATAGATAAAGAAGAAGCAATAAAGATGTGTGAATCCATTATTAGCAATACAAAGGTTTATTCTACTGTTAATAATATTACTAATAATAGATATCTTTCATTGATAGATGGGAAATGGGATATAAAGTATATGAATAAAAGCACCATGACAGATGCTCCTTTAAAAAACGTTCAAATGATTGGAAATAATAACGAGCTTCTTGCTGAAACAGAAATGATAAAATTGTCAATAAAAAATACTTCTTCCAACGAGATTGAATTGGGATCACGTCTGGAATTAGAAGTAATCATTAATGGTATATGGTACTTGACAACATGATTAATGACAATATAAACTTAGGATGGACAGACGAGCTTTATATTTTGGAGACAAGCAAATCATTAGATGCTGTATTTTATTTCACTTATTATAAGCCCCTTCCTACAGGACGCTATAGACTAATTAAAGAGATAAGTTTTAATGATAAAATAGGATATGCAGCATTCGAATTTGATGTAAAATAACTATTAAAGTATCTAATTAATAGTATTAAAGAATTTGGCTATTTATTAAGAACAAATATGAAAGAATCGAGAATACATGAATATGGAGATTAATAAAGCAGATTATCAGGATATAGAGGCCATTACTTACTTAAATTCAGAAGCCAACAAATATCTGAAAGACCCCTCTTGGTTTTGTATGGATGAACCTGATTTTATAACAAGACATATAGACAAGGAGGGATTTATATTAAAGGCATCAGATAATCAAAACCTTGCAGGTTTTTTAATTGTAAGATTTCCTAATCAGGCAGAAGATAATTTAGGGGTATATCTGAACCTGACAAAAGAACAGATGATACAGGTAGCACATATGGAAACCGTGGTGATAAGTAAGGATTATCAAGGTAATAAACTTCAGTATAAGCTTATGAAAGCAGCAGAAGAGATTTTAAAGGATACGGCTTACCAATATTTCCTTGCAACAGTACATCCGGATAATCAGTACAGCTTAAATAACTTTATTCGTCTTAATTATAGCATTGTTACCACAGTAAAAAAATATGGCGGTTTGGACCGGCATATTCTCTATAAACATCAATTATAATTTGGTTGAAATGAAAGTTTTATTAGCGAGCATATTCTACTGTCTGAACATTTGCAGTGAGGGGATAAGTTCGAGTAAAGAAAATGATAGCTATAGGTTGCTTACCCTAAGTTATATGGCATCTTCCAATGAGAAGGTGCCATTTTAATACTATATTTTATCTTTCAGTGCTTAACAAATTGCTTTTATTTCGATTGTTATTTCGAAAAACTTATGATTAAAAACTATTTTGATACCAAAAGAAGTAAATAGAACAAAAATATACAATTAATGCCAAATATAGCACATTTACTAAATGTTAAAATATGTTATATTTATAATAACATTTCTATAATTACTAAAAAATTCTATAAAATAGTAACTAATTAATATAAGTAACTAATAAATATTTAATTTTTTAAGTAAATTTCTTTTAATTAATTTATAGCTTTACATATTCATTCAGAAAATGTACCTTCCCAATATATTTACTAAGTCATTAAACTACTAAAAACTAAAATTAATAAGATTTCATGCAGTATACCCTTTGATTATAGCATTTGCAAGCAGTGCTTATATAGAGCTTAAAAATAGAATAAAAAGCAAGTGAATAGTTAAGAAATAAAATGTGTGTGCAGTCAACTCAGTATGAGCAAAATAGATTAAAAGAATAAAACATAGATAAGGAGGTGGATTTTAAAAAAATATAAAAATAAAAGGAGGTGTATATAAATTTAGTTCCACAAATTAGTTTTATCAGTAGTGTTAAGTTAATAATTAATTTAATGTTGTGAAGACAAGAAAGGAGAGTAAAAATGCTATATAATAAGATAAAGAAAAATCTGGTTTTTAAATCTATATTCATGACTTTATTAGTTATTGGTTTGATCTTAACCGGTTTGCCCGGTAAGACTTATGTAAAAGCTAATAGCGAGGCAACAGCTAGAGATCATAACAAACAGGTAATAGGATATATAACCCAATGGGATGCCTGGAAAGGCACCAATGCAGGTTTGCCAGCTCCGGGAGCATTAACGCATTTGAATATTGACTATTCAAAATATACCATTTTAAATTATTCTTTCTTTGGAGTGGCTAATGATGGTTCCCTACATAGCGGAGATTATAGGAATAAAAATATTTATAAAGAGGGCGTACAACAACAGCCAGCTCCAATATTCAATACTGATATATACAGTAGTTGGGATTTATTTATTCTATTTGGTGAATTAGATCCGGTATACTCTATCAATGCTGATATTGCCAGACGAGCAGGGGAACAGGGTTTTGAAGTAGTGGAATGGGGTAATACCTGGTCAAATCCTAGTTGGGGACTATATAATCAACCTTTGCCAATGCCTCTTAAAAAAGAAGGTGGAGCACCAGGAGTTTTAGAATTAGCTAAACAAAATGGCGTTAAAATAATGGCCTCAATAGGTGGCTGGAGTATGTGCAAACATTTTTCAGAAGTTGCAGCTGATCCGGTAAAAAAGGCAAAATTTATTGAAGATTGTGTACGGTTAATTGGACTAGGCTTTGATGGAATTGATCTTGATTGGGAATATCCAGGACCATTTACTGGAATGAACTTTACTGGTAAAGAAATGGATTATAATAATTTTATTACTTTGACTAAGGAAATTAGACAAGCTATTGGAACGGACAAGCTGATTACTTCATGTTTCTCAGCAGATACAAGGAAACTTGAAGGTTTTAATTGGAATGAAGTTAATAAGTATGTAGATTATTATAATTTCATGACTTATGATTTTAATGGTGGCTGGTCAGATAAAGCAGGCCACAACGCACCACTATATGAATATACGGGTGCAGAAGTACCTAATTTTAACTGGGATAATTTGTATCAATATTTGGTACAAAAAGGTGTAAACCTTAATAAAGTTAATATGGGAATGCCATTCTATGGTAAAGGCATAATAACAGATGGTACAGCAGCACTTAATACTAAGACTGTAAAAAGAGCTGAAACTATACAGCCGGACGGACCGATTATGACTTGTGCAGATTATACTAATTGGCCAAGAGATGTATATGATGGAGTACCAAATTATTTTTTTATTAAACAAACGGCACTTAAATCTAATAGTGGCTGGACGAAACACTGGGATGCTCAGGCAAAGGTGCCTTACCTAACTAAAGATAACTTCTTCTTAAGTTATGATGATGAAGAGTCAATTGGTTATAAAGCACAATATATTAAAGATAAAAACTTAGCTGGAACGATTATTTGGACAGCATATGGAGATGTTGAGTTAAGTGGAACTGTAACCAATTATGGCAGTAAGCTTAAAAAATGGTCAATAATTAATAGTCCTTTAGTTGACAAGATTAACGACGTATTTGCCAATGGATTTGTTCCAGTTGACCCAGTAGATCCAGTTGACCCAGTAGATCCAGTTGACCCAGTAGATCCAGTTGACCCTGTAGACCCTGAAATTGCTCCATGGGAAAGTTCAAAAACCTATAATGGTGGAGAGCGGGTTTCTCATAACGGTTCTATATGGGAAGCGAAATGGTGGACTCAAGGAGAGGAACCAGGGACTACCGGAGAATGGGGCGTATGGAAACAAATCAAAACTAGCGTTTCCATGCCAATCTTACCCGTTGCTTCTATAGCATCAGTGAAGCTTTCGAATGTCATAGAACTTGCTGTTCAGGAAGTTGCTCAATGGGAATCTGGTAAAGTCTATAACGGCGGAGATCGAGTTTCTCATAACGGTTCTATATGGGAAGCGAAATGGTGGACACAAGGAGAAGAACCAGGAACTACGGGACAATGGGGTGTATGGAAAAAGATTAGTTCCGATGAAGTAGAACCTAATCCAGGAACTACGGAACTTAAAATTGTAGGTTACTATCCAAGTTGGGAAACGAATAAAACAGATAGGATTCAGTACAATAACTTAACTCATATTAACTATGCATTTGCTATTCCTACTTCTGACGGAAATCTTCTCCCATTGGAAAACCCAGAAACAGCAACCAGTATAATTAATGAGGCTCATCAAAAGGGTGTTAAAGTACTTATTGCAATTGGTGGCTGGTCTTACAATGACGTACCTTTAGAAAACACTTTCATAGCAGCAACCAATTCTCCTTCCAAAATTAAAAAGTTTGGCGATGCAATTGTTAATATGGCTAAACAGTATGGGTTTGATGGAGTAGATATGGATTGGGAGCACCCTAGAACGGGTACTACTCAAGATCAATACGAAGCACTTATGCTTTATTTAAGTACTGAGCTTAAAAAAGAAAATATGTTATTAACATCGGCTGTTTTAAGTGGTGCAACCCCTGATGGAAATATCTATTATGACGCGGCTGCTCATACAGATGCTGTACTTAATGCAGTAGATTTTATCAATGTTATGGCATATGATGGAGGAGACGGAGAGAGGCATTCTTCCTATGAGTTTGCTGTTAATTCTGCCAATTACTGGAAGAATACTAGGAATATGCCTGCAAACAAAGTTGTATTAGGTGTACCTTTCTATGGCAGACCGTCATGGGCATCTTATGATGAAATTCTTGCAGCCAATCCTAATGCATATAACACAGATGTTTCAGTAATTTATGGAATGCAGGCTCATTATAATGGAATTCCCACTATCACGAAGAAAACACAATGGGCTTGTGATAATGTTGGTGGAATTATGATTTGGGAAGTTAGTCAAGATACTACAGACATGAATAAGAGTCTGTTAAAAACAATTGGAGATGTTGTAAGATTAAATAGTAATTTAAAATAATATATCAATTATGGAGTAGGATTCGAAGGAATCCTACTCCATTTTATACGAAGTTAATATAGATATTAAATAATTCTCACTAAAGTTGTAAATACAGGAAAGATTTTAAATTTATCAATTAAGAAATGCTTGAAGATCATTCAGTATGAAATCAAAGGAAGGAGCAACCAGAGATGCAAATATTAGAGTTTTTAGAAATAAGAGATTAGAGCAAATAGAAAACCACCAAAATAAAATGAGGCATATAATTATAACGGATATCCATTATTGCAATTTATAAAAACGAAAAAAAGTTTTAAAAAAGGGTTGACAATATAAGCTGAACATGTTAGAATTCATTTTGTTGCTCGGCAAAACGGCTCCATGGTCAAGCGGTTAAGACACCGCCCTTTCACGGCGGTAACAGGGGTT